>URJQ01000001.1 GCA_900548195.1 uncultured Prevotella sp.
ACTTATTGACAATCAATGGCACGTTTTCGTAAAAATGACTTTTTCAAGTGGACTCTTTACTCAACTTTCGCAAACAATAAACAGCCCCTCAGTCCACATTTCCGTGGAGAAGAGAAAATATCAACAGACAAAAACAAAGAAAAAATAGAAAAATATATTTGTTTGTTTTTATCTGTTGATATTTTATTACTTGATTAGCAGTGTGTTATCCACCTGCGACACTTCAGTTATTACTTGATTATTTTCTTTCCTCTATGGATAACAATGCCATGATAATCACGTCCCACTCGCTGTCCATTGAGATTATAGTATGTAGAGTCGTCACTCGCAGGAAGTAGGATTTCCTGCTTAATACCTGTGGATTCATCAGTATGACGCACAAGTTTGACATTGCCCAAAAGCGTTTCCGCCATTCCTCCTGTCGGCTTTGCCACAATCCATTTGAGAATATGATTGCCACCCGACTTCAGTTCAAAGTCAAGGACATAGTCGGTTGTTTCGATAATGCGTATAGATGATCCATTGTCGGATATTGCAACCTTAGGAGTGGAGACAAGTTTTGCCACCTGATTATTGCCAGATGTGAGGACTACGGCAGTCACAGTCTGCATACTCTTGTATCCTACAGTGGAATAAGAGAGCGTATATTTGCCAGCATCAAGGTCGAGACGATACTCTGGGTCTTCTCCATAACTGACATATCCCGCGCTTTTGGTACTTGAGCGGTAATAGAAAGCATACGACATCATACCTTCAGCATTGAATCTCATCAAGCGTGGACCAAGACTATAGTTGCCAGATTTGCGCACATTTCCATTTTCATCTTTTGACTGCCATCCTGTAGGAATGCAACCAGAGCCATACATATCGAAATCGTCAGCAAACACTTTTTCCACGTTTTCCTCCGTATCAGGCAAGTCCTCGCGGGCTGATGTCTTTACAAAGAGAAAGGTATTGACACTATAAGGTTCCAAAGTTACATCCACCTCGTGAGTTTCATCTGCCATATTGATGGCAGAACGCTTTGCATCAAGCGTCTCGGTGGTCACTATATGCTGTCCTCCCTTAGTATTGAAAGGCAAAGAAACGTTAGTGGTATAGGTATCAGCAGATGGATTTATCATCATTACGACGACGCTATCGCCTGTAATAGAGAGGTAAGCAGACGATGAGAGTTTGCCACTGGCATCATTCAGACCATGATGGATGCGCGTAGTGCCAGAGACATATTTGGCATACTGCGAGAGAATCCAGCCTCGCTTGGTAATCTCATTGTCTTTGGTGCCAAACTTTCCATCTCCGAGACAACCATAATAGCGTTTCAGAGAATAATGCACCCATGCACTCATATTGGCAAGCATTGCGTCATTGATGCTTTTTGCAAAAAGGAAACCGTCTGTCTTCCAGTCTATGTTCGGACCATCGTTTGCTCCATTGTTCTGCTGACGCTCATTGATAAGAAACTCTGTCATCCACACTTCCTTACCTTTTTGCGCAGCAAGAGGATAAGCAGAGCCATCCCATCCATAGAAGTGACCACCTACTATGTCGAGATTACGGCACGCTTCCTCATCATTGAGGATTGGTTCGTGGAGGTTTTTGGTGAAATGAATAGACTCCGGTGCTATCACCTTGCATTGAATCTTAGAACCATGCAGGCGAAGAAACTCTGCCAATTCCTCACCTGTCCAGTTACAACTGGAGTAACTTGGACTCCAATCTGGCTCATTCTGTATGGAGACAGCATCAATTTTCAAGCCTTGCGACCTCATGTATTTATAGTAATCATTGAGGTAAGTAGCCCAATCTCCCCAATGAGAGGTAAGCAGTTTGCCTCCGTTGCCTGTCTGATTATTATTTTTCCATGATGCAGGAGGCGACCAAGGTGATGCAAAGACGTAAGCCTTATACTTCTTAGCACGGCGAATATTTGCCACGCCGCTGTTCCATAGATTCTTGTTGTCGGATATATATACTCGCAGGATATTAAGTCCAAGTTGGTCATCACCCTTACCAAAGAGCTTGTCCATCTCGGAATCTCCAAGCCAATACTGCCACTGAGGACTTGGAGAAAATCCACCGAAGCCAGCGACGTGCTGATATTTTACTCTCTGATCTATCGTAATGCTTGCCTTTTTCACATCTGCCATTGATGAAAGACAAAGCATCAAGGCTGTAATCGTAAGTAGATATTTCTTCATTTTTGTAATAAGAAAAATAGTTTTAGGATTGCATGTCATTTTTCACAACATATACTTAGTGTATCAATTTGAGAACACAAAATTACCATTTTTTTTCAATCCCCAAAACCTTTACACTTCTAATAGTATGACAATCAGTGGGTATGGCATAAATGAAAAAGTATTTGTTACAACAGAAAAAATGCGTAGCAGTTAAATCGATTTTTTTTATTTGGCTGTCTCTTGACATTGTGGCTTGTAGCTATTGTGTGACACTGCAAATAAGCATTTGTGAAAGCATAGCTTTTACCTCCTAATAACATAGCTTTTACATAAAGCCTCCCTCTTATCTTCTGTAAGGGGGAGGCTATATACGTTCTTCGTCTTGAGTCTCTTACTCAAGAGAGGTCTCTGTAACCAGCCTCCCCCTCACAGGAGGATAAGAGGGTGGGAGGACTTGTGGTTTCCTTTACTTTCTTATCATCTTCTTTCCGTTTCTTATCACGATGCCACGATAGTTGCCATTTACGCGTTGACCAGAGAGATTGTAAGTTCGTGAATTGCCTTGTGTGGCTTGGATATTAGCGATGCCGGTGGTCTCGGAAGTGATGTATGACTTCTCAGTGGTGAAGAAGAGCAAGATGGATGAAGCTTTGGCAGCACAGCGATAGACGAAAGAGTAAGGATACATCTTGCCGGATGCCGTCTTGATGGTGGAGTTCATCTCGATATTTCCCTCAGTGGTGTATTTGACGGTCATATCCACAGTAGAGCCATTCATGTCGCTGACGAAGGAGTCCCAATTGAAGTTACTGCTGAAGGCGAAAGGATAAGTCATGCTATTCTCTAAACTGTTGCCCTTGCTGTCCCATGCATAGTTGTCGTTGCGGAGCACGCAATACTCGGCATATCCTGCGCTTCCACGCTGAGAATTGGCAGCTACGAGCACCCAGTTTTCCCAGTTGCTGCCGTTTCCTGAATTATGGTTAGTGAAACGGAAGCGCGCTGAGTTACCCTTGTCGAGAGTATAGTAATCTGAGAACATAGACCAAAAGGCATTGGAGAAATCCTTTGCGCCACATTCTGGATAATAGTTAGCAGTGGTAGGAGTCACCACAGCGCCAGCATCCACATTGAGCTTATATGCTTTCTGGTAAGCGTAGCCATCCTTTTCGATAGACATAGTCATAGTGACGTCGCCATTGCCCGTCACCTTTCCGTTAGCAGACATAATGCTTTCATTGCTTGACGACCAGACTATCTTGGCTCCGAAGTAGCCCTTGGTAGGGAGAGTCTGAGCGGTAGTGACGGTCTTTCCGCTGTAGAAAGGCACGGTGGTCTTGTCGAGTGTGTATTTGATAGCAGCCTTATAGTCAGCCTTTGAGCACCATATATTCTGCTGATAAGTGAAAGTCTTCTGTCCGATAGTAAGGCTTCCGCTGGATGAAGAGCAAGCAGAGATGCAGAGGGCAGGGATGTCGGAATAGTCGATAGTCTGGCGGGCAAGCACACCTTTATATACTACGCCACCGATGGTGAGCGAGATAAAGTCGGTGCCAGCAGTGCGAGTCCATGTGCCAGTCGCGCTACCAGTAATCTTACCATCAGCAGTAAGCTCGATATCCACAGGGGTTTCGTAAGCCAAATTCTTTGTGTCCTGATTGTATTCATGGCGCATAAACTGATAGTTGCCAGGGATTGCGCTGTCAGGAATCGATGCCTTTGAAGCTATATCGTCATTGGTAATCGTCTCACCGGAGAACTCATAAGGAGCCGCCATAATCCATCCGTCCTGATTGAGGAAAAGCTGATGCACGCGTACTTCGTGGCCTTCATGACCTACAGTGGAACGAGTGTGATAGACTACGAATGATCTTCCCTTGTGGTCAGTTATGGCAGAGTTGTGTCCCTGCGCTATTTCAGCATAAGGCATGAGTTCCCATTTGTATCCACCCATGAGGAGCATACCGCGCGCATCTCTTGCAGTAGCACTGTAGTTCATCACGTATGAGGTGTAGATGGCAGATGTGCCGTATGGATCCTTGTAAGGTCCGTCAGGCTTTTCAGAGCGGAAAATGCGCATCTGGTAGCCTCCAGTGGTCTCCAGACCACCGTATGACATAAAGAGATAGTAGTATTTTCCAATCTTTTCGATGTAGCTTGCTTCGCCGGAAACATAGTAGCCACCGGCAATTTTCTTTCCGAAATAAGCGTCAGAGGTAGTGGCTTTGCCTGAACCTACATTCTGGAATTTGTATGAATAGTCGCGCAGACCATTCTCTTTGTTGAGGCGGAGCATGAAGATACCGCCGCTCCACGAACCGTAAGACATCCACAGATTGTCGTCATCATCATAGAATACGCAAGGATCGATGCAGTTAGGCCAGTAGTCCCCGTAAGTGCCGCTCGGATTATATCTTGCAGGGAGCGAAGTGCAACCTGTGGCAATGGCGAGGTCTGTCTTCTTCCAGTCGTCGGTCTTGGTGAAACCATTGTGGTCCCATTTGCCGGCAAAGCCAGAGAATACGACAGGTCCCTGATATTTCCAAGGGCCTTCAGGAGAGTCGGAAGTGAGGCAAACAATTACAGAACACCAATCATTACTATTGATACTCATATACATACACCATTTCTTCATGGTCTTGTTATAGACTACATCTGGCGCCCATTGATTGCCTTTGATGGTTCCATTCTTGCGTTGCCAGTTGTGAGCATTAAACGGACCGAACGTCACCTCTTTGCCATTAAGGTCTTTTACCTTTGTGATAGCATGGTTGTTGTATGCACTTGCGCAGTTTATGCGGTTGCCATTTGTATTACAGAAGAGCGAATTGGTGGCGGTAGTGGAGCTCTCATTCGCTCCCCAAGTGGTCCATTGCTGATAGTTCTTCTCAGCAGTAGTCTTTCCATGTCCGAGGTGAGAACCGTATATGTAATAGACAGGGTTTGACGGATTGGTGATGTTATCCACGAAAATAGAAGGGTCGTGGCAGAGATTTCCCTGACGAGCGATGCTCTTTAGTGTGTAAGCACTATTCAAATCAGCATCCGTCAAAGTGTTTTGCGCCAGCATAGATGCGGAGGCGCATCCTAAGATAGAGAGTAATGCAAATCTTAATTTCATAACCTTTCATTTATAAATGATATGGCGGGGAAGGCACGGAATGCACCTTCCCCGCAGTATATAGACAGAAAATGATTATCTGCGGCGATATTTAGCTCTTGCTTTAGCTCCAGCAGCCTTCTCTACAGCGAAAGGAAGATCGAATACGAGGTGAGCCTTTTCGATAGTAAGCTTGAAGTAGAGGTCGTCTGGATTGATAGTGTTGATACCAGTATAGGTCTGGGTATAGGTCACGCCATCATTGCCAAGGATTGTTGCAACGACATTGGCAGTGCCATCACCGACGTTAGTCACAGAGACATTTACCTTTGCTCCATCCATAGCATTAAGCCATGCGCCCCAATCGGTCTGTGTGCAAGAATGTGTGCAAGCATCATATCCATTGCCCCAACCGAAGTTATCGGCACGCACTGCAGCATATTCACTAGTGTTAGTATTCTCTACAAGCGCTACGATAAAGTTGTTCCAGTTACTTGCGAGGTCGGTATAGTTGACAAATTGTGTTGAAACTGTCTTGCCAGAAGGTACATTAAATATCTCAGACTGCTCGCCAAAGAAAGCTGAAGTATTGTCTTCTTTACCTATAGTGGTGTCAAATTCGAGGTGAGCTTTTTCCAAAGAGAGGAAGAAACCGAAGTCATTAGCGTCTATTCCAGTAAGGTTATTGTAGCCCATGCTGTATTTATTGCCATTCAGAGCCACGATATCATACTTGATTTCTGCTGTTCCGTCACCATTGTTTGTGACATAGAGAGTCACCTTGGCTCCGTCCATGTCCGCAAGCCATGTAGCCCAGTTGTCAGGAGCACCGAAAGGAGTAGCACCATTATCGACGATTGTACCCCAACCGAAACAGTCTGAACGAACCACGCCATACTCTGTTCCAGCGCCATTTACCATGGCAACGAGGAAGTTATCCCAGTTGGCTGCGCCGTCAGTGTAGTTGGTAAACTTGACGATTTGTGTCTCATTAGGGCGCACCATTACGGTTTCTGATTTAGCACCAAAGAATCCTGTGCTGTTATCAGTAGCGCCAAGAGAGTTGCACAACTTATCTACTACATCAAATTCTGCCGTTGCGGTGATTGGCTTGTTGCAGTTTTCATTCTTGAAAGTCTTGTTGTAGATAGCTACAAGGGTCTTTTTGCCAGTCTGATTCATATCAGGAATAGCCACGAGACCAAGTTCAGAAGCAGGTATTACCTTAGTTATACCAGTCTCATAGGTTACAGTAGCCGAGATATTAGCCATCGCATCCTCAAGAGAAGTGCCAGCCAAAACCTTCTTAGGCACTGACTTCAGAACCATAGACTCAGGCTGTTTGTCCTCAGCAGAGGTGAAACCACCGATAGGCTCGATGTTGGACTGGAGGAAATTGAGGTAAGAACCTTCTGGAGTAAAGAATACGCGGATGTTATTATTGCTCTGATCAGCATTAAGATTTACGAGAGGAGTAGCCTGCTTGTAAGTCTTTGTCACTGTGCCGTTAGTCATTTTCACGGAGAAAGCATTAGGATCAGAACGGTCAACGCTGACAATTACAGTGCCACCGAGCTTAGATACGCCCTCATCAGTATCAGTTGAGAATACGAGATTACTCTCTATAGCACTTCTGTCGATGTAATCACCCCATTCGGAGTTACCGCTTGGCTGTGTGTCGAAACGGATAACACCATATTCTGTATTAGCACCACGATCGCCATCGCTACAGATAACCATTGCGAAATTCTTGTATGTATTTGCTGCATCAGGGTTAATGTTCAGGTTGAACACCACATTCAGCACTTGTCCATCAGGAATGACGTAGTATTTAGAGAACTCTGACCACCATCCAGTGCTGAAATCAGTGGCACCAACAGTATAGACATCCTCTTCGCCATCAGGCATTACGTTGTCATCACCCTTTGATGCGTTGATGGAATCTATCTTTTCAGAAATCCAGTCAGGAGAGTTTACGCTGAAAATTTCTCCTCCTTCGCATGATGTCAATGCAGTCAAGCCCATTGTGGCAAGGCAAAAGACAGATGCAATTTTATTTAGGTATCTCATTGTTTTATCGTTTTTGTAAGTAGGTGGCGGAGGAATTATCCCCGATTTTGCCCACCTACTTATGGTTATTACTTAGTAAGATCTACTACAGGGTGAACCTTCCATCCTTTACCGAAGAAGTATTCAGAGTTGTCAGTACTGCTGTTGGCAGAGTTGCCGACGAGGTTAGGGTTCTTATTCATTGTGCCCTGTGAGATAGGAAGGAACTCATGTCCTGGCTTATATGTGTCAAATCCAGACTTGATTTCGCTGTCTGCATCCTTGTCGGCATATTTTACGCTTGCCTTAATGGATATTGGATCATTCTCTACATAGTTGTGGATACGAGCTGCATTATGCTCTTTCAACTGCTGCAGACGTCCTGCATCGTAATAGAAGCCCCAACGAATGAGGTCGAAACCACGGCCAAACTCACATCCGAGTTCCTTAGGGCGCTCTACATTAGCAATCTGTTCGAAGAGCTTATCAGCGGTATTAAAGTCTGAAAGCTTGAGGTTTGCCAGTTCTGCACGGTTACGCACCTTATTGATCCAGTCGATAGCCTGCTGAGTAGGGCCGTTTACCTCGTTCTCACACTCTGCTGCGAGAAGGAGAATGTCGGCATAACGGAGCATACGGAGGTTGATACCACACTTCAATCCGGTCACTACCTTGTCGTAGATGCCAGTACGAATGTTGGTGTATTTAGCTATTGGCAGTCCGCCATTATTGTTATTAGTGCGTAGATTCTGTGCTTCGGTGACTTTAGTGCAGTAAGCAGCGTTGCCAAACTCATAGCCTTCCCAGTCATTTTCGTAAGTGCAGATAGTCCAATAGAGGCGTGGATCGAGCTTGCCGGAGGTGGTACGCTCTGCCTTAAAGAGGTTATAGAGCCAAGGAGAAGCAGAGAGGTCAGCCCATCCACCGAATGAACCTGGGCAGAAGTTACTCTCCAGAGCGTGTGCCTGAGAAGCATTGATAGAGGTGTTGACAGGAGTCCATTCGTCATCCACGCCCTGAGTGCCGTAGTCAAGGAACTGTACTTCAAAGATAGACTCAGCATTATTCTCATAGGCAGAGCCTTCGCGGAAGTTGTCTCCGTAATTTTTTACGAGGGAATATTTGCCATATTTCTGATTACCATTGTCCTCAGAACTGAGCACATCCTTCAGTACAGCGAGAGCTTCGTCGTACTTATGACGCATCATCAGAGTGCGCGCATAGTATCCAGCTGCAGCTGCAGCAGTGGAACGACCCTTTGCCCATTCACCGCCCTTTTCGCGAGTAGGGAGAAGTTCCATAGCTTCCTTGAAGTCTTTCTCCACCTGGTCGAGCACTTCATCATAGCTATTGTTCTTCTTATAGAGTCCATCGAGAGTGGAGTAGTCAGAATAATTGGTGATGAGAGGTGGGTTCTGATAATAGCCTACGAGGTTATAGTAAGACAAACCGCGGAAGAAGAGTGCCTGACCCTTGATAGCTTTCACCTTGTCAGTCATCTGCATATTGTGCTCTTCGATTTTGGAAGTCACGAAATTGCAGACATTGAGCACGTAGAACCATTCGCGCCAAGGCCACATAGTCTCCTCATTAGTGACAGGAGTATTGCAATCATCCACGCCGAGATAGTTCCAAGTCTGTGATGAGTTCCACACTTCGTCGCCGCGAGTGATGTCGTATGTATATCCTACACGAGCGTAAGAACCCTCCATACGGATACGTTTGTAAGCACCTACGATACATTCCTCAAGGTCGTCAGCAGTAGATCCGTATGTGCCAGTGGTCTGCTGGTTAGGGTTTGTCAGGTTCAACTTGTCCTCACAAGAAGTGGTGAGAGTGCCAATACCTAACAATATGGCTAATGTTAATTTATATGGTTTCATAATATAAGTCTGATGAATTAGAATGTGAAGAGAATACCTGCCATGAAGCTCTTAGCACTTGGGAAAGAGCAGAAGTTGTAGCCAGGAGTAAATACACCGCCAGCGAAATCGACATTGTAGCCCTTATAGCCGGTGAAAGTATGGAGATTCTGTGCAGAAACGTATGCACGGACACCACTTACTACGCCCTTGAACCATTTGTTAGGGAAGTTATAACCGAGTTCTACGTTAGCTATCTTCCAGTAAGCGGCATTCTGAATCATGCGGTCGCTGAAGTAGTTGTTCCAAGCCTCGCCGTTGCTTGTGATGTAAGTACGTGGAGTGTTTGAGAGATAAGTAGAGCCATCCTCTGACCATCTGTTTGCTTCGAGCATGCTAACTGCCTTGTTTGAGTAACCGTAGCAAGAAGTCAAGCTGTTCTGCAAGTCATCAGTAACGTGGAAATTGAGAGCTCCGTATGTAGAGATACTGAGGTCGAAGCCCTTATATTCGAAGTGTGCGCTGAGACCGAAGTTTACCTTTGGCAGACCGCTACCGAGCACTACCTGGTCTTCAGAGTTGATGACACCATCATTATTGACATCCTTATAGAGGCAGTCACCGATGTTCATGCCTTCCTGAGTGATAACTTCTCCTTTGTCATTGATGTGATTGTCGATGTCTTCCTGGGTACGTGCAATGCCTTGATATACATATCCATAGAACTGACCTACCTCATGTCCTACTCTTGTGATGTAGGCACCAGTGATATATTCCTTAGTACCGAAACCGAGAGATGTCACCTTATTCTTGAGAGTAGAGAGGTTTGCAGAAACCTCAAACTTGAGAGGGTGGTCGTGATTGCGGTAAGTAGCAGAGAATTCAAAACCGCTATTTTCCATAGAAGCGGCATTCATAGTAACGGTCTCATTATCTACACCGGCATTAGCAGGCACTGGAACAGCGTAGAGAAGGTCTTCTGATACATTCTTATACCATTCTGCAGTAAACTCCAAACGATTGTTGAAGAGAGCGAGGTCGATACCTACGTTAGTGCTCTTCTTCTTCTCCCAAGCGATGTTCTCGTTGATAAAGTTTGACACAGCAGAGCCATACACCACGTTGTTGCCGAAGTTATAGACGAGGTTGTTGCGGTTCATAGTGCCCTGGAACTGGTATTCACCGATGTTTTCATTACCGAGCACACCATAACTTCCGCGTACCTTGAACATATTGATGATGTCATGGCTGATAGGGAAGAAGCTTTCCTTGTCAAAACGCCAGCCTGCAGAGACAGAAGGGAATGTCTCCCAGCGGATGTTCTTGGAGAGACGTGAGCTGCCATCGCGACGTATTACGCCAGAGATGAGATACTTACCGTCGAAGTCATAGTTGAGACGTCCGATGTAAGAAGCCAGTGCGTGCTTTGTCTCCGATGACTCTGAGTGAGTAGTCTTAGAGTTTTGAAGTTGTAAATAATAAGGTTCTGAGAGGTTAATGCCCCATCCAGTGAGTGTATTTGAGTTTTCTTCTTCGTATGTCTGACCAGCAACGAGGTTGACATGATGCTTGCCGAATGTGCCGTCATAGGTGAGAATATTCTCTATGAGGGCATCTGCGTATGTGCGAGATTTCTTTGTCAGTCTTTCATTTGACTTGTCGAGATATACTCGGTTACTCTGAATCCAAGCAGGAATCCATGTGTGATCCTGTGCATGAGTCTTGCTATAGGAGAGGTTTATCTTATAATTGAGCTTATGATTCTTACTCTTTATGCCCAGCATATCCAGCAAATCCACGTCAGCAGAAGCAGTTCCTACAAAGCGATCCACGAGAGTGTTACGCTCCATGAGATTGTTTACGAGAAGAGGATTGGATGCAGAGATGTCCCCATGGATATTATCATAATATACACCATATCCATAGGCATCATAGCGGAATGAATTTGCAGCGCCTACAGTACCGTCGAGCACCCATGTAGAGTTATTGTAAGCCTTGATGGTAGGCTGCATGAGGAGTGTGCTGCGGAGCACATTACTCACGTCTCCGTAAAGACCCTGGACGTATTCATTGGCATTGGAAATAGCCATATTGTCCTGGTCGGAGTGAGAATACACGAGACTGGTGCGGAACTTCACAAACTTCACGTCCATAGTATTGTTGACACGAGCAGTGAAACGCTCAAAGTTAGGGCCAGCACCCTCAAGTGTTCCTTTCTGTGAGAAATAGTCGAGACCGATATTATAGGTGTTGTTTGCACCGCCACCGCTGAGGTTTACGTTATGATTCTGGCGTACACCAGTCTTGAATACCTCATTAAACCAGTCTGTATTTGTATCATCCATAAACTGATACTTACCTGTCTCTTCATTCAGTTTGTATCCTCCTGGGATAGGAGTGTTAGAGTTGAGGCAAGCCTGACCGAGGTATTGGCTATATTGGTCAGCGTTCATCACGTCGAAAACGCCGTCAGAAATTTTGTCAATACCTATATATCCTTTATAATCCACCTTAAGAGGCTGCTCTTTCTGACCATTCTTTGTGGTGATGATAATCACGCCATTGGCAGCACGCGAACCATAGATGGCTGCTGCGGAAGCATCCTTAAGTACCTGAATAGAAGCAATATCGTTAGGAGAAAAGTCGCGAATGGTGGTTCCCATTGGAACGCCGTCAACGACATAGAGTGGAGCTTGAGCACCGAAAGTGCCGATACCACGGATTCTTACTGATGGGTCTGCGCCCGGCTGACCGTCGGATGTAATCTGCACACCAGCCACCTTACCCTCAAGCATACTTGAGATATTAGAGTGGGATACCTTCTTCATCTCGTCTGCATTGACGATAGAAACGGAGCCTGTAAGGTCGGCTTTCTTCTGTGTACCGTAACCTACTACTACGACTTGGTCGAGTATTGTCTCGTCAGCGTTGAGCTGTATCTGCTCGATAATGGCGCGACCGCGCACTGCTACGTCCTTATCCTGATAGCCTACGTAGCTCACTACGAGCACGGCATTTGAAGAAACGGAAATCTGGAAGTTACCATCAATGTCGGTTACTGCACCAGTGCTGGAATCTTTCACCTTGACAGTAGCACCGACAAGCGGTTCGCCATTCTGGTCAACTACTTGTCCCTTGACCGTAATAGTCTGGGGCGCATGGGCTACAGCTGCCATCAATGGGGTAGGGCAAACGCTAAGTCCGCCTCCCATGATGCTGAGTCCCAACATCATTGAGAATAGTTGCTTTTGCATCTTGAATTTGTTTTAGTTAGTATAATGATTAGTTAATAATCGGTTGTAATAATGTATAATAACAGAATAATCTGACTATTCCAATTATGACACGGTCCACACAGGATATTATATCTTGGAATATTGAAGTGGTGTAGTTAGTTTCGTTATATTATAATGATATTGAAGTTAGTGAATGCAAAGTTATATTTTTTTTTAATATTCCAAAGAAATACTGAGAAAATTGTAAAAAATACAATTAAAAACATGCTTTTTTCAAAGTGTATGTGTCAATATTACACTTTTATGCTTGCTTTTTCCCCTTTTTCCCCTTTTATTTTTTTCTCTGTTATTTATTTTTACTATATTTGCACTCGAAAGATAAAGGCATGGATTATCATGCTTCTTTCCTACTTATTAACAAAAATAGTTACACCTATTTATATATATATAATTAACTGCTCTAAAAAACTAACCCCAACATGAAAAAGAAATTATTCCTTGCTTCCTTGGCTCTTGCCTCGGCTTTAGGCTCTTTTGCCCAGAGCAATGAGATGGTCATACAGACCAAGAAGGTAGGTGCTCCTATCCAGAGCACTATGTACGGTATCTTCTTTGAAGACATAAATTACGCTGCCGACGGTGGTCTCTATGCCGAGATGATAAAGAATCGCTCATTCGAGTTTCCTAATCCGTTTATGGGATGGATTCCTTTCGGAAAATTCCAGGTGCTGGATCAGGGTGGTCCGTTTGATCGTAACCCTCACTATGTGCGTCTCTCTGACCCTGGTCATCCGCACAAGCGCACTGGTATAGAGAATGAAGGATTCTTCGGAGTGGCTGTCAAGAAGGACGCTACTTACCGCTTCTCTCTCTATGCTCGCTGTCCGGAAGGCGGTAAAGCCGTGCTTCAGGTGCAGCTCGTGGATAATGATACAATGGGTGAACATCAGGAGTTTACCTCTGACGACATCAATGTGGAAGGCAAGGAATGGAAAAAATACACCGTCACCATCAAGTCGCGCAAGACTATGGACGACGCTCATCTTCGCATATTCCTCGCTCATGCCAAGGGCGAAGACTTCTGGTCGCCAATCTCTTCCGTAGATATTGAGCACGTGAGCATGTTCCCTACAGACACTTGGAAGGGTCGTGAGAACGGTATGCGCAAAGACCTCGCTCAGGCTCTTGCTGACCTTCACCCTGGCGTATTCCGCTTCCCTGGTGGCTGTATCGTCGAGGGAACCGACTTGAATCAGCGTTATCAGTGGAAAAACTCTGTAGGTCCGGTGGAAAACCGTCCGCTCAATGAAAACCGTTGGGAGAATACTTTCCCTTACCGTCTATATCCTGACTATCATCAGACTTACGGACTTGGCTTTTTCGAGTTCTTCCAGCTCTGTGAGGACTTCGGTTGCGATGCCCTTCCTGTGATTTCCTGCGGACTGGCTTGTCAGTTCCAGAATGAGATAAAGGACGAGAAGACCTGCCACGTGGCGCTCGATGACCTCGAACCTTACATCCAGGATGCTCTCGATCTCATCGAGTTTGCTAACGGAGATGTGAACACTAAGTGGGGAAAAGTGCGTGCCGACATGGGGCATCCTGCTCCTTTCAATCTGCGATTCCTCGGTATCGGCAATGAGCAGTGGGACTATAAAGACAATCCAGCCTTCACCAGCCGACTCAAGAAATTCCTTGACGTGCTGAAGAAGAAGCACCCGGAAATCAAGTATATTGGCACTACTGGCCCTGACTCTGAAGGTGAAAAGTTCCGTATGCTCCAACCTAAGATGAAGGAAATGAAGGTGGACCTCTATGATGAGCATTTCTATCGCAATGAGAAATGGTTTACTGACTCCATCAACCGTCACCGTTATGACAACTATGACCGCAAGGGTCCAAAGATTTTTGCTGGTGAATACGCTTGTCATGGTAAGGGAAAGAAGTGGAACCACTTTAATGCTGCCCTTCTCGAAGCTGCTTTCATGACCGGATATGAGCGCAATGCCGACGTTGTCCACATGGCTACTTACGCTCCGCTCTTCGCTCACGTGAAGGGATGGCAGTGGCGTCCAGACATGATATGGTATGACAACCTCAATTCTTTCCGCACTTGCTCTTACTGGGTGCAGTATCTCTATTCTCACTATAAGGGCACTAATGTTCTCCCTCTCACTATGAACAAGAAG
Organism: uncultured Prevotella sp.; assembly: GCA_900548195.1. GTDB lineage: Bacteria > Bacteroidota > Bacteroidia > Bacteroidales > Bacteroidaceae > Prevotella. The sequence goes on from URJQ01000001.1 coordinate 14,620, forward strand.
GTGGTGGCTGGTGATTCCGACCAGAATGGACTCTCTGCTTCTGCCGTTGTCAATAAGGCGACTGGAGAAATCTACGTCAAAGTGGCGAATATCAGTGACAAGGCACAGCCTGTAAAGCTCAATCTTAAGGGCATAAAGAAACTCACTTCTGGAAAGGTCATCACCCTTACAAGCAGTAATCCTATAGCTGAGAACTCCCTCAAGAACCCTGATCTCATCCGTCCAGTGGAGAAGGAAATCAGCGTTTCTGGTGCAGTGCTCGACACAGAGGTGCCTGCTTCCACTTTCGCAGTGTATGTTCTGAAATAAGACTTCATCTTTCCGTCTTTCAAGAAAAAAGGCAATAATAAGGACGGAAAAATAGAACAAAAACTCGATTTCAAAGCTATTGTTTTCCAATAGCGAAGCTTTCGCGTTGCAATAACATAGATATTACAGTGTAAAAGCATAGATATTACCCTCTAATAACTAAGCTTTTACACTGTAATATCTATGCTTTTGCAACGCTTTGATTTATAGATAGATACCAAGCCTTTATTTCTCTACCTCTGTAATCCGGGAAAATAGGACAATTTTCCCTTCTCGATAACCATAGAAATACCCCTCCATCCCCGCTTTTATCCCCTTCATCCCCACATATATCCCCATAAACAGCAAGTGTAACCAAAGGTCACGGTGCCAACGGCTTTTACCGTTGGCTTGTCCTTTCCTCCATCCTCACTCCCAAGCAAATATCCCATCATTCGCCCAGAAGATATTACAAACACCTCAAGAAATAAGGGAAGAATGAGAAAAAACAAGAAACTAATTTGGCATTGACATTTTTTATTTGTAATTTTGTAGGCTCAAATAGATAAGTACTTTAAACATAAACTTATGAAACCTACACTTTTTCTACTCGCTGCAGGCATGGGAAGCCGTTACGGTGGTCTGAAGCAGTTGGACGGTCTTGGCCCTAACGGCGAGACTATTATGGACTATAGTATTTACGATGCAATCCAGGCTGGCTTCGGCAAAATCGTCTGGGTTATCCGAAAGGACTTCGAAGAGCAGTTCCGTACTCAGATTCTCTCTAAGTATGAGGGAAAAATCAAGTGCGAGCTTTGCTTCCAGAGCATTGACGCTCTGCCGGAAGGATTCACTGTACCTGAAGGTCGTCAGAAGCCTTGGGGCACTAATCACGCTGTGCTCATGGGTAAGGACATCATCAAGGAGCCTTTCTGCGTAATCAACTGTGATGACTTCTATAATCGTGACGCATTCATGGTAATAGGCAAATTCCTCGCAGACCTTCCAGAAAATGCAAAAGGACAGTATGCCATGGTAGGTTTCCGCGTAGGTAATACCCTTAGCGAAAACGGTACTGTAAGCCGTGGTATCTGCTCAAAGGATGCTAATGGCAACCTCACCACTTGCGTAGAGCGCACCAAGATTGCTCGTCTCGAAGATGGTTCTGTGGCTTATCGTGCTGACAACAAGGAAGATGGTGAATGGGTAGGCGTAGAGGAAAACGCCCCTGTAAGCATGAATATGTGGGGCTTCACTCCTGACTATTTCCAGTATTCTGAGGAATATTTCAAGGAGTTCCTTTCTGATCCTGCTAATATCGCCAACCTCAAGTCCGAGTTCTTCATTCCATTGATGGTCAATAAGCTTATCAATGACGGAACTGCTACATGCAAGGTGCTTGACACCACCAGCAAGTGGTTTGGCGTAACTTATTCAGAGGACCGTCCTGACACAGTGGCTCGTATTGCCAAGCTCGTAGAGGAAGGCGTTTATCCAGAGAAGCTCTTCTAATTCAATAGCTTGCTTCCACAGTCTCCTTTTTCTCACAGAAAAAACTAAATATGAATTTGAACATACTGAATGAGGCCGACTTGGCGCGGCTTCGTGATATAGTGGCCGAGGCTGAGCGCGTGCTTATCCTCGGCCATGTCAATGCAGACGGAGATGCTATCGGCTCATGTCTTACGTGGGCTGAATATCTCAGAAGACAAGGAAAGATAGCTAATATCGTAGTGCCTGACCAGTTTCCCGACTTCCTCAGATGGATGCCGGGCATAGAGCGTATTATTCGATATGATAAAGTGCCGCAGACGGTCGATAAACTCTTTGCTGAAAGCGACACAATATTCTGCCTTGACTTCAACACTCCTTCCCGCATTACTGATGAATTGGGCGAGAAACTCGTCGCTGCACCTGGGCGTAAGGTGCTCATTGACCATCATTTAGGTCCTGATGTGAATACTGTGCTTACCATTTCACATCCTGATATGAGTTCTACAGCCGAACTCGTATTCCGACTTATCCACCAACTCGGAGGATATGAGGACATGACAAAGAATATGGCTGTGACGGCTTACTGCGGAATGATGACTGATACAGGTGGATTTACATTCAATTCCACCCGTCCTGAGATATTCCTTATTATCAGTCTTCTGCTCGCAAAAGGCATTGATAAGGATAAGATTTACCGCAATGTATTCAATACATTCAGCCAAAGCAGACTACGTCTGACTGGCTATGTGCTATATGAAAAGCTCAATGTACTGGCTCCATTACACGCCTCATATTACGTTATTACAAAGGAAGAGCAGAAACGCTTCAATTACATCAAAGGCGATGCAGAGGGACTTGTCAATATGCCACTGCAGATGAAGGGGCATAGACTCTCCATCTCTTTGCGCGAAGACAGCGAGAAACATAATACTATATGGCTTAGCCTCAGAAGTGTCGATGACTTCCCTTGCAATGAAATGGCAGCTCGCTTCTTCAATGGAGGCGGACATAAGAATGCTTCTGGTGGCAAACTCTTCTGCTCTGTCGAGGAAGCTGAAAAGATAGTGATTGACGCTATACGCGCTTATTCCCACCTCTTGTAGGCTGGAAATCGTGGAAAAGTTGCCGATAGCTTTCATTTTCTTCATTTTAATTAACTGTTCGTTTTACGATATTTGCTCCTTTTTTCGTAACTTTGCACCCGAAACTGTGTAATATATTATAAATGAAAAAAATACTTTATACTTTATTGTGCGCTGTCGTTGCAGTCACAATGACTTCTTGTGACGATGTAGAGACATACGCAGAACAGCGTGATGCAGAGCGTGCAGCTATCTCCAAGTATCTTGTTGACCATAAGATTAAGGTGATATCAGAGAAGGAATTCCTCGCTAATGATACCACTACAGACGTATCAAAGAATGAGTATGTGCTCTTTGAGAGCTCTGGTGTCTATATGCAGATTGTCAATCGTGGATGTGGCGAAATCCTTAAGAAAGGCGAAAGTGCTGACGTGCTCACCCGTTTCAAGGAGTATAATGTCAATGGTGACTCTCTTCAGTTGACTAATATGAGTCTCACCACCGGCTATCTCTGCGATAAATATAATGTGAAGAATACCAGTGGTTCATTCACAGCATCGTTCGATACCAGGTCAAGCCTTATGTATTTGGCGTACAGCAGCGCATCTGTTCCTGCTGGATGGCTCGTACCGCTGTCATATATCCGCCTCGGACGTCCTGCTGAAGAAGGGGACGAAATAGCCAAGGTGAAACTCCTTGTGCCTCATGATCAGGGACATCAGTATGCCAGCAAGGGAGTATATGCTTGCTTCTACGAATTGTCTTACCAGAGAGGGCTCAACTAATCTTGCGCCTCTAAAATCCGATTTCAGCCCTGTGGGACTTGGACAAATCTCACATCGCCATACAAAAACGTAAATAGACATGACACTGATTAAATCAATTTCAGGCATCCGAGGTACTATCGGAGGTCCTGCCGGGGATACTCTAAATCCTCTTGACATAGTAAAGTTTACTTCAGCATACGCTACTTTCATCCGTAAGAGTACAAAGAATGCGTCAAACAAGATTGTTGTCGGTCGCGATGCGCGTATCTCTGGCGAGATGGTGAAGAATGTAGTCTGCGGAACATTGATGGGAATGGGATATGATGTCATAAATATCGGACTGGCATCTACTCCTACTACTGAGCTCGCAGTGACAATGGCTGGCGCTGATGGTGGCATTATCATCACTGCAAGTCATAATCCACGCCATTGGAACGCATTGAAATTGCTCAATTCTCGCGGTGAATTCCTTACCGCGGCTGATGGTAATGAGGTTCTCTCTATTGCTGAGGCTGAGGCTTTCGAATATGCTGACGTTGACCACATGGGCAAATATTCAGAAGAAAATTTCGACGACCGTCATGTGGAGTCTGTGCTTAATCTCAAACTTGCTGATGTTGAGGCTATTAAGAAAGCGCATTTCCGTGTAATCGTTGATTCTATCAACTCTGTTGGAGGCATTATTTTGCCAAAGCTTCTCGACCGTCTCGGAGTGGAATATACCTTCCTCAACGGCGAAGCAAATGGTGATTTTGCCCATAATCCAGAGCCATTGGAGAAGAATCTCGGTGGTATCATGGGCGAACTCGCAAAGGGTGGCTATGACCTTGGTATCGTAGTCGATCCTGATGTTGACCGTCTTGCCTTCATTTGTGAGGATGGAAAGATGTTTGGTGAGGAATATACACTCGTCAGTGTGGCTGACTATGTTCTCTCACATACTCCTGGCGCTACTGTAAGCAATCTGAGTAGTACCCGTGCTCTCCGCGATATAACAGAGAAGCATGGTGGTGTCTATACCGCAGCTGCTGTGGGTGAAGTAAATGTTACCACTAAGATGCGTGAAGTTGGCGCTGTCATTGGTGGCGAAGGAAATGGTGGAGTAATCTATCCAAAAAGCCATTATGGACGTGATGCCCTCGTGGGAATCGCTCTCTTCCTTTCTTCTCTCGCACAGAAGGGTGTGAAAGTCAGCGAACTCAGAAAGACTTTCCCTGAGTATTTCATTGCTAAGAATCGCATTGACCTTACTCCAACCACTGATGTTGATGCTATCCTCATGAAAGTGAAGGAGATGTTTGCTGCTCAAAAGGATGCTTCTGTCAATGATATTGATGGTGTAAAGATTGATTTTCCTGACAAATGGGTACACCTCCGCAAGAGTAACACTGAGCCAATCATCCGCGTTTATTCTGAAGCACACACCATGGAAGAGGCTGAAGCCATCGGCAAGCAGCTCATGGACGTAGTCTATTCCTTCCAGTAACCGAACGATAGAGCCACTGTGTCAGCCGCGTTACCGGCTGATATTCGCATAGATACAAACGAAAATACAGGAAAACAAAGAATTACTCTGTTTTCCTGTATTTTCATTTGTTGTAATGACCTTCCCGCAAAAGCATAAAAAAGAAGGAAATCTCCATAGGAAACTTCCTTCTTATCTTTCGAGCCTCTTGTCGGATTCGAACCAACGACCCCGAGATTACAAATCACGTGCTCTGGCCAACTGAGCTAAAGAGGCGGGTGGGCAGCTACTTACATCGCGCCGCTACAACCAACTACCTTTGCTACGTTCCCGTCCTGGAGGATTCGAAGGGAGCTGGCCGTGCAAGACTGCCCATGTTTTTGACCTGCGAAAGCAAGCCTTTCAAGGGGCGAAAACCAAGCGTTCTCAATGCTATTGCTGAGCCGTTTTTGATTTTGCGAGTGCAAAGGTAATGCTTTTATTTGAGAAAAAAGAGTAAATCTCAAACTTTTAACTTCTATTAACGACATTAGCAATACTCCTAACGCAATGCGAAAACACAAAAAAATACTTAAAATTAACCTTTTACTATGTAAAAACTTTCATTATATGATGCGTATATGACGAAAAATGAGTAACTTTGCAGAAAATATGTGCCTACCTATGGCATTGGTATAGTAATTAGAAAAATGATAACAAGAGAAGAATATAAACAGTTGAAGGCTTTCGCTCGCGTCGATGGAGCTATCCTCGGCGTGATTATGATGGCCACTTTCATGGCATTCGTACATAGTTTCACGGATGCTTTCTGGCAGATAGCCTATATCATCGGCATTATTGTAGTGCCTGTTTTTGTGGCTTTAAGAGTGAGAAACTATCGTGATAAGATAGTAGAGAAAAGGGTTAGTTTCCGTCGTGCGGCAGGTTATTCCATGTTTTGCTTTGGCTATGCCTCACTCGTATTCTCGCTTTCAGTGCTCGTCTATCTCCAGTATTTTGATAATGGCACCCTCTTGATGGGATTGCAGGAATACTTCCGCACGCCAGAGATGGCGCAAGCTATGAAGGCTTACGGTGTCGATGCTGCCACAATGAAGCAGGAAGTGGCTGCTCTTTCATCGCTCCGTCCTGTCGATGTCGCATTTACAATGATTTCAAATACGCTTATGTCAGGCTTGTTCTGCAGCCTTATCATCGCAGTAATATCCCGACGTGAGCCACGAAGGGTGGCTTAACCCGAATATCTTTGAATAGTAAGTTAGTTTGCAGTTTGCATTTCGCTTGCCAATAGCAAAAGAAAAACTGCCAAATGACAAAATCACCAAACAACGAAAATGAATATATCAGTAATAGTACCCCTCTACAATGAAGAAGAATCGCTTCCGGAACTCTATGCTTGGATAGACAGAGTGATGAAGTCTAAAGGCTTCTCTTACGAAGTAATATTCGTCAATGACGGAAGTACAGACCGTTCTTGGGACGTAATCCGCGAACTTAGTGAGAAATCGGAGAATGTCAAAGGCATCAAGTTCCGCCGTAATTACGGTAAGTCGCCTGCTCTCTACTGCGGTTTTGCTGCCGCTCAAGGTGATGTGGTGATTACTATGGATGCTGACCTTCAGGATTCTCCTGACGAGATACCGGAGCTCTACCGCATGATTATGGAGGATGGCTATGACCTCGTGTCAGGATATAAGCAGAACAGAAAGAAGGGAGACCCGCTTTCTAAGACTATTCCTACCAAACTCTTTAATGCTACAGCGCGTCAGGTAAGCGGAATACATAATCTTCATGACTTCAACTGTGGACTGAAAGCTTATCGCAAAGAGGTGGTAAAGAATATTGAGGTCTATGGCGAGATGCACCGCTATATCCCTTATCTTGCTAAGAATGCAGGTTTCTCAAAGATTGGAGAAAAACCTGTACATCATCAGGCTCGTAAGTTTGGAACGTCGAAGTTTATGGGTTGGAACCGCTTTGTCAATGGTTATCTCGACCTTCTCACGCTTTGGTTCCTATCTACTTTTGGCAAGAAACCGATGCATATCTTTGGTTTCCTCGGCACTCTTGTATTCATGGTGGGTTTCTTCTCTGCCTTAGGAATCGGTGTCGATAAGCTTTGGGCTTTGTCGCAAGGCATCCCGCAGCGCCTTGTTACAGACTCGCCTTGGTTCTACATCGCATTGACGATGATGATGATAGGCACGCAGTTGTTCCTCGCTGGATTTATAGGAGACCTCTTAAGCCGTTCTTCTCAGAATCGTAATGACTATCAGATAGAGGAGGAAATAAGATGCGGAAAGTAGTGATTTGCTGCATAGCGGCATTGGCAATCATGGTGGGGTGTACCTCCATTGACTGCTCCGTCAACAGCACTGTGCTCTGTTCTTACCGTTTCATGAATGCAAAAGGCGACTCCGTGATGCTGGGCAATCCTGTCAGCGTGGTCTCTGCACGAACCATTGACGGTAATGATACAGTCCTGATAAACAAGTTGGAGAATGCTTGCACATTCCGCATTCCTATGAGTTATGCGCAGGATGCTGACGAATTGCGATTTATCGTAACCGATAATCAGGGAAAGGAGAGCACTGACTATGTGGTGGTGTCAAAGACTAACGAACCTGTATTTGAAAGTGTCGATTGCGCTCCACGCTACAATCACACCATTTCAAGCATCAGCACCACTCATAATTTCATCGATTCCATCGTAGTAAAAAATAATAAGGTAACAAATGATCCGACAAAAATCAATATATTTGTCTATCTCCACACTGCTGATTAGTCTCGCTCTCATCCTGGGAGCCTCGCAGGCTCATGCTCAGAAGCTCAAGATAGAGGTGCTTCCTGACTCTGTTCCTTTCTTCAGAGGACTGAGTGTAGGCGCTGATCTCTTCGGTGTAATCCAGAGGCAGGTCAGTGATTACGGTCAGTATGAGGCAAATTTGAGGGTCAATCTCAAGGATAAGTATTTCCTAGTATTCGAACTTGGTATCGGCGATGCTGATCATAAAGACGATGCTGTGACGGGAATAAGCGTCAAGACCCGCGCTCCTTACGGACGAATCGGATGCGATTTCAATGTGCTGAAGAATAAGCATGATGATTATCGTGCCTTTGTAGGACTCAGATATGCTTACACCAACTTCGATTTTGAGTTGTCGCATAAAGGAGTAGATGACCCGGTATGGGGCGGTACGGCAGAGTATGGCACTAAAGAAAATTGCTATTACCACTGGCTCGAAGCCCTCTTTGCAGTCGATGCTAAAGTCATAGGGCCTGTAAGACTCGGCTGGAGCGTCAGATACCGCAGGAGAATAGCAAGTTCTGACTGCTCCACTGGTGAGGTGTGGTATGTTCCAGGCTTCGGTAAAGCAAAGAAAACGTGCATTGGTGGAAGCTTTAATATTGCCGTTGAGATATAATTCAGAATGCCAAGTAGGTGATTGGAATTATCTTTATAATAGCTTTGCACACAAAAGAGCATAGATATTATTAAAATGAAAATCAATTATCATTATCAAAATGATTTTGATTAACTACTTAAACCCTGAAGAAAAGTTTCGACAAAGCACAATAATTATACAAACAAAACTTGAACATTTACTCAAATGAAGAAGGTCTTACCAATTTTATTCATACTCGTTGTCCTCGTCGTAGCGGGCATTGCAGTAGGAAGAAAGAATGCAGATTACCAGCATGACTCCGGTCTTGTCTTCGGTACATCATATAATATAACCTATCAGAGCAATGATAATCTCAAGCCGGAGATAGAGAAAGCCCTTGCAGAAGTGGACGCTTCGCTCTCGCCTTTCAATGAGAAATCGGTGATAACCCATGTCAACAAGAATGAGGCAGTTACCCTCGATGACCATTTCATCACTGTTTTCCGCCTCTCTTCTGAGATTTATAAAGACACGGAAGGCGCATTCGACATCACTGTTGCTCCGCTTGTAAATGCTTGGGGCTTTGGTTTTAAGAACGGTATTACGCCAGATCGCCATGCTATTGACAGCCTGATGCAGTTTGTAGGCTTTGACAAAGTGAAACTGCAGGATGGAAAGATAATAAAGACCGATGACAGATTGATGCTCGATTGCAGTGCTATAGCCAAGGGATATGGCGTCGATGCCGTCGCAAGACTGCTGAAATCCAAGGGTATTGACAATTATATGGTGGAGATAGGAGGCGAGATTGTTGCTTCTGGAGAAAACCCTAAAGGTGCTCCTTGGCGCATTGGAGTAAGCAAACCGGATGATGATTCCGTAAGCGTTAGTAATGAGATACAGGGTATTATAAATATCTCCAATAGAGCAATGGCGACCAGTGGCAACTACCGCAACTTCTATTACAAAGGCGGAAAGAAATATGCACACACCATAGACCCTAAGACCGGTTGCCCAGTGCAGCACTCCATTCTCTCTGCTACCGTGGTGAGTGACGAATGTGCAAAGGCTGATGCCTATGCCACAGCATTCATGGTGATGGGTTTAGACAAGGCTAAAGCAGTCTTGGCACGCCATAAGGACTTGATGGCTTACTTCATTTATAGTGATGATAAAGGAAATAATAAGGTGTGGTATTCACCTTCATTAAAGGCAAACTTAGAAGAGTAATGAAATATTCCTTGACAGAATTACTGGAGTTGCCTCTATTCTTAGGTATGGGAAGAGGGGAACTGGACGAGATACAGAAGTATGTTCGCCTTGCCAGTTCTCATGTCAAGAAAACCAGAATGATAGTCACTGCTGGCGAACTTTGCGACAGTCTGATAATCGTAGCAAAAGGACAACTGTCCTGCATCAGATACAGCGATGATAAATCATACTATATGGACGAGCATCTGCAGGCGCCTCTGGTCATACAGCCCGAGCATATCTTCGGAATGAAGCAGAGATACACGATGTCGTTCAAGGCACGCTCGTATTGCGATGTGCTGAGGATTGAGAAGCACATGGTGCTCAGACTCATGGAAAAGTCGATGACATTCCGACTCAATTTCCTGAATATCATCACCACTCAGACGCAGCGATTGTGCAGTGATATCTGGCATCCTATGCCTGAAGATGTAGAGAAAAGGATAATACGATTTGTCAAAGACCATTCCCATTATCCTGCTGGATGCAAGATATTGCATATCAAGATGAATGCTTTTGCTAAGGAATTGGGCTGCTCCCGCCTTGAAATATCTGAGGCTTTGCATTCCCTGCAGGACAAGCAACTGCTCCTTATCCGCCGTTCTTTCATAGAAGTGCCGATGCTGCAATTGCTTATCAAGCAGAAATAAGTGGCGTGATGACAGCGCTTTAGAATAGTAAAAACTGACATTCAGGGCTTCATATGGCCCACGATAATTATATAATATACAAGATAATGAGACAGAATCCGTTTTTCAGCAAATATACTACAATACATGAAGTGCCTCCTTTCGACAAGATAAAGCTCGAAGATTACGAAGAGGCTTTCATGGAAGGAATACGCCGTGACGATGAGCATATAGACAAAATCATCAATAATCCGGAGCCTCCTACATTTGATAACACGATTATCGAAGAGGATGATGAGAATGAATATTATGCTTTGCTTGACAAAGTGTCTGCCGTTTTCTTCAATCTTCTTTCTGCTGAGACGAATGATGAGATGGACGCACTGGCACAAAAGATTCAGCCTGCGCTGACAAAGCATGCTAATGACGTGAGTCTCAATAAGAGATTGTTTGAACGCATCAAGGCAGTACATGACAATCATCGCCCTCTCACACCGGAGGAAGAGTGTCTCTTGCAGAAGAGTTACGACGGTTTCGTCCGTAGCGGTGCTCTCCTCGATGAGGAAGGAAAGGCTAAGCTCCGTGCTCTCACAGAGGAAGGCAGTATGCTTTCTCTCCAGTTTTCGCAGAATCTGCTGAAAGAAAAGAAGGCTTTCTCTCTCCATATCACTGATGAGAATGACCTTAAAGGTCTCCCTGATACTCAGAAAGAGACGGCAAGACATGAGGCAAAGGAGCGTAATCTCGATGGTTGGGTGTTTACTCTCGACTTCCCAAGTTATGGTCCTTTTATGCAATATGCAGAAAACCGCGACCTCAGAGAGAAAATGTTTATGGCATACAACACTCTCTGTACGCATGAAAATGAGACTAATAACATAGATATCTGCAAGCGACTGATCAATATTCGCCGTGAGACGGCTCAGTTGCTCGGTTATCATACCTATGCTGACTATGTCCTCGTAAAGCGTATGGCATCCAATGTAGCAAATGTATATAAACTGCTCGACGACCTTATTGATGCCTATAAGCCTACTGCCGTTGCTGAGAAAGAGGAACTGAAGCAGATGGCTAAGCGCATGAATGGAGAGGATTTCAAACTCATGCCGTGGGATGGAGCTTTCTATTCGCACAAGCTTCAGTTGGAAAAATATAATGTCGATGCAGAGATGGTACGTCCGTACTTCGAACTTTCCAAGGTGATAAAGGGCGTATTCGGACTTGCCACACGCCTTTATGGCATTACATTCCAGGAGAATAAGGATATTCCTGTATATCATCCTGATGTGAAAGCCTATGAGGTGTTCGACAAAGATGGCTCATATCTCGCAGTCCTCTATGCCGATTTCTATCCTCGAAAGGGCAAGCAGGGTGGAGCTTGGATGACCAGTTATCAGGATCAATGGATTAACCAAAAGGGCGAAAACATACGTCCGCACGTCAGTCTGGTGATGAATTTCACCAAGCCTACTGCTGATAAGCCTGCATTGCTCACCCTCGGTGAGGTGGAGACTTTCCTCCACGAGTTCGGTCATTCATTGCATGGTATGTTTGCCAACACTCGCTTCTCTTCGCTTTCAGGCACTAATGTGTGGTGGGATTTTGTGGAATTGCCTTCACAGTTTATGGAGAATTTCTCTCTTGAGCGTGAGTTTCTCTCCACTTTCGCATACCATTACAAGACTGGTGAACCAATGCCTGACGACCTTATCCAGCGTCTTATTGATGGAAGAAACTTCGCTGTGGCTTCTGCTTGCCTCCGCCAGGTCAGCTTCGGACTCCTCGATATGGCTTACTATACTAAGGAAAAGCCATTCGAAGACGACCTTATCAAGTTTGAGAAAAAGGCTTGGGAGAAGGCAATCATCGGCACCCAACTGGAGAATACCTGCATGACTGTGCAGTTCTCGCACATCATGGCTGGCGGATATGCGGCTGGTTATTATAGTTATAAGTGGGCAGAGGTGCTTGATGCCGATGCTTTTGCAGTGTTCAAGCGTGAAGGTGTCTTCAACAGAGAGACGGCACAACGCTTCCGCGACTGCATTCTCTCCAAGGGAGGAACCGAGCATCCGATGACTCTCTATAAGCGTTTCCGTGGTGGCGAGCCGACTATTGATGCCCTTCTCGAAAGAAATGGTATCAAGAAAGCGTAACTATCACGTCGTAAGTATTTTATAATGCCATAGCATTCCGTCTGTTACCGCGGAATAATATAATAAAGTAATCGTGAATATGGATAAGCAGAAACAGTACAATCTCGACTGTCGCTATCTGAGAATGGCGCAGATCTGGGCAGAGAACAGTTATTGCAAGCGTAGGCAAGTCGGCGCTCTTGTGGTAAAAGACAAGATGATTATCAGTGATGGATACAATGGTACACCGAGCGGATTCGACAATATCTGTGAGGATGAGACCAACACTACATATCCATACGTGCTCCATGCTGAGGCTAATGCTATCACCAAACTGGCTCGAAGCAGCAATAATAGCGATGGCGCTACACTCTATGTCACTGCTTCTCCATGTATAGAATGCGCAAAACTCATCATTCAGGCTGGCATAAAGCGTGTCATCTACGGTGAGGAATACCGTCTCTCTGATGGTCTTGACTTGATGCGCAAGGCAGGAATTGAAGTACTGTTGCTTGAGCAAAAGGAGAAATAAATGCCAACCATCCTTGGTTGCCTGCCCTCATCTCCCCATAATCACAATAATAAAACAAGAAAATGTCAAAGAAAACAAATAGATACATGCCCCTGCTGATGGCTCTATGCGTAGTCATCGGTATAGTGATAGGATCTTTCTATGCCAATCATTTCTCAGGAAATCGCCTCAATATCATCAATTCTGGTAGTAACAGACTCAATAATCTCTTGCATATCATCGATGATCAGTATGTCGATTCCGTCAATATCAATGACTTGGTGGAGAAAGCTATCCCGCAGATATTGTCCGAACTGGACCCTCACTCTGTCTATATCTCAGCGAAAGAGGCGCAGAAGACTGCCGATGATCTCAAGGGTTCATTCTGTGGTGTCGGCATCGAATTTGTCATTAGAGAGGATACTATCCATGTGCAGAATGTCATTACTGACGGTCCTGCCGAGCGTGCTGGCATAATAGCAGGCGATAAAATCGTAGCTGTCGATGGCAAACCGTTCGTTGGCAAGATGGTGACAAGTGAGGAAGCGCAGACTCGTCTCAAGGGAGAGAAGGGCTCTAAGGTGAAGATTGGGGTCGTAAGATATGGCTCTAAGAAAGTAAAGACCTTCACACTTGTGCGTGATGAAATAAAGATGAAGAGCGTTTCTGCAGCTTATATGCTCGATGAAACTACGGGATATATCAAGGTAAAGAACTTTGGCGAGACCACATACGCTGAATTCCTCGTTGCTCTTGCTACCTTGTCACAGCAAGGATTCAAGGGTCTTGTCGTCGATCTCCGCGATAATGGTGGCGGTTATCTTGAGTCCAGTGTGCAAATGGCTAATGAATTCCTCCCTGCTAATCGTCTGATTGTATATACTCAGGGTCGCAAGTCCCCTCGTCGTGACTATCAATCGGATGGTAGGGGCGCTTATATCAAGATGCCACTCGTAGTGCTTATCAATGAAAACTCTGCCTCTGCATCCGAGATTTTCGCTGGAGCAATGCAGGATAATGACCGTGCCACTATCATAGGCTTGCGCTCTTACGGTAAGGGATTGGTACAGCAACAGTTGGGATTCCCTGACGGTTCGATGATTCGTCTTACGGTAGCGCGCTATTATACTCCTTCTGGTCGTTGCATACAGAAGCCATATACCAATGCTGATGAATATAGCCATGACGTATTGAAGAGATATGAGAGTGGTGAATTCTTCTCTCAGGACAGCATTAAGCATACCGGACCAAAGTATCATACCGTAGGCGGTAGGGTAGTATATGGCGGTGGTGGTATCACTCCTGACATCTTTGTGGCTGAAGATACCACATCTCTCACCAGCTATTATACCAAGGCTGTCACCAGTGGACTTATCCTTCAGTTTGCTTTTGTCTATACTGACGACAACCGTCTGAAACTGAATAACTTCACTGAAATGCAGGAAATGGCTGACTATCTCAAGACTCAAAGCCTTGTGGATAAGTTTGCTACTTATGCTGATTCTCATGGATTGAAGCGTCGTAACCTGATGATTAAAAAGTCATACTCACTCCTTGACCGTTTCATCAATAGTAGAATTATCTACACAATGCTTGACGAGCAGTCTTGGTATCAGTATATCAATCAGGATGATCCTGTCATTGGTACGGCGATAAATGTCTTCAGGGAAGGCAAGGCTTTCCCTTCCATCGTGAAAAAGAAGGCAAAGAAATGACATCCTGACGCATCATTACGATGATATAAAAGAACAAACACCCAACTTGATAATCTAAATATATGAAAAAGAAGGAATTAAGAAGGCATATACGTGCCGAGAAACAGAAATATAGCAAAGCAGAACTTGCACAATTCTCAGCAGAGATAGTGCAAGTATTGCTTCGCCATTCTCGTGTCATTGAAGCGCAAACGATACTCCTTTACCATGCTCTTCCTGATGAAGTCGATACCACAGCGCTGCTTTCTGCCCTGCAAAGTCGAGGCAAGACATTGCTTCTGCCAAAGGTAATCAGTGATACTGATATGACAATACATCTCTATCACGGTGAGGAAACGTTGCGAAAGGATGACTCTTTCGGCATTATGGAGCCTGACAACGCTCCTTTTACCGACTATTCGTCCATAGATCTGATGATAATCCCTGGCATGGCATTCGATAATCAGTGTCATCGTTTGGGCAGAGGAAAGGGCTATTATGACCGTTTCCTGTCTAAAGTTCCTGCAGATAAGTATAAGTTGGGCATTTGTTTTCCATTCCAGATGTTGCCAGAAGTGCCTTCAGAGGCTACTGATATCCTTATGAATGAGGTGGTGTCTGGTGGGTTTGTTGTTTAGTTGTTTAGTTGTTTGGTTGAATGTATAATCAAGGCAAATAACCAAATAACCAAACAAGGCAAACAACAAAACAACGAAACAACCAAACAACATTAACTTTACTCAATAAAACCCCATAAATGTTCCGTAAGCATCCGATACAAGTAGAGAAGTTAGTGAAGGTCATCCTTCGCTCAAATGGTCTTGAGACGCCTTGGCTTCAAAGGCGTCTTATAGAGGCGTGGGATAATGTGGCTGGTGAAACTGTTGCGCGATATACCACGGAAAAGTATATCCGCAATCAGACTTTATTCGTTCATATAGAAAATCCTGCGCTACGTTCGGAGTTGAATATGTCTAAAAATATGTTAATAAAGTGCTTAAATACAACTGTAGGAGCGCAAGTAATCACCGACATACGTTTGGTATAATTACAATTCCGACGCAGTGATTGCAATCTAAAAGCTATGTTGTTACTGCCAAATCGCTATGTTCTAACTTCCTAATAACTATATTGTTACCTTCTAAAAGCATAGTTATTACCTTGTAAAAGCATTGTTATTACCTTGTAAAAGCATAGCTATTGCAAACTAAAAACTAAGCTTTTGCAGTCCTCTTTTATATCGAAAATTAAGCTACTTTTCTCGTAAAAAAAATATTTTTTTTTCAAATATAATTCCATAATTCCACCTCTTTGCCGTAAAGTGTTGAAGCTTAATATGATATAAGTGGTGGAATTAGTGGTGGAATTATGGTGGAATTTCATGAAGTTCCACCCATGCGAATTGGTTTTAGTGACTAAACCTTCGTAAGTAAAAGATGCCCCTCAGTTCCCACTGCCGTGGGGAGGTGAAAAATATCAATAGAGAAAAACAAAGAAAAAATATAAAAATATATATTTGTTTATTTTGTTTATTGATATTTTATTACTGATTAGTAGCATGTTAGCTACTTGCGAAAGTTGAGTTTGTGAATGAAAACGCTGATTTTAGGATGTCAAATGAGGATTATGAGGCTGTTATTTCACCATTTTTGACATAGAAAATCCTGTAATCAGAGTCGCTTTTCTCCAGTATTTGGGAAAGGTGATCGCGGTTGGTGTCCGTGATAAATATCTGTCCGAAGTTGTTGCCAGCCACCATGTTAACGATGTTTTCCACACGTTGAGCATCCAGTTTGTCGAAAATATCATCCAAAAGGAGCAGTGGGGTAGTGGCGCTGATGGTCTTTCGAAGGAAATCAAACTGTGCAAGTTTGAGCGAAATACTGTAAGTCTTGTTCTGTCCTTGGCTGCCTTCACGCTTGATTGGGAAGCCACCCAACAGCATTTCGAGGTCATCGCGATGTATTCCGTGTAGAGAATATCCCACAGCGCGGTCTTTCATACGGTCGCGCTGTATCACTTCCAGCAACGGACCTCGTTGACAATGAGAAACATATTCGAGAGTGACAGTCTCTTTTTCGCCGGAGATAGTGCGGTAAATACTCTGGAATACGGGTATGAAATCCTTGACAAAAGCGTCTCTTTTCTTGTAGATAGCTTCGCCATGGCGTGCCATCTCTTCCTCCCAAAGTTGCATTAGCATCAAGTCCGGCTCTTCTTCCATCTTCAGAAGGGCGTTGCGTTGCTGCAAAGCTTTGTTGTAAGCGTTGAGATCGTCTATATAAGTGCTGTCAAATTGTGCAATGACCATATCCAGGAAGCGCCTTCTCTCTTCGCTTCCGCCCTGTATAAGTATGGTGTCATTCGGTGAAACGATGATGAGTGGCACCAGACCGATATGCTCCGAGAGCCTTTTATACGCCTTTTTGTTGCGTTTAAACTGCTTTTTCACTCCCCTTTTCATGCCAGCATAGAGTTCTTCCAGCGTGCCATTGTCCGTCTCATAGTTGGCATTTATCATAAAGAAATCAGCCTCATGTCGAATTACATTCGAGTCAATGTTGGTTGACATCGACTTGCAGAATGACATATAGTAGATAGCATCCAGCACATTAGTCTTGCCTTCACCATTACTTCCGATAAAGCAGTTCATCTTTGGGGAGAAAGAAAGGCTGGCATCAGCTATGTTCTTATAGTTGAGTATGGTGAGTTCTTTTAGTGTCATCGCTTGAAATAATGTCGTTGTATAATTGTTGCTATTTCCTATTTAGTAGGTGATCAGAATTATTTTTATAATTATCTATTCCTTATCAAAATATTTTTGATTACCTACTTAAAGTTGATTTTATAGTGCAAAGTTACACCTTTTTAATAGGAAAAACGAAAAAAGTACCCAATAAATTTCCCTATGTCATAGATTTTCTGTAATTTTGCGTCGCAAAAGTATCTGCATACTCAAATCTATTAGAAATAATAAAAAAATAAAATACAAGAATGGCAAATTCAAAAATCGAACAGGGTACTCCAACAATGGAGCAGACTCTCAACAAGCAGGAGGCGTTCTTCCTGAAGTACAAGAAGGCTATCGTAGTTGCAGTCGTAGCCGTTATCGTAATCATTGCAGGCTCTATCGCTTACAATACTTTCTATGCAGGTCCACGTGAGGACAAGGCTGCTACAGCAATGGCTAAGGCACAGGAACTCTTCGCTGCACAGCAGTATGAGCTTGCTCTTAAGGGTGACAAGTCTTTCGAGGGTTTCCTTCAGGTAGCATCAAACTACAGTGGTACTGACGCTGCAAACCTCGCAAATCTTTATGCTGGTCTTTGCTATGCAAACCTCGACAAGTGGCAGGACGCTGTCAAGTATCTTGACCAGTTCTCTTCACAGGACGACGCTTTCATCAGCCCATCAGCAATGGCTGCTCTCGGTAATGCTTATGCTCATACCAAGCAGATTGACAAGGCTGTTTCTTGCCTTAAGAAGGCTGCTGACATGGCAAACTCTGAGGCTAAGGATGGCGTAAACATCTCTGTAGCTCCTACTTGCCTTATGCAGGCTGCTCGTCTTCTCGAAAGTCAGAATAAGAACGATGAGGCTCTCAGCATCTATAAGGAGATTAAGACTAAGTATGTGAAGTCTTATTACTACTCTGAGATTGACAAGTACATCGAGCGTCTCACAAAGTAATTAAATAAATTAGGTCGTAAAGTCTTGGGTATTATCGCTTATGATTGCTGTCCCTCGACTGGAAACCTATAGATAAACTACCGAATATAAAAACATATATTCAAATATCAAGTGGAGAATACACTGCTCTATCGCTCTTTATATGTAGGTGATAGTGGTGTATTCTTCACTTTTGCTTTTTTCTAAAGCGGTCTGAAAGCGTTCCTGTCAATAATAATAAGGTGGGGATTTTCACCGCAATCACAATTCAAACATCATTATGGACTTATCCGATTTACCTTCGCTTATCCAGCAGTTATCCACAAAAAAAGTACCTGATGCCAGCAATATGTGCTTTGGCATCGTAGTTTCAGAAAACAAAGCAGAGATTTCCGGCACCTTACTTAGTGGTTGTGTACGCACCCTTGAGAAGTACGGCACAATGCCAGAGAATATCCATGTCAAAACAGTTCCTGACGCTTTTGAACTTGTCTATGGTGCAAACCAAATGACATTGACAGGCAATTACGATGCTGTAATCCTCCTTGGATGTATCGTTCGTGGAGAAACTGCACAGTTTGACGTACAGTGTCAGAGCATTGCTCACGGCATTTCAATCCTCAGTGCAAAGAAGGAGACACCGATTATCTTTGGTCTTCTTACCACAAATACTATCGAGCAGGCTCAGGAGCGTGCTGGTGGAAAGATTGGAAACCGTGGTAGTGAGTGTGCTATCGAAGCGATAAAGATGGCTAAGTTCTAATAAATGGTCACCATTTTATATGCAGTTACAAGATTATTTCAAGAGATTTACCTTCGATGAAGTCTTTGCAGAATTACAGTTGATGCTGGAGGATGCTGACAGTAACAAGGCTACTTTCAGTCATGCTTACGAGATGATGCAGACCTTGGAGACTATTCCATCTAAGAAGGTGATACATTATCAGATAATAGATGATCCAGAGAGTGAGGAATATTTCAGCGGTGCTCCTGACAGTTGTTTCAACACCACGTGGGAAGTAATCCTTGCAAAGGAGGTCATAGTGGATGAGGAATGTGAACTCTCCGACCTCGAACTCGTCTCTAATGCCTTCATCTGCACTATCCTTATGGGCAGATGTCCACGCGCTTTCCTCCCAGAAAAGCGCCAGTTGCTTGGTGAGGCGTAAAACTAAAATACTCTTAGTCAAGCCCATTCGGCTCCCCCACTACGTGGGGTGATATAAACATCAATACAAAAAAATACGAGAAAACAAATAAAAATATCTTTGTTTGTTTTTATTTATTGATATTTTTTGTCAATTTATAAGCACAATAAAAAACTTGCAGACTAATATCAAGTCTGCAAGTTTTTTATTTCATGCTGTTATGGTAACTCCGGAGGAGTGTAAGTGGAGACGGAAGTTGCGCCCGTGCGGCTCACGATGAGTTGCACCAGCGTGAAATCCTCGTAGGATTCGTCAGGACTTCCAATGCCTACCACGAAGTACATATTGTCGGAATCGCATTTGTCGAATGCCATACTGAGCAGTACGCCGTGCTCTTTCATGTCGTTATTGAGGAGTCCGGTGAAACTATTCTTTGTGAATGTGTCAGAGAAGAAGTCTGTGCCATCGCTACGCTTGATGGTGAGCTGGATGCGGTTGTCATAGTAAGTGACGTCATGATTTTCCACTAAAGGCAGTTCAGAGTCCTTTTCTCGCTCCACGATGTATGTGTAAGTGCTTCCACCTATCCATTTCACAGCATCGTTTTTTGTGCTATTTTGCATTGCGGTAGCGCTGTTTTTAGGCTTCTCTATCACTTTTTCCACAATGATTTCCTCATCCTGTTTTTTCTCTTTGCAGGATGTAATGACCATGGCACCCGTGGAGAGTGCCATGGCAGTCAATATGATATTCGTTATTTTCATTCCGATCTGTGTTGGTGTGTCTATGTTGTAGTCCCCACCTTATTTATATATATGTGGGGAAAAACATGGTGGCATCCTTAACTGAGTCCCACAATCTGACCATCAATGATGTCAATTTTCTTGGCCTGAGGCTCCTTAGGTAATCCAGGCATACGCATTATCTCGCCTGCAATGGCCACAATCATCTCGGCACCGGTATTGATTACGAAGTCGCGGATGGTGAATTCAAAGTCCTCCGGCACGCCATAGAGCTTCGGATTGTCCGAGAAGCTGTACTGTGTCTTGGCGATGCAGACAGGGTAATGGGAAATGCCGAGGTCTTCGATGCGCTGAAGTTTCTTCTTAGCGGCAGGGAGATAGATGACGTTAGATGCGCCATAGATGTTCTTAGCCACTGCTTCCACCTTCTCTTTGATGGATTGATTGTCCTCATACATAAACTTAAGAGGCTGTGAAGGATTCTTTTCGATGGTGTCAACCACGAGTTGAGCCAATTCGATAGCACCGTTACCACCCTCGCAGAAAGCATTGTTTTCAGCGAAGCCAACGCCCAATTCATCGCAATGCTTGCGCACAAGAGCCATCTCTTCGTCAGTGTCGAAAGCGTATCTATTGAAGCAAACCACTACAGTCTGACCGAATTTCTGAAGATTTCTGACGTGCTTGTCGAGGTTCTGGAATCCGCGTGTCAAGCCTTCAGCATTAGGCTTCTTTATCTCTGTCTCAGCTACTCCGCCGTGCATCTTCAGTCCCTGTGTCGTTGCTACGAGGACAGTGAGCTTAGGTTGCAGTCCGCTCTTACGGCATTTGATGTCCAAGAACTTCTCAGCACCGAGGTCAGCACCGAATCCTGCCTCTGTCACTACGTAGTCGCCGAATGTCATTGCGGTGCGAGTAGCGATGGCAGTGTTACATCCGTGAGCGATATTAGCAAACGGACCACCATGCACGAATGCCGGAGTATTCTCAGTAGTCTGCACAAGGTTTGGATTTATCGCATAGCGAAGGAGAGTGCATATACTTCCAGCAATGCCGAGATCCTTGACATAGAAAGGCTTGCCCTCGATGGTGAAGCCGAGCAATATATTCTCAATTCTGCGACGGAGGTCCTTCTGATCCTTAGCAAGACAGAGGATAGCCATGATTTCCGAAGCCGGAGTGATATCAAATCCGCTCTCCATCACTACGCCATCAGTCTTTCTTCCCAGTCCGGTCACGATGCTTCTGAGGTTACGATCGTTGATGTCGAGCACTCTTTTCCAGAGTACTTCGCTCATTGCGAATCCGTCTTCACGATGCTGGTAGATGTGATTATCCAGCAGAGCGGTAATCATATTGTGTGCAGAAGTGATGGCATGGAAGTCACCAGTGAAGTGAAGGTTGATTCTATCCATTGGCAATACCTGTGCATATCCACCACCAGCAGCACCACCTTTCATTCCGAAACATGGTCCGAGCGAAGGCTCGCGCAGCGCTACAATCGCATTTTTACCTATCTTGTTGAGTCCTAAAGCCAGTCCGATGCTGACAGTAGTCTTACCAATACCAGCCTTTGTAGGCGTGATAGCCGTGACGAGAATGAGATTGCTCTTATCCACCTTTTCCTGGTCGATGGTCTTGCATGGGACCTTAGCAATGTACTTTCCGTACGGTTCAAGTAAATCTTCGCTGATACCTATTCTATCAGCCACTTCTTTGATAGGAACAAGTTTCGCTTCGCGAGCGATTTCGATGTCAGTTTTCATCAATTTTTAATGGGTTAACGGAGGTAAATATCAAATTCAATGCAAAGTAAGCAAAAAAAAATCATATCATCAAAAAAAAGGTAATAAATGTTTTGCAAATTCAATAGTATTCATTATTTTTGCATTTGATTAGTTGTTTTTTTGAATTTTTTAACCGTAATAGGCATAAGACTATAAGATGAGTACCCATGTTCCACATATCAGCGAGGAAGAGATTTGTCAGCGAGCAGAGGCAGTGTTCAGTGCAATGGAGGCACGCTCGACGCTTGAAGAGATGGATATGATGCGCAGAGCGTATCAATTGGCGCATGATGCCCATGCCAATCAGAAGCGTAAGACTGGCGAGCCATACATCATTCATCCTATTGCCGTGGCTCTCATTGTGGCAGAAGAGATGAATCTTGGTGCGGCACCAGTGTGTGCAGCCTTCCTTCATGACGTGGTGGAGGATACTCCTTACACAGAAGACGACATCCGAGAGCGCTTTGGTGACGATGTCGCTTTCCTTGTCAGAGTGGTGACAAAGCAGAAGAAGGCACGTTATGATATGACGGCACAGTTGGATAATTTCAAGAAGATGCTTGACTCCATGCACTATGATGTGCGTGCCATCCTTATCAAGCTTGCCGACCGTCTGCATAATATGCGTACTCTTGACTCCATGCGCCCGGCAAAGCAGATGAAGATAGCAGGCGAGACGGACTATTTCTATGCTCCGCTTGCTAACAGATTGGGACTCTATAAGATTAAAATAGAGTTGGAAAATCTGTCTTTCCGCTATCGTTGTCCTCAGATATACAATAAGATAGTGAGCCTTATCGAGAAGGATAAGGAGCAGGATAAGATACGTATGGCAAGCTTTGGAGCCAAGATTGACGAGGTGCTGACGGCTAATGGAATCCGCTTCCGCCGTGAGGTGGCTTACCGTGCGCCTTACAGTCTGTATCGTAAGATGAACTCACAGCAGGTGGATTTCGAGCATCTTGAGTGCCGACATTTCACTCGTATCGTATTCCCTGAGGACATATATGTATCTGAGAAGAATATGTGTCTCAACATATATTCCTACCTTACCAACTGTTTCCGTGAGCGTCTTGGCTCCATGATCAATTATATTGACCAGCCGAAGCAGAATGGTTATCAGAGTTTCCACGTCAATCTGCTGTCTGATTACGGCATTTGGGAGGAGGTTCATATCTCCAGTGAGAGGATGATACGCTTGTCCCGACTCGGTTGTGTCGCCCAGCGTCGCGACAATGACATCAGCGGTTGGCTTGAGAATTTCCGCACTGTGCTACGTGATATCGCCGCCAATGCTCGTGGAGAGGGCAATGGTGAGACATTATTTATTGAGTCTGTCAGAGCACAGTTTTATAATGACGATATCACTTGCTACACTCCGCAGGGCCATGGCATACGTTTGCCAAAGAATTCCACAGCTCTTGACTTTGCTTTCAATGTGCATTCCCAGGTTGGTATGCACGCTAAATATGCGCGAATAAATGGTCGTCTGTCATCCATCAAGACGGTGTTGCACCGTGGTGACTGCGTGGAGATAGGCACAGACCCAGATGTCTGGCCACAGAAGGATTGGCCAAAGCATGCGAAATCATATAAGGCATTGCGCCCTATCAATCAGTATCTTGACCGTTTGCCAAAACCTCAGTATGACCGTTGCCCGGTGTGTAATGCCATTCCTGGCGAAGAGGTGATTGGAATAAAGCAACCTGGTGGTAGAATATGCGTGCATCGTCGTGATTGTCCTGATGCTATTGCCTTGTCGGCACGTGAAGGTGATAGGCTGGTAGCTGTGGATTATCTTCCTAATGATCATGTGCTTTATCCTGTAAGCATCGTTATTCATGCCGTAGATAGACAGCATCTGCTGAATGATTTTACGGATGGCATATCCAATAAGTTCCGTCTTTCCATCAAAGAACTGCATACTGTCACCAAGGATGAGATAGTGACGAGTCGTTTTGAGTTCTCCGTTCACTCTTTTGATGAACTCCAGACTATTGTCAACTCTATCCTCTCTGTTGAGGGTGTGGATGAGGTTTCTTTTGAGATATTGGGGTGAAGTTAAATGAAGAATGAAGAATGAAGAATGAAGAATGAAGAATGGGAGTTACGTGTTTTAAATGAAGAATGATGAATGAAGAATGAGAGTTAGTCTTGTATACTTGAGAAACTCCACTAAGAACCTCAAAGCGGAGAACGTAATCCGGATTCTTCATTCTTCATTCTACATTCTTCATTTTTTATGAATGTACTCCAAGAACATCTCCGGCTTGTCATTGACAATGAGTTCTTCAGGGAATTGTGACTCAGCAATGAGGGGTAGGGCGTATTCATAGTTGGCTACGTCGAATGAGATGTGGGCATCGCTACCGAGGATGATAGGGACATCGTATTTCCGGCAGAGGCGAAGAATCTCCATATTGTTGGCGTATGCCTCCTTCTTTTGTCGCACAGGCTTCAGTGAGGAGGAGTTTATTTCGAGTAGAGTCTGCGTGTCTCTTGCAGCGAGCACAATGGGTTCGAAGAGTAATTGGGCGGTACCGTCTCCTGGATGTGAGATGATGTCCGTCCATTTATTGTATATGGCTGCGAGCATACCGTCGGTATTTTCGGTTATAGTGCCTGGCGAGTAGCATAGTTTGTGTATTCCTGCCACTCTTATATCCATCAGTTTGTAGAAGGATTCGTCGAGGTCGAGTGTTCCTTTTGTGTCGAGAATATTGAGCTCTGAACCCATCATGATTCTTACTCCGTACATCTCTCTTGGCACTACGTGCATATTTAGGAAATAGACGAAGGTGGGTCCTCCTGGCAGTGATGGAGCGTGATCAGTGATTCCGAGTATCTCCAGTCCTTTCTCTGACGCTGCTTTTGCCATCTCCTGGAGAGAAGAGAAAGCGTGACCTGAGGCTACTGTGTGGGTGTGGACGTCTAATTTTGGTGTCATTATTTTAAATGAAGAATATTCAAAATGAAGAATGTTTTAAATGAAGAATGTAGAATGAAGAATGAAGAATATGAGTTAGTCTTGTTTGCTTGAGAAACTCCACTAAGAACCTCAAAGCGAAGAACGTAATCTTTATTCTTCATTCTTCATTCTTCATTCTTCATTTAATGAGAATGATTTGCTTTATGCGTGCTGCCATCCCTGTGCTTTTAGAGGGAATTCCTGACCATCTCTTGTCACCAGAAGAGTGCCGAGTTCCCTCTTTGTGATGTGGCCAATGATGCGAATATCATCGAGTTCCTTCACTTTCTCATAGTCACCGATAGGGCATGTGAAGAGAAGTTCGTAGTCTTCGCCACCATTTAGGGCGCAAGTGGAGAGGTTCATGTTCATTTCCTCTGCCATTACTGCAGTCTGATAGTCGATAGGAATCTCTTTTTCGAAGAGTCTGCAACCGGTGTCGCTTTCCTTACAGATGTGCATTATCTCAGAGCTGAGACCGTCGGAGATATCTATCATGCTGGTAGGACGGACGCCAGCCTGTCGTAAAGTCTTTAAGATGTCGCCACGAGCTTCAGGCTGGAGCTGTCTTTCGAGCAGGTATTCCTTGCCAGAGAAGTCAGGTTGGAAATCCACTACGGCATCCTTATTCTTCTTTCTTGCTTCCTGCAACTGCATATAATAGACAGATTTTTCACGCTCAAGCAGCTGGAGTCCGCAGTAAGCGGCGCCGAGATTGCCAGAGACGCAGATAAGGTCTGTGTCCTTGGCGCCCGAACGATAAATGACGTCCTCCTTGTCGGCATCGCCCAATACGGTGATGGAAATGGCGAGACCTGTGAGAGAAGAGGTGGTGTCGCCGCCGACAATATCGACATTCCATTTATCGCAAGCCATGCGAAGACCTTCGTAGAAGTCTTCAATATCTTCCACTTTAAATCGTTTTGACAAAGCTATGCTGACAGTCATCTGGCGTGGTGTGCCTCCCATAGCGAAGATATCGGATATGTTTACCATAGCAGACTTGTAGCCGAGGTGCTTCATATCGACGTAGGTGAGGTCGAAGTGTACCCCTTCCATTAGCATATCCGTGGAGACGAGAGTCTCTTTATCTCCGTAGTGCATCACTGCGCAGTCGTCTCCTACGCCTTTCTTTGTGCTTTCATTCTTGAGTTTTATGTCCTTGGTGAGGTGTCCGATAAGGCCAAACTCACCCAATTCCTTTATTTCCATTATGTTATTATGAATCTATTTTATAATCAGAATTTTATCTTTTTCGGTTTTTGAGCAGTGTCATTCGAGTCCGTCTTCAGGCTATTCTTCTTGCTGTTGCGTGTCTCTTTCTGCTCGTTGAGCTTCCGATTTTTCTCTTTTGTCAGTGTGCTGTTTTTAGAATTTTTGTGCACATAGCTGAGAATAGTCTCTTCGAATTTCTCTTGTTTGTCGAGCATCACCTTTACTTTGACAGGCAAAACGTATAGATTACGCTTCACTTCTTCCGACAATCCCTGCATATTCTCCAGTCGAGTGGCATCCTTTTCCGTAGTGATGATGATGCTTGGAGACGGCATAGAGGCGAATGTGGAGTTGATTTTCTCCACATCATTGTCAGTAAACTGATGATGATCCGCAAATCTGAGCGGAGTGATGTCTTTGCAATAAGGCTTAAGATCCTGCACCATTTGCTCTGGCGATGCGATACCAGTGAGGAGGAGTACGTGCTCTTGTGGCGTGATGTCGCTGAGCGAACGAGTCTTTGTGCCGAAGAGGAGTCGCATATCGCTGTAGTCCAGTCTGGTGAAATACAGTTGCTGATAGGGGAAAAGATTGAGTGCTCGTGAGAGAACTCTGAACGACATAGGCTTAAGGTCCTTCGGACACTTGGTGACAATGACGATGTCCGCGCGCGTCTTTCCCTCTTTTGGCTCGCGCAATCGTCCAGCCGGGAGCAGTTTGTCATAGATGATGAGGCGATGATAATCCACGAGCAGGATGTTGATGCCCGGTTTTACGTAGCGGTGCTGGTAAGCATCGTCGAGCAATATGACGTCAGTGTCCTTAGTCTCGTCATCAGTAGTGAGTCTTTCTATGCCGTGACAGCGGTCTTTATCCACAGCGACATAGATGTCATTATATTTCTTATGCATCTGGTAAGGCTCGTCGCCGATGTCCTGCATCATCGTGTCCGGAGCAGAAAGGACGTATCCTTTGCTCTTTCGCTTGTATCCTCTTGAGAGCACAGCCACTTTAGCACGCTTGCGGAGCAGTTCGATGAGATACTCCACATGCGGTGTCTTTCCTGATCCGCCCACGGTGATATTACCCACGGAGATAACGGGCACATCAAAAGAGCGGCTCTTCAGTATGCCGAGGTCGAAGAGACTGTTTCTTATTCCCACTCCTATGCCGTAGAGCCATGAGAGAGGTAATAGCCATTCGTTTATCTTTATGAAATCGCCTTCCATTACTTTGTTGTTTAGTTGTTTAGTTGTTTAGTTGTTTAGTTGTTTGCTTGACTTGTAGTCTTGTTGTCTTGTTGTTTGATTTTAAGTCTTTCGCATTCAACAAAACCACTAAACAACAAAACCACCAAACAACTTAATTACCTGACAATCACCTCGTCGAGCATACGAGCCTGCACAGGGCTCATGGAGCGTATGCCGTGCATGATGGCGAAAGGCTCATAGTATTCGCCGAGCAATAGGCGCATCTGCTCATCGAGATAAGAGCCCCCTCTGCCCTCGCTGAATAAGTTTTCGGTCCAGTCTTTGGCAATAGGGTAGGAGCAAATGGAGTAGTCCTGCATCTTAGCAAGCTTAGCAGCCTTGGCAATAGCGTCGTCGATACTGCCCAACTGATCGACGAGTCGAATCTTGAGAGCATCCTTACCGAGCCATACTCTGCCTTGCGCAATCTTGTCAACGTCAGCCGTTTTCATATTTCTACCTTCTGCAACGCGCTGCAGGAAAGTAGCATAGCCACGGTTGATGTATTTCTGTAGCAATGCTATCTCATCGTCAGAGAAAGCCCTTGCCATAGGAGTGATGCTCATGTCCGAATGCTTGTTGGTGATTACTTTATCGTATTTGAAGCCTAATTTCTCAGTCATCAGTTTGTGAGCGTCAGGGAATGTGCCAAAGATACCGATGCTACCGGTGAGAGTAGTAGGCTCGGCAACAATCCAAGAAGCGGCACACGACATATAATAACCGCCAGAAGCAGCCATTCCGCCCATAGAAACTACCACAGGTTTCACCTTTTTGAGTTCCATAATCTGATGCCACATCTGCTCAGAAGCGTATGCGTCGCCACCGCCGGAGTTGATTCTGATGACCACCGCCTTGACGTTGTCGTCCTTGGCAAGAGCCTCAATATCACGGCATACGGTGGGACCTACTATGCCAGCATCGCCCATCAGTACGCCCTGCACCTCTTGCTGCACGATGCTTCCTTCGCAGTAATATACGGCAATCTGGTCGCTGTTGTCAGTTTCAATCGAAGCATAATCCACCATCTGTGACACGCTTACCTGCGCAATGGCGTCCTCATCAGCGATTTTCAGTAGTTTCTTTATCTCGCCTTTTATTTGGTCAGGGTAGAGAGTAGCGTCGATAAGTCCCTTCTGCTTGTATTCCTTTGTGCTGGAAAACTCCATCACTTGGTCGGCATAGGCATTGAGAGAGTCAGTAGAAATCTTACGACTCTTGCTCACATCGCTCACAAATCTGTCCCAGATACCATTGAGATATACGCTCACCTGCTCGCGGTTAGCGTCGCTCATGTGGTCCTCAGTGAAAGTCTCAGTGGCGCTCTTGTATTGTCCCACCTTGACTACTTGTATTTTAACGCCCACTTTATCGAGGAAATCGCGGATAAACTGCGGTTGGGTGGACAAGCCATGCCATGACAGCATACCCTTCGGATTGATCCAAACCTTGTCAGCTGCGCTTGCTACATAGTAGGCACCTTGCTGATAAGTGTCGGCATACGCTACTACAAACTTGCCAGTCTTCTTGAAGTCAAGCAGGAGGTCACGTAATGACTGCAGAGTGGCAGGCGATCCTTCGAGCGTGTTAGCTTCGATGTAGATGCCCTTTATCTGCTCGCAATCCTTCGCTTTCTGTATCGCTTTGCGAATATTGTCAAGACCTTGTGCTGGTTTTACTTGCCCCATCAGCATAGACATCACGTCGTTATCTTCGATGGTGTGGTCGGCAAGAGTGCCATTCAGCTTCAGCACGAGGACTGAGTGTTCGGCTATCTCAGTGGTTTCGGATGTGGAAAACATTCCTATGATGCTGAACAATAAGCAGATGAATGTGATAAAACCGAAGATGAAGAGTCCTGCGAGCGTGGCAAGAGTGTATTTCAGGAAATCTCTCATAATGACTAAAAAATATTGTTTGACTATGTGCGTACATTATAATGCACGAATTGCTTGCAAATTTACTCATTTTTCTTGAGATAATGTCATAAAAAACTGAAAATCGTACGTTTCTGTCTTGATATTCTTCATTTTTGTCGGGGGCGCTTTGAATAAAATGGCAATTGGGGGTATCTGATGTTTCTGGTGTGGGCTTGTTATATCAGCCGGTAACGCGGCTGACACAGTGGCTTGCTTAAATGAAGAAGGAAGAATCTGTTAAATGAAGAATGAAGAATGTAGAATGAAGAATGAAGAATGGCTGACAC
Source organism: uncultured Prevotella sp. (assembly GCA_900548195.1). Lineage (GTDB taxonomy): Bacteria > Bacteroidota > Bacteroidia > Bacteroidales > Bacteroidaceae > Prevotella. The sequence goes on from URJQ01000001.1 coordinate 44,308, forward strand.
AGGGGCGGACGATGTGGCTTCCGTTTATATGATTCTTGAGACTAAAAGATGCTGAAGAAGGGATGATATGGATGTGTTAACATAATTATACATACGTTAAAATCAAAGGACTTTTTTGTATATAATAATCACGGAAAAATGAAATGAAAATCATGGGGAAATGGCATTTGTGAGTGAAAGCATAGCTATTGGGAGGTGAAAGTATAGCTATTGGGAGGTGAAAGCATAGTTATTAGGTGGCGAAAGCATAGCTTTTACAACGTAAAAACTTGACATTTAGGCAGTAAAAACTATGCTTTTGCTATGAAAAACGACCGTTTCTGCAATGTAAAAATCAAGCCTAAATCGTAACGTGTTGACCGTTAGACGAATAGAAAAATCGACAAAAATGAGCGAGAATCCATTATTCAGGACAGAAATATTTTTGCAGGAAAATATTGCAAGGAAAATGTTAAAATTGGAAGAAAAGAATGATTTTCGTGATATTATTAGTACCTTTGCAAGCAAAATATCTTAATCTTTGATTAACATTAAACTAATACAAAACTTAAATTCATGAAAAAAACATTATTGGCGTCACTCCTGCTCTGTGCTTCCACATTCGCTGGAGCGCAACAGATGACTTACGACCTGACAAAGAAGCAGCCTACTTACACCGCTGAAGGTGGCTACGGCTACGATCTGACCAAAGCTCCTGAGAAGAATAGCAATGATCCATTCTATTTCTCCGTAAAGGTGCCTGACGGAAACTATCGCGTTACCGTAACGTTAGGTAGCAAGAAAAAAATGGGAGAGACCACTGTACGCGCAGAAAATCGCCGCCTCATGGTGGAGAGATGCGTGACAGGAAAGAATAAATTTGAGACATATTCATTCCTCGTGCATAAGCACAGCGTGGATATTCCAGCATACACCAACGGCGAGGGCAAGCAGACCAAGCCTTCAAAGGTGAAAATCAAGCAGCGCGAAAACGGTTCGCTCTCATGGGATGAGAAGTTGACACTTGAGTTTAACGGTTCCAGCCCATGCGTCAAGACCATCACCATCGAGCCGGAGAATGAGGCTCCTACGTTCTATCTCTGTGGCAACTCCACAGTAGTGGACCAGGCATACGAGCCTTGGGCATCATGGGGACAGATGGTGACACGCTGGTTTGACGACAAGGTCTGCGTGGCAAACTTCGCCGAGAGCGGACTGACCACCACCACATTCATGGCACAGAACCGTCTGGAAAAGATACTCTCCATGATCCGTCCCGGCGACTACGTGCTCTGCGAGTTCGGCCATAATGACGAGAAGGAGAAAGGACCTGGCACAGGAGCATGGTATCACTACACTGTAGCGCTGAAGAAGCTCACTGACCTCGTGAAGGCAAAGCAGGGAAACGTAATCATGTGTACCCCGACCGTTCGTCGTGCATTTGAGAAAGACAATAAGACGGTGCGTGAGACCCACGGAGACTTCCCGGAGGCAATGCGCACAATGGCAAAGAGAGAAGGTCTCCCAGTTATAGATCTCAATAAGCAGTCATCTCTCTTGCTTCTCCATACAGGTATGGGAGGTTCGAAGCATATCTACGTGCAGTATCCTATGGGTACCTTCCCTTGGCAGACTAAGGCTTTCGAAGACAACACCCATTTCACTCCATTCGGTGCTTACGAGCTGTCAAAGCTCGTCATCCAGGAGCTGAAGAACATGAAGCATCCGCTCGCAGAGCATCTGAGAGACGACTGGACGGACTTCATTCCATACTATCCAGACAACTCTGCTGAGTTCTATTGGCCACAGTCCATCTTCCATGATGGCGTGAAGCCAGACGGAAACTGATGTTTCCTACATGCCGTTCCTCCCTCCTTCAGCGGAGAGAGGAATGGCATTCCCCCACAGTCATGTCCCCTTTGCGACAAAGGTGAGCCACTGTGTCAGCCGCTTCAGCGGTTGACAGCTACTGACAGGATATACTAACAATCAATATTTACAAGATGAAACAAATACTGACCTTTCTGTTTCTGATGCTGGCTATATTGCCATCGTCAGCGCAACGCAGGATCGACAAGCTCGACCGAGGGCTTGTCGGCATCAAAGTCAATGCAGGCGTATTCCTCAGTTGGAGAATACAGTCTGACGAGTACTATGACGTGAAGTACAACCTTTACCGCAACGGCACCCGTATTGCGGAAAATCTCGATGTCTCTAATTTCACCGACAAGGGCGGAAGTGTGGATAACTCCTACACTGTCGCTGCAGTAGTGCGTGGAAAAGAGCAGACACAGTCTAAGGCTATCAAGCCTTGGGCGCAGAATTACTTTGAGATCAGCCCTAAGCACGACTCTTCCCTCAAGTGTACATACGTGCCAAATGACGCCTGCTGTGCAGATGTCGATGGCGACGGAGTGGTGGAAATCCTCCTGAAGTATGACAACCAGCAGGAGGGAGAGCAGCTTTACCCGAAGCAGGGTCCTAAGATGGGCGGTGCAGACACCAAGGAATACACCCTCTTTGAGGTGCTGAAACTTGACGGCACTGTGCTCTGGTGGGTCAACTGCGGACCAAATATGGGCGACTTCCAGAACAATGAACAGAACATCGTGGGCTATGACTGGGACCAGGACGGCAAGTCGGAGGTGCTGATGCGCCTCGCTGAAGGATCCGAAATCCACATGGCTGACGGCACAGTATATAAAATTGGAGCCGATGGCAAGAACGGTACATCATGGACAAACTACCGTCAGCCTAAGGCAGAGGGCAGTGTAGAGTGGTTTACCCACTATGGCAATGAGTTTCTCGTATATTGCAACGGTGAGACAGGTAAGCCATACCAGTGCATCGACTTCCCATTGAAGCGCTATGAAGCAGGAGAGACAGACCTGAAGAAGGCATGGGGCGACGGCTATGGTCACCGTTCCAGCAAGTATTTCTTCGGTGCTCCTTATCTTGACGGACGCCATCCGAGCATCTTCCTCGGAAGAGGTATCTACACACGTCATAAGTTTGTAGCCCTCGATGTGGATCCAAATACCCACCAACTCAAGGAGCGTTGGCGCTGGACAAACAATCAGGCAGGCTCACCTTGGTATGGACAGGGTTATCACAACTATGCCGTCGTAGATGTAGATTGGGACGGACGCGATGAGATAGTATGGGGCTCTATGGTCATTGACGATAATGGTAAGGGACTTTCCACTACTGGACTCGGACATGGTGACGCTCAGCATCATGGTGATTTCGACCCTTATACATACGGACAGCAGGGTTTCTTCTGTAATGAAGATTTACCAGCAAACAACTATCGTGACCTTATCACCAGCAAGATACGCCACCGCTTGGCAGGTGGAGGCGATGACGGCCGCTCTCTTGCCGGCAACTTCAGCAATGATATGCCAGGCGCAATGGGCTACTCAGGTCATGAGGATCCTATCAGTTGCGTGACAAGTAATCTGGAGAGCAATCTCTCGAAGAACGGATTAGGCATAAATTTCCGCATTTATTGGGATGGAGACCTTCAGGAAGAATCGTTCAATAATGTCTCTGTCAGCAAGTATAAAAAAGGTGAAATAGCCACTATGACAGGCTGTTACTCAAATAATAGTACAAAGGCGACGCCTACATTCATGGGCGACATTTTCGGCGACTGGCGCGAAGAAATCATCGAGCGCACAGCCGACAATAAGCTTCGCATCTTCACTACCACCATTGAGACACCTTGGCGCAACTACTCCCTCTGGTATGACAAGCAGTATCGTAACGGTATGGTATGGCAGATGTGTGGCTACAATCAGCCTCCACACGTGTCATATTTCCTCGGTGAGCTCGAAGGCATCACTATGGCACCACCTCCAGAGACCATGACAGGACGCAAGGAGATAGCCAATGGCGGCACCATAGGCAGTGACGACGAAGTGCTCATCACCTGCGAGACCAATGACATGACCGTTAACGTGCAGGATGGAGCTACACCTTATTTATATATAGACAACGCTCCGTCCTGGGTGCAGGGCTCTGCAAAGTCGGAAGCCACAGCAAAGGAATATCCTATCACTTATACATACTACACCCATACCCTCACAGGTGGAGCCTTTGCAGGCGATATGCGTCTCATCAAGCAGGGTGCGGGCAACCTCGTTTTGCCTAACGTGGTGCAGACATACAAGGGCAACACCGACGTATGGGCAGGCACACTGACCTTCAACGGTACACTCCAGAATTCACGCCTCTGGCTCAATCGCCTCACTAATCTCAATACAGATGGCGGTAAGTTCGAGAAGAGCATACAGGCAGACTATGGTAGTGTGATTCGTATAGGTGGTGAAGAGGCAAAGGCTTCTTCTCTTACTACCGACTCTCTCAATCTCGGTTTCGGTGCAATCGTAGAAATAGACCTCTTCTCTGACGGTCTGAAAGCCGACCAGATCAATGCTAACGTGCTTAACATTGAGAAGAAGGTATGGCCTAATGGCGGCGGTCCTGTATATGATACTCCAGTGTTCCGCTTCAAAGCACACGCTGCTGGCGAAATGAGTGATATTGCAAGTGGTGATTATGTCCTTGGCAGCATAGCCAAAGTGGAGGGAAATATCTCTGATATTGTAATCGAAGGATTGACAAAACAGAAGACTTCACTCTCCGTGAAAGAAGGAAAACTCGTGCTTACAGTAAAGAGTTACCCAGAGAAAAACCTCGTATGGTCAGGCGACAAGGGCACTACTCTTGACCTTGACAATACAGCCAACCTCACAGATGCAGAATCTGGCGAGGCAGAAGTATTCACCACAGGTTCAGATATCCTCTTCCCTGCCACTGCAAGCAATTATAATGTAGTCGTTTCAAATGCTCATGGCGCAGTGTATGCTAAGTCTATCACATTCGATAATAGTAATAAGCCTTACTATCTCTCTGGCGATAGCATCGTGGGAGAACCTGTAGTGACTAAGAAGGGCGACGGTTCTGTATATATAAATAATGAGAACCGTATGGGTAATACTGCTATCAATCAGGGCACTCTCTATGTTTCTTCTCTCGCAAACACTATCGGACAGGATTACGGTTCGCTGGGAGATAAGAGCAAGACCATCACTATCAGCAACGGAGCACGCCTCGGTATCTCTAACACATTGACCTCTAATCAGGTGATTTCAGTAGGCGAAGGCGGCGGAGGCGTTACTGTAGCAAGTGGCGCAAAGCTCACTCAGAATGCTTCTATTTCAGGAGTAAAGAGCGAGGCATTTACCAAGTCAGGCGATGGAACTATGATTATGCCTTCTTCCTTCACTCCATCTAAGCTCATCATCATGGGCGGTACTGTCAATGGATATGATGGTAAGGGACCAGGCAATATCGAGTTCCGTGGAGGAACATATAGCGATGCCAATAATGAATATACTTACAGCACTCTCGCTTCCAATCTTATCGTAGAGGAAGGACAGAAAGGTACGCTCATTCTCAATCCACGATGCAACTATACAGGCAAACTTACCGGTGCAGGTACACTCACAGTTGTGGCTGGCGGAGTGCGCAATTATCTCAATGGTAACTGGAGCGCTTTCCAGGGAGAAGTAGTCGTTCAGGCGCAGAAACGTGGCTCTTATGACCCTTCTTTCGATTGGAATAACACCTACGGATTGCCTTATGCTACGCTCAATGTGCAGTCAGGATATGAATTCAAGAACAATGGCAAGGACGTAGCAGTCAAGAGTTTGAAGACGTCAGCTGCGGGTACTATCAGCGGTAGTGGCAAACTGATTCTCGGTGAAAATAATGATGCCGTTATCAATGTAGCCAACTATATCTCCTGTCCTGTAGTCTATCGTGGTAAGGAAGGACAGGAAATGCGTATCACTGCAGCTAATGCAGGTCGTATTTCCAACACTATCACCGTCGAGTCAGGTGCTCTCCGCTTTACTGGAAGTAGTTCTAACAAGACAAAGTGTAATGGTGATAAATTTGTCTTTGTGAAGAATACTGGTAAGGTATATGGTGGTAATGCTCTCTTCCATGCTGTGCAGGCTTCCAATGGTGGAGAGTTCTCTATCACAGGTACAAGTGATAACCCTACTACCATCACCACTTCTGCCTATGCTACCACTCTCATCAATTCTGGAGCAGTGCTTGATTTCAAGTTGAAGTCGGCTACAAGCTACTCAAAACTCGTATGTAATGGTACATTGTCATTCTACACTGGCGGTATTCTCCGTGTACGTTTGGCTGATGGTTACACCCCTACTGTGGGTTCAGAGTTCAAACTTTGGACTGCCAATAAGATTTCCGGCGTTACAGAAGAGAAGGTTGTGCTTGAGCTTCCTGCCCTCCCTGCCGGACTTAAATGGGACACTACCGCTCTCTATGCTGCGGAAGGAGTCTTGAAAGTAGTGGCTGGCGACGCAACATCTATCGACAGCCTCCCAGCCAATGCTGAGTTTGATGCTGAGGTATTCACCGTCGATGGTAAGAGTCTTGGACGTATCACCACCACTAAGGCTAATCTCCATCGCGCTGTCAAAGCCCTCGTAGGTGCTCGTGGCAACTATGTCGTTAAGACTAATGATGCTAATGGCGTGGTAAACATTAAGTAATCACCTCGCTCTCTTAGCTCTTTAATAGCTTGGAAATCAAAATATCAATAGAGGAAAGTAAATATGAAATGATTATTTATTCTTCTCTATTGATATTTTTTTTATTGAAAGCATCTATGAAACAAATTACAGATGAGTGTTAAGAGGTATTAGTATGGGGAATGATAAGTTTGTTTGGTAAAAAGAAAAAGTCGTATTTATGTTATAAACCAAACAATTATGTAAAAAACACACTAAATATTTTGTAGTTTCTAAAATAATTTGTACTTTTGCAACGGATTAAAACTAACTCGCTTATAACGATTGATCTCGAAGCTGACTGTATTGCTTGTCTCTGCTAAATGAAAGCAGTAGAATCTGATACAATAACTTGTAAAATCTACGATATTAATTTAACTGATATAAATACTAACTTAATTTCTCGAAATTATGAAGAAACAACTACTCAGCATTGCATTGCTGTCTGCTTTTGTCTCAGGTGCTATGGCACATGAAATTGGAGACAAGGTGTATAGCAACAGTGCAAAATGGAAGATTACAGGTAAGAATCTTGTAACCAATGGTGATTTCTCAGACCTTTCTCTCTCTGGCTGGTCTGCCATTGACGAAACTGTTGACAAGTTGACTACATTCTCTGTGCTTGCAGGTCAAGGCGCTGAAGGCAAGAATGAAATCAAGGTCAACGATAGTCAGACAGACCTCAAGAATGGTATTTACCAGACTATCGCCATCGAGCAAGGTGGTACATACATCGTTTCCATGAAGGTGATGAACACCAAAGCCGCTGGTTTTACTGACTTCGACCTCACTGGTGCAAACACCAATTACATCAATGCTTATTATAACACTGACGGTGCACTCGCTACAACAAGTGGAACCAATAACACAACTCTCTCTTATGGTGCTGACGGAGTATGCGGTGGTTATACTTTCTCTTTCACTACTGATAAGTTTACTGAGGTCAATTTCCCAGTACAAGCACCAGCAAACGGTCAGATTGTAATCGACCTCCGCGGACTTTCTGAGGGTCTTGAAATCTGTGATGTTACCTGTCAGGCTGCAGAACAGATATATGACACACGTATCCCAGAGAAGCGTATCGCTTACATTAAGAGCGTACTCAATGGTTATGATTTCTCTAATAAAGATAGCTATGCAGATCTTGAAGAGGCAATCACAGAAGTTGAGACACTGATTTCTGATGGCGCAGACGAAGGTTATGAATCTGCAATGGAGAATCTTAACCTGATGTGGGATGGATTTGTAACAGACAACTTCTCCAATGTGCTTAACAGCATCAACACAGGTGCATCTGGCAACTATTCTGCAAACTGGGACAACTGGACTGGAAAGTTCAATAAGCTGAGCAGCGATGCTTCTGCCCAGAATAAAGTAAGCGGATGGTCTTGGTCAACAGACCGTTGGTGTCACAAGAATGCATCTGCAGATACACCTCTTCAGATTCAGTGGATGCGCAAATCTTCTGGCACTTGGGATAATATCGCAACCAATACCACAACTCTCGACAAGGGTACATACTTCTTCGGATTTCAGGGCGCTGGCGGCATGATGACCCTCAACCAGCAACGTTGGGTTCGTTCTCAGGCAAAGGAATGCGCTGAGACGTATGTCTTCTTCAATAATGATACCACAGAGATGTTCCTCCTCCCTACCTCTGATGATATGGCTTCAACTTATGGCAACGTAATCTATAAGTTTGAGGTTGCAGAGGACAATACACCTGTAAAGTTCGGTATTCGTTGTAATATCGGTCAGGGACAAGTTATAGCTGATGGTTTTGATGTAAATTTCTATCATCCAGTGCTCTATAAAGTGCTTGTAGAAGGCGAGCTTACACCAGAACAGAAGACCTATCTCGGTAACGTACAGACACAGATTGATGCCCTCAAGGGTCGTATTACAGTAGCAGAAGGCTATGTAGCAGCAGACCAGAAGACCCGTCCTTGGGGTAAGGAAAACCTTCAGAAGGGTATTGAAGAGTCAAAGAAGCGTCTCGCTGTATGGGAGGCAATGAGTGAGACCGACCGCCTCGCTACTATGGATAATTTCTCAGCAAAATATGATGCTACTCAGGCTCCTTACTATGTAGATGATGCATACGTACTGAAAGATACTACTTATACTGATAATACAGAAAAGGCACTCCAGAATGTTATCATGAATGCTGGTGTACGCTATATCAACAATGAGTTTATCTCTGTATTTGAAAACTACAATGCTCCACTTCAGAATGTCGCTGCAATTATCAATACAGCCAACGAGACTCTCGAGAATCCGCTCTATGCAGGTGGAGACAAGACTACATTCCAAAACAAGATTTCTGAAACCAAGAAAGCTTATGATGCTATCGCTGCTGCTACAACCGATGCAACAAGAGAAGATGACGTTACACGTCTGAATGAACTCGTAAATGTTCTTGAAGCAGCTTCTGAGGCATTCAAGAAGAGCGCAGAAATCTCTCCAATCGCTACATTCGACTTCGAAGGAGGTTACGAGAAAGTTGACAATGAGGGAGAAGTTTCCTATGTTGTCAAGAGCGTAGAAAATAACCTGAATATGGTATTCGCTGACGGTCAGCTCTCAGATAAGGCAAATGATGTATATGATTATGATCTTTCATATCAGATTGTAAAATCAAAGAGTGAAGCTATCAATGACGGTAATATCCTCGTTATCGGTAACACTGCTAATCTCCTTGAGCTTACAGACGCAGTAGCTCCTACTTCAGATGACGTGCTCCGTATTGACTTCACAATGTATCATCCTGCATGGGGTAACTCAGTAGGAACCCCAGAGGTATTGCTCCTCGATGCAGAGAAGAACACTATCGGTGGTTTCCGTAGAGGTAAATGGAATGCTGTTGACTACTGCTCATTCGGTGACTTCAGCGGCAAACTCTTCGAGACAGACAAACCTTCACAGTTGAAGGACTGCTTCGCTATCACTGGTGGCTCACGTGTGGATTACAAGTTGGTTTTCGACTTCAAGGCTCTTACTATGCAGGCAAGCGTAATCCAGTACAAGGGTGATGCTAAGACTTGCGAAGTATATGCAGAGACTGCAGGCGAGAGTGTTCCTTTCGGAGATGTAAAAAATCTTCCTAAGTATTTCTCTCTCAGCGGTGCAGCATCTAAGATGATGTCAGGTCGTCGTTCTTCTATCGACAATATCAAGATTTATAGATATGCTTCAAAGGCAGCAGTATCAGGCATCACAGATGTAGAGAAAGAGGCTGCAGAGGCAAGCAAGGCTGTCAAGAAGATTGAGAACGGTAAGATTGTAATCGTTAAGGGCGGTAAGAAGTACACCGTAGCAGGTGCACAGATCAAGTAATCCCGTCACTATAACATAAATGCAAGTCCCCCACTCCTTTCGTAAAATGGAGTGGGGGACTTGATGATTACTGATGATTTTTGTTTTTTTGCTTATTTATGATAATTCAAGTCTTTAGCTTAGGCTGGAAGCCTATACCGAGCGAAGCGAGAGTAACCAGTGACGAAGTCTCCGGATTAAAAAAATAAATACCAATACCTGTCTGGAAGACAGTATCAAAACAAAATCTTTCTTTTTTATTGTTATCTATAGAAAAACGAGCCAAAATTGAGCCCCTCACTCTATAAGAGTGGGGGAATTTTGTGTTAAATTGTTTTTTTTTAATGATTTATGCCGTAATCTCAATTTTTTTTAGTTACTTTGCACCTTGAAATAAAGCGACTAATAAAACTACTGACTTTTAATGTCATTTTTCGCTCTACTACTAAGAATAAAATATAACAGACAATATACTAATTTAACCAACTTATGAAGAAACTCTTTTTATGTGCGTCTTTTGCGTGCCTTGGACTCTTCTGCTCTTGTCAGAAAGATGAATTGGTGCCAGAAGATTCAAAGCCAGAATGGCTGGGTTCGAGCATTTATGAGGAACTTAAGTCGGCTACACACCTCACTGGTACGTTTAATACATACCTCAGACTGGTGGATGATCTCGGCTATGATGAAGTACTCTCACGAACCGGAAGTAAAACCATCTTCCCTGCTAATGATGATGCCTTCGCCCGCTTCTTTGCATCAAAGAATGCTTTCGGAGTGACATCCTATGAGCAACTCACTCCTGCTATGAAGAAGCTGCTGCTTTACAGTTCAATGCTGGACAATGCAATGCTTGCTTCTATGCTCTCTAACGTAAAGGCTGATGACAACAATGTAAGTCGTGGCGTCGCAGTAAAGCATGCTTCCAACATCTCTGTCATCGACTCTGTCACTACTATCTACAACGGCGCACTCATGCCACAGGGCAACTCTTTCTGGGATTCTTACCGCACAAGAGGTATCAATGTGGTCTATGACGCTACACGACCAATGATTGTTCACTTCACTCGTGAACAGATGCTCAACAACAACATCACCACAACAGGTACTGATTGCGACTTCTCAATCATCCGTGGAGAAAAGGTTGGCACCAACATTGCAAACTCTGACACTGCCTATATCTACCAGACAAGGATTGTAAATCAGGACGTAACTTGTCAGAATGGTTATGTGCATCAGGTCAATGACGTAGTGCTCAATCCTGGAAACATCGGACAAGTGCTCCGTACAGAAGATAATACTAAACTCTTCTCACGCATCGTAGATTATCACTGCGCTCCTTACTACAACGCTGTAACTACAAACAACTATAATTCCTGGGCACGTCAGAATGGTGTAGCTACTGTCGATTCTATCTTTGAAGTACGCTATTTCGCTTCTGCTCACTCACAGGATGGTAAGCCAAATGTGCTTGATCCTTCAGGAAACTCTGTCGCTTCCAATCATCGTCTCAATTGGGACTTGGGCTGGAACCAGTATTATCCATCATCTACATCTGCTCTCGCTTTGGCTGATATGGGCGCTGTACTTGCTCCTACCGACAAAGCAATGGAGGAATACTTCTGTAATGGTGGTGGCGGTGCTTACTTTATCGAGCTTTATGGCGACCCTGTGCTCAAGCATCAGAATACACCTGAGAACCTTCCTGCCAATCTTGATGCTATGTTCAAGAATGACCCTAACGGTATTCTTACCAGTTTCATAAACAATCTTATCCAGGGTTCATTTATCTCTACCACTCCAAGCAAGTTTGGAACCATCACTAACCAAGGTTCTGGCGACTTCATGGGACTCACAGTTTCTGACCTTAACGTAACAGAAGATGGTAAATATGACGTCGCAATCGCATGCAATGGTGTGATTTACAAGATAGCTTCTATGATTGCTCCTGATATGTATCAGTCTGTAATCGGTCCAGCAGTAACCTATCCAGATCTCTCTATCATGGGTGAGTTCGCTTCAGATAGAACTTCTGGCGCTACAGCATCTAAGTTTGGAGCCGACCTTTACTACTATCTTATGGCTATGAAGGCAAACTATTTGTTCTTCATCCCTTCAAATGAGTCAATGGCAAAGTGCTATATTGACCCCGTTTCTTTGGGAGCTTCACAGCCTCGTGCGCTTGAGTTCTACACTCATTCAGAGAAGATTCCTGGAACAGAACGCTACCAAGACTACTATGGAGTACGCCTGCATAAGGTCACTTTCGATAAGAATGGCAAGGCAACCATCAATCCTACACACTACAATGAGATATCAGATATCGAGTTAAAGAATTCTAAAAAAGAATATGAATATGCTTCTCAGGTCTATGACCTCCTCAATTACAACACTGTAGTGCTCGATGCAGGAAAGGATCCTTCAGAAAATGAGTACTTCCTTACCAAGCATGGCTGCGCTATCCGCATCAAGGACTTCGCTGAAAGCGGTGGTAACTTCACCGGAAAGATATATGGCGGAGCACAGATAGACAATGGAATAGAGCCTGCAAACATCGTAAAAGGATGGAAAGAAAAGAATGGTTGGGCTTTTCAGCTCGACGGACTCATCCAGCCTTCACTCACAAGTGTGTATGGACTCCTCTCAAAGAATAACGATCGCTTTACAAAGTTCCTTGACCTCTGTGGCATTTTTGAAAACCAAGACCTCTTGACTTTCGCAGGAATTGATGCTACAGCCGAAATCGGAACACCACCACAGGAGCGCTACTTCGTATTCTCAAACAAGAAGAATAAGGCTCTCGACAATAATATCAACTTCTTCAACGGTTATAACTACACCTTCTTCGCACCAGACGACGACGCTATGGACAAAGCATACGCGCTCGGACTCCCTACCGAAGATCAGATAATGGAAATCTTTGAGAAGTATAATGGTATGGAAGAAGAGGTTTCTGAGGATGAAATGACAGAGGCAAAGGCACAGGTACTCAATATGCTTAATGCGCTCCGTGCTTTCGTACGCTATCATTTCCAGAATAATTCAGTCTTTGCAGACAAGAATGTAGCTAAGGCTACCTATCAGTCACTCTACTCTTCTGACCTCGGTATCCCTGTAAACATCACTACAGAGGCTAAGAGCGGAGTGCTCTCAGTCACCGATGCTTCAGGCAAGACCATCACTGTAGATGCTAACAACGCGTCACTCCTTAGCAATAAGATGACTCGTGACTACGAATATAATACAGTAAAGACCAGTGCCACTTCTATCGCGGTATCTTCTTCCGCTGTGGTACATGAGGTTTCAACCCCTCTTTGCTATACTACATCAGGTCGCTATGATGACAAATGGTCAACAAGTTCAGCGCGTAAGGCTGCTGCTAAGAACTATACAGCGACTAAAAAACTCTCTAATAACTTCAAAGACTAACTACTATGTCAAAGGTTAAAACAATATTGACACTGTTGCTCTGTGTATTGGCGCAGATGGTCATGGCGCAGTCAAAGGTCATTTCCGGTACGGTAGAAGATGCACTGGGACCTGTCATGATGGCTAATGTGACCGAACGAGACGGAAACAACCGTATCGTAAATGCTACGCAGACCGATATGATGGGTAACTTCTCTATGGAGATAAAGAACCCAAAGAATAAACTTGTCATCTCTTATGTCGGTTCAAAGACACAGACACTTACCATCGGTGACAAGACTACATTTGCCATCAAACTCGAAGATGAGAAAACTACACTGAATGAAGTGACCGTAAAAGGTCGCCGTACTAACTCTGGTGGACTTAATATCAACAAGAAAGAGATTACTACTGCACAGCAGACATTCGACCTTTCTGAGGTAGAAGGTATGGCTTTCACCTCTGCCGACGAAGCTCTCCAGGGTGAAATTGCTGGTCTTGATATCGTGAGCAATTCCGGTAACCTCGGTGCTGGTACCACAATGCGTCTCCGTGGTGTTACTACCATCAACGGAAATGCAGAGCCTCTTATCGTTGTTGACGACAAAATCTTCGACAATCCTGACCAGAGCTTCGACTTCACAGCGCCTACAGAGGAAGACTATGCGTCCCTCCTTTCTGTCAATGTGGAGGATATCGCAAACATTTCTGTACTCAAAGACGCTGCCGCAACAGCCATCTGGGGTTCTAAAGGTGCTAACGGTGTCATCATGATTACCACAAAGCGTGGTTCTCGTGGTAAACCATCTGTCAACTTCTCATATAAGTTTACTGGCACATGGCAGCCTAAGGGCTATACTCTCCTTAATGGTGACGACTACTCTATGCTTCTCAAAGAGGAGTACTATAACCCTAACCAGTCAAATACTGCAACATCAAACATCCGTGAGATTAACTATGACAAGTCATGGGCAGACTACGAAAACTGGAATAACAACACTGATTGGGTGAAGGCTGTTACTCAGTTTGGTGCTCTTCATTCCTACAACCTCAATATATCAGGTGGTGGTAAGAAGGCTACTTTCCGTATCTCAGGTGGCTATGACCATCAGACAGGTTCCATCATTAAGCAGGAGCTCAACCGTCTCTCTACACGTCTCGTGCTCGACTACAACGTGTCAGACCGTATTCGCTTCTCCACTAACTTCGCTTTGGTATATACAGACAACCTCCAGAACTATGTAGGTCTCCTCGGTATCGCACAGAAAATGGCTCCTAACATGAGTATCTATCGTCAGGATGCTAATGGATATGATACCAATGACTACTATATCATGGCGCCAGAAGGTACTCTTAATGGTAATACTCCTTATACAGGCAACTATTCTTCTTACGAATTGCGCTCTATTCGCGCACTCGGTAACCCTGTAGCATACGCAAATCTCTCATGGAAACGTGATAAGACTTACCGTATTACCCCTGACTTCAACATCAAGTATGAGCTTCTTGGCACAGAATCACAGAAGAGTCGTCTGACATTCAATGGTAGAGTAGATTTTGATATCTATGCTCGCTCAGTGCCAACATACTGTTCTGCTGGCGTACAGTCAATGGTTTGGAACGATGGTGGCTACAGTCCTGCTGATAATACAGAGTCTAACCGCCTGAAAGTAGGTGGTCGTGCCGAATTCGTATTTACTCCATACTTCAAGAATGAAGATATTACAATGTCAATGCTTGCTCGTTATGAGATGAGTACACAGAGATATTCTTCACAATACATCGGTGAATACTCTCTTCCTGGCGGCATTACTTCTCCTACAGTGGATGCGGCTATCAAGAATCTCTCAAGTAGCAACAGCCGTTCTAACTCACAGAACATCACTTACAACAGTCACTTCTCATACAAGGAGCGTTATAACCTCGGATTCTCTCTTCGTGCTGACGGCGACTCTAAGTTCGGACCAAAGCAGAAATGGGCATATTTCCCAGGCTTATCTCTGCGTTATAACCTCTCTGAAGAGCCATTCTTCAAGTCTATTCGCGATGTAGTCTCAATGGCTGCGCTTCGTCTCTCTTGGGGTGTAAACGGTAAAGCTCCTGATAGCGACTACCTCTTCTATAATACTTATAGTAGTGGTACAGGCGCTTATGGTTCGTATAGTAAGATGGATGGACTCAAACTCGATGACCTTCGTTGGGAAAAGACCACTTCTTACAACGTCGGAGCAAACTTTGGTTTCCTCGATGACATCATTGAAATAGATTTCGATTACTATCATAAGGACACCAAAGACCTCCTTCAGAAGAGCGTTACCATTCCTACTACCACAGGTTATCCTACTCTCGCTTACCAGAATGTAGGTCGCATGACCAATGATGGATGGGAATTGAACATCAATGCCAATAAGTTTATCAAGACTAAGAAGTTCTCTCTCTCAGCAGGTTTCAATATTTCTCAGAACTATAATGAGATTAAAGAAATGGACCAGCGTGTGCTTGATAACGTAAACTCAAGTTGGACAGCTACTTCTCGTGGCTCTTTCCAGAACCGTATTCAGGTAGGAAACCCTCTCGGTTCTATCTATGGTTTCCGCTATAAGGGAGTTTACCAGTACACATACGACTGGCTTATCAATGAGCAGACAGAAAAGGGATGGACTACAGACGAGTTTGAAGCAGCTATCAATGGTATGCTTGCAGAGGGCAAAACAATGCCAGTAGTCGTAGGTGCTGACGGTAAAGTGATTATGAAATCAAACGGTCAGCCACAGCGTATGGTGTATAACTACAATGAAGGCACTGCTACATATTCATTCCAAGGTGGTGATGCCATCTATGAGGATGTCAATCATGACGGTCAAATCAATGCTCTTGACATCGTATATCTCGGCAATTCATTGCCAAAACTCAGCGGTGGTTTCAACTTTAACGTAACTTACGGACGTTGGGGACTTCGTGCTCGCTTTATGTATCGTTATGGTAATAAGGTGGTTAATGCAGCACGTATGTCGCTTGAAAATATGTCAGGAGCTTACAATCAGTGCTCTACAGTAAACTGGCGTTGGCGTAAGGACGGTGATGTAACTCCAATCCCACGTGCAATTTACGTATATGATAACGGTTCTGCATACAACAGTCAGGGCTCTGACCGCTATGTAGAAGATGGCTCTTTCGTACGTTTCCAGAATCTCCAGATTTCTTATAACTTCAACAAGAAGCTCATAAAGAAGTGGGGAATCAACAGATTGCAGTTCTATGCTTCTGTAAACAACCTCTTCTGTTGGACTCGTTACTCAGGTGTTGACCCTGAAATCTCAGTAGGTGGATGGGGAGTAGCGACAGATAGTTCGCAGACCCCACGCTCTAAGTCATTCACAGCAAGCGTCCAGGTTGGTTTCTAATATAGAGTAAAGCATAATGTAACAAGATCAATGAAAAAAGTTATGAAAATAAATATTTCAAAATATATCAGAGCAAGTAGAACGACATTCTACGTTACGCTTTATTCGCTGCTCTCTGCTACTCTCGCTTCATGCGTAGATACCATCATTCTCCCGGATGATAAGACCGTGGAGGAAGACTGGTGGCAGAAGAAAGAACAGGTGGATAACATGGTGAACGGTGCTTACAATGCTATGGCTTCTACTAATGTTCAGTTCCGTCTTATCGTGTGGTCTTCACGTTCTGACGAACTGACTGTCAATACATCGCTCAGTAACAGTTCGCTTAATCAGATTAACTCTGCTAATATCCAGACCACCAACACCTATGCTAACTGGGGTGACCTCTACAGTGTCATCAACTGTTGCAACCTTGTCATTGACAAATCGGCAGAAGTGATGAACATAGACCCAAGTTATCTTGAGGGCGACCATAATAATAATGTGGCTCAGATGAAGGCACTTCGTGCTCTTTGCTATCTGTATCTCATCCGTACTTTCCGTGACGTGCCATTGGTGCTCACACCTTTCAAGCAAAGTTCACAGGAACTGAATGTGCCTCAGGTGGCTCCAGGCGTGGTACTTGATCAGATTATCGCTGACCTTGAGGAGGTAAAGAATAATACTCTCTCTACTTCCAACATCTATACACAGTGGCAGAAGATGGGTAAGATAACCCGAAATGGTGTCTATGCCATCCTTGCAGACGCTTATCTCTGGCGTGCTTCCATCCTCGGAAACGAGTCAGATTACGACAAGTGTATCGAATGTTGTGACTATATCCGCAATCAGCACTCTAATGCGACAGGCGGAAACTCCGGGTTCAGACCACAAGCAACAGAGGATGATGGTTGGAATCTCAATCGCGCAAGCAGTTACTACAGTGTCTTTAATGGCAAAGATGATGAATCTCTCTTTGAGCTTTGCTATAATGATAACACTGGTCTCTGCAATGCTTATTACAAATATAAGAACTCAAGTTCAGCACAGCCTTACTTCTACACCACTCCAGCCTTTGGTAAGGCAGATAAAGATCAGTCAAGTTCTGTATTCTGCGAGGATGATGCAGCATACGATGTACGTGGTTTCGAGAGCGTATATGGCTTCAACGAGGATAATGAAGAGGCTATTCGTGTTCGTAAATACGTAGCTCTTAATGGTCTGCTTGGACAATTAAAGGCAGAACATACACCTCAGCGTGACTACACTCCTTATCAGAACAACTGGGTAGTATATCGTGCTTCCGACGTTATGCTGATGAAAGCCGAGGCAATGACTCAGAAGGCAGCACTCATTATCAAGGCTGCTGATGCCGAATATGAGAAACTTGCCAGTGCATCTACTCTCAGTGACTCTCTCGCTATCGCGCAGAATCTTGAGCAAGTGAATATCAAGGCTGCTTCTCTTACACAGACAGCGTGCCGTCAGGTGCAGATAGTCCACACTCGTGCCCTTACAGATGAGAAGGAATGTACAGTGGATTCTACAGCTTATAGCTTCACTACCATCGACCAAGATGATGCTTCTGCATACGTAAAACGTCAGGTAACAGGCTATAATACCCTTGCTACCAACGTCACAACTCTTGAGACTCTCGTCTTGAATGAGCGTGCTCGCGAGCTTTGCTTCGAGGGAAAGCGTTGGTTTGACCTCTTGCGTTACAACTATCGCCATGTGGAAGGAGTGGATTATTACAGACTTCTGACTGACTTCGGTGGCAAATACGTTACCAATTACTCTGGTTTCAATACCTATATACAGCGTAAGAACTCAGGTGGTTCAGCCATTGTGGCAAAGATGCCGTCAGAGCCTTATCTCTATATGCCTATCATAAAGAGTGAGACAGACGTTAATTCACTTCTGAAGCAGAACCCTGTATATTCAGACAACTCCACAATAGACAAGAATTACTAATCTCATTTATATATAGTAATATAGAAAAGAGAATAAAAACAAGTGGTTTTTGATAAAAGAACAAGAACATAGTTTCTTTGACTTTCAAACACGATATATAATATGAATAAGAATATAATAAAGATAGCACTTGGAGTGATGTTTGGATCAGCAGTGGGTCTTACATCATGTGTCAAGGAAATCGATGAGTCCAATCTCTATACTTTCACAGGTCAGACCATCGAAGACTACCTGGAGGCTAACGACTCCCTTTTCTCTGACTTCAATGTCATCATGGAGCGTTCGGGCTACAATCGCCAGATGTCCTCTTATGGACAATACACTTGCTATGCTCCTGTCAACAGTGGAGTAAGAAAGTATATCGACAGCCTTTACAATGATACCACTGACTATGTAGAGGATGCTGCAGGAGCGAAGACCTTTCTGCATCATGGAATGACAGAAAATTCCCTTGAGGGACTCACTGACTCTCTCTGTAAGGAGATAGCTCAGTATCATATTTCTGCAATGCTCGTTTCCTACATTGACCAGCTTAGTAATGTGAATGGTGCTTCTATAGCTACGATTCTCAATACTCCTTTCATTTCAAAGCTTGGCAATGATGGTGTAGTAAGATTCAATGATGTATCAGAAGTGCTTGAGTTTGACCAGGAAATGACCAATGGATACGTTCACGTAATCAGTGACGTGATTCCTCGTACCACCCAGAAGGTGGACAAGGTGTTCAACCGTCATAAGGAGTTCAGCATCTTCTATGATGCTCTCCGTCTGACAGGTCTTGCCGACACCCTCAACGGTCCAGTGAAGAAGGACGCTACCTACAGTCTTGACAACATATCAGGTCGTCCAGGTCCCAGTTCTATGGCAAGCGGTAGATACTTTGTTCCAAAGGAGTGTAAGATTTCATATACCGTCTTTGCAGAGACCAATGAGACACTGGCAAGATATGGTATTACAGATTTTGAGTCTCTGAAAGCAAAGTGTATCGAATGGTATGCTAATGCAAAGGAATGGTACGACTATCCTGGCAAGGATGAATATAAGATCAGCACAGGCGATGACTACACCTATAAATATAATGTGGTGAATATGTTTATGCGCTATCATATCATCAAGGCTGGTATGACAAAGTCAAAACTGACTTATGTCCGTAATACAGCAAATCAGAATTGGAACTATGCCTTCGGCGGTGAGCCATTCGATTACTATGAGACAATGCTCCCACATGCTCTCATGAAGATATGGCAGCCACTCTATCAGAACACTGGATCGCAGACAAATATCTGGATCAACCGTTATCGTCAGAACAATACTCTTACTGATGAAATCGGAACAATGGGTAGCGATGAGACCCACCAGATTATCAAGCAGGGCGTAATGATAAGCAATAAGGCTGCTGATATTCAGGCTTACAATGGTTATATCCACACTATTGAGGATGTCCTCGTATATGATGCCGACGTGCCAAACCATGTTCTCCATGAGCGTATGCGTATTGACTCAGGCTCTATGCTCTATGAATTGATAAGCAACAATATCCGTTATGCTACTCCTGCCGAGATTGGAGCTCGTAATCTCTCCAGCAATGATGGCACGATGGTGCGTCTGCCTCTCGATTATTTCGATAATCTCGTAAGCTATAATCAGAAGACCAAGCTGGCATGGTACTGCACAGGCTCATGGCGTGCATGGCAGGCAGACCAGATTTCTGGTTGGGACGAGTACGACTTTGCCGTTCGTCTCCCTGCTGTTCCTACCGGAGACTATGAGATTCGTGTCATCTTCCCTCCTATGCAATACGGTGGATTGATGCAGTATTACCTCGGTACCTCCAGCGACCCATCGTCCATGCAGCCACTCGGCATTCCTTTCGATGCTCGTTATCCTAACTCTGAGAACGAAGCTGACCGTGATGCTACTGGCTATATGCTCTCTTCTGAGTTCTCCGACTATGGTGTAGCTTCCGACCTCGTAATGCGCAACCACGGTTATATGCGTGCTCCTGCATCATTCGCTCGTGGTAATGGCGATGGAAAGGGACGTGCAAATCCTATCTACACCCGTATCACAGACCCATCAACGATGCTCACATCTCTCATCAACTGCTGTCGTTATGAGGAAGGTTACGGCACATCCATGATGCGTAAGATTCTTGGCACTGTCCATATCGACCAGAGCAAGGAGTACTGGTTGCGTATCAAGAACCTCCTTACGGGTTACGATCAGCTTGGTTTCTCTTTCGATTTCCTCGAACTTGTGCCTGTAGATATCGTCAATTCTCAGGATTATACCGAGGACTGGTACTAATTCATGGAAACCGTCCTGTACCTAAATACAGGTCAGGTAATCCTGAAAATCCAAGATATTGTTATCATAGAATAACGGGACACCCCAGAAAAGAATAAAGAAAATATATGAAAAAAACAAATAAAATAGGTATGATGATGGTAGCAGGCTGTATGCTTGCTGCCACCTCATGCTCTGATTTCAGCGACTATAACGCTATAGACGCATCAGCCCATCCTTCTGCCGACAAGACATTGTGGGAGAATATCAAGGCTAATGCTAATCTCAGCGACTTCGCCCAAGTGCTTGAGAAGGTGGGTTACGATAAGGTGCTCAACGAATCTCACACCTATACTGTATGGGCTCCAGTCAATGATTCATTTGACAAGGATTCGCTTCAGAGCCTTTCCGACTCAAAGATTATCAAGGAGTTTGTAAAGAATATGGTGGCAGACTATGCACATCAGGAGACAGATATCAATGATACTACCGTCTTCATGCTCAATGAGAAACTTCTGAAATTTCATGGAAAGAATACTTCCAACATGACTTTCGACGGACAGCCACTCATTGCCAACAGCGAACTTTCAGCCTACAACTATCCTTCCACCAACGGTATTCTCTATACCATCAGCAATCCTTCTACCTTCCGTTACAATGGTTATGAGATAATCACTGACGCAAAGGATAAGGCAAGCAAGTTCTACGATATGGTGATGAAATACCAGACCGTGACTCTCGACGAGAAAAACTCTGTAAAGGGCGAGATTGTCAATGGTCTCCAGGTGTATGATGACTCTGTTCTCATCGTGAGAAACTCATTGATTGAGAATACTCTCCGTTCCAAACTTACCAATGAAGATTCTCTCTACACTGTCCTTATCCCTAATGATGAGGCATGGGATGAGGCTTACAATCGCATTGCCAAGTATTACAATTACATCTCAGAGATGAACTATCAGGACCTTGAAGACAAGGATTTTCCTTCTGTTAAAGGTGGAGGAAATTCTGCTGGTACTGCTTTCATGGCATTAGGAGCTGGTAAGAAGTTAGTGAAATTATCATCTAAGCCATCAGATTCCGAGTTTGAAGACAATGCTTCTTACTGGACAGACTCTATTGCAAAGCGTAATATCACCAATAATCTCATCTATTCAGAGACCAACACCCGATATAACTATAAGTTGGCTGACGGTCAGAAGTTCGAGGAAGGCGACACTCTCTACACCACTACTCGCCAAAAGCTCACCAATCTCCCGGAGCTCGACAAGGCGACAATGGAGACAAAGACTCTCAGTAATGGTCACGCCCGTATCATCAACGATATCCCATTCAAGTCATGGGAGACTTACGCACCGGAAATCCGCACACGTAGGGTGGGTCGTTATCTTACATCAAATGGAAGTAAAGTGTCAAATGTTATTTATACTAACGTGTCAAAGGATATCTGTACCTTCGACAAACCTGATGAGACCTATCTCTATTACGTCCGTGTAAACGTGTCAGAAGGTAGTGCTTACGCTCCAGAAATGGACTTTAAGCTCCCTGATGTGCTCTCCACTACATACGACATCTACGCAGTAGTAGTGCCAGGATGGATAGAAAATCAGGACGATCCTAATTATGAGAGAAAGCCTTACACTCTCCGTTTCGACATCAACTATACCAATGAGAAGAACGAAGAAGTGCGTGGACGATTCAATGGCGAAGGACTCGTCACTGAAGCAGCAAAAGTAGTCAAGGTGCCAGCTTTCATTTGTGGAGCTGAAAAGGTAGATACCATCAAGCTTGGTCGTGTCACTTTCCCAGTCTGCTATGCTGGTACAGAGGCTTATCCTAATATCAAGGCTTATTGCACTCTCACCAGTTTCGGCTCAGCAAACCGTAAGAAATACGATCAGCAGATACGTATTGCAAATATCATCATGAAGCCTATCGACCTCGTGGAATACGAAGAGAAACTCAAAGCAATAAAAGAAGACTAAAGGATATGAAATATACATTTTTCGATATACTCCAGCAGCAGAGTCTCAGACTCTCTCTATGCTGCCTTGCAGTAGGTTTCTGCACATCCGCATTGGCACAGGACGTTACAGAAGATGACGGCTCTGCAGGCTTCAATGCTCCAAAGCGTGCTGCTGTCAAGGACAAGAATCATCTTATCTCCGTCTCAGGTGTCGTCTTCGACAATGCCACAAAGACCCCACTTGCAGGTGCTCGCATCCAGGTGCTCGGCAATGAGAGATATACAGCCATGTCAAATGCAGAGGGTAAGTTTACCATCAGTCTCCCTGACTTTGCCTCCGCGCTCTATGTCACCGCTCCTCGTCACATGAGTCAGCAGGTAGGCATCAATGCAAATGACACCAAGCAGACCATCCGTATCTCAATGCTGAGCGACAAGTTCCGCACCATGTACGGCAATTTCACCGACTATACAGCCAAGACTTCCACCTCAGTGAAGAGCGGAAATGTCATAGTAGATGAAGACATTCAGAATGTTCTCGGTGCTGATGTGCGTGCTATCACTCGCTCAGGCTCAGTAGATGGCGGTGCGGCAATGTTTATTCGTGGTCTCAATTCCCTCAATGCCAATGCTCAGCCACTCATCATCATCGACGGAGTGGAGATGGATATGCAGCAGGAGCGCACCACCCTTCACGTAGGACGTTCCATGAATATGCTCGCAGGCTTGTCTCCAGAGGACATAGATAAGGTGACTGTGCTCAAGAATGCCACAGCCCTCTATGGCTCACGTGGTGCCAATGGTGTCATAATCATTGAGACAAAGCGTGGTCATTCTATGGCTACTCGCATTGATGCGAATATCTCTGCTGGCATTACTCTCAAGCCACGCCAGTTTAGTCTCATGAATGGAGACCAGTGGCGCACCTACGCTACTGAGATGCTCGGCACCATCTCTGACCTTCGTAAGCCAGAGATTCGCGACATTACATTCAATTTCCTCGATGATAATCCAGACCGTTATTATTATCCTATCTATCATAATAACACCGACTGGCAGGATGAAGTCTATCGCACAGCAATCACACAGAATTACAGCATCAATGTGCAGGGTGGTGACGACATAGGTATGTATAATCTCTCTGTAGGTTATCTCGATTCCAAGAGTCCGATAAAGGAGACCAGTTTCGACCGTCTGAATGTGCGTTTCAATACTGACATCAAGATTCTCTGGAACCTTGAGACCAAATTTGATATGTCGTTCTCACGTACTAACAACACTCTCTTCGACGATGGCTTTGCGTCCGACCTCGGCGCTTCCACCATTACGTCGCCTACAGCTCTCTCACTGATCAAGTCACCGCTCTGCACTCCTTATCAGTACAATAAGCATGTGGGTGGATTTACCTCTCTGCTCTCATCTTACGACGACCTGTTCGCCCCTCTCTCACAGGCAGTCTATGGTAATTCCTACGGTTACTCCCTTGCCAATCCTGTAGCTATCCTCCAGGTGGCAAACGGTGATAATAAGAATAAGGTGGAGAATACATTCTTCAATGTGCACATCGCTCCTAAGTATATCTTCTCTGATCGCCTCTCAGTAACCACGGCATTCAGCTATTATCTCAACCGTAACTCTCAGCGTTACTATCGTCCTACCGAGGGCGTTCCTCCATTCGAGGTGGCAGGACTCGGCACTGTCTTCAACAAGACACAGTCACTCTTTGCCAAGGAGACCAACATATTGAGCGACACCCACGCAGATTGGAACAATAAGTATGGAGCACATTCCATCAATGCTACGCTCGGTTTCCGCTATACTTTCTTCTCTTACGACGGCAGCGATGCCTCCACCGATTACAAGTCAGCGCAGAATGACAAAAACCCATTCCTCTCTGCAGACACCAATTCTGGCTTTCCTGGCATCGGTGGTGCCAACGATGTGTGGAAGAACATGCAGTGGTATGCTAATGCCGACTATAATTATCAGAACCGTTACTTCGCCACTCTCTCCCTCCTTGCAGAGGCCAACAGCCGTTTCGGCCAGAATGCGTCAGGTGCGCTCAAGGCTTTCGGCACTAAGTGGGCTTTCTTCCCAAGCGTTCAGCTCGGATGGGTGCTCTCTAATGAGAATTGGTTCCCTAAGAGCAATGCCATCAATTACCTCCGCGTAAATGCAGGTTTTGATATTAGTGGCAATGATGGTATCGACAACTATGCCGCTCTGACTTCATTCAATACAGTACGTTTCAATGGCAATGCTATCGGAGTGCAACTTACCAACATCGGTAATGACAAAATCAAGTGGGAGACCACAATGAAGTACAACGTCGGTTTCCAGGCTAATATGCTCAATAACCGCCTCGGTGTCAACTTCAATTACTTCATCCACAAGACCAAGGACCTCCTTACTCTCGTCAATTTCTCTACACCAATCTCTGGTATCAACACTTACTGGACTAATGGTGGCGAACTGGAGAACACTGGTTTTGAGACCACTATCACTGGCAAGCCAATCGCTACTCGCAATCTCAATCTTGAGATAGGAGCAAGCGTAGGTCACTATAAGAATGAGGTGACAGCATTGCCAGAGCGCAGCTTCACTGACGGAGCAAAGCATTTCACTGATGGCACCTACATGAAGTCGGTCTATGGCGATAATAATATCATTATTTCCAAAGGCAATCCTGCAGGTCTCTTCTATGGTTATCAGACCCATGAATATGTCTTCGCTACCGATGCAGAGGCAGCAAAGGCAGGCAAGGATGGCTATCTCTATATGCTCGACGAGTCAGGCAATAAGCAATACTTCAAGGCTGGCGACGTGCATTTCGTAGATCAGAATAATGATGGCGTGATAGATGAGAATGATAAGGTAGTAATCGGTGATCCAAATCCAGACATCTACGGTAATATCTTTGCTACTCTCAACTATAAGAACTTCACTCTCGACCTCGGCTTCAATTACAGTCTCGGCAATGATGTTTACAATTATCAGCGCACCATCCTCAATTCCGGTGCTACATTCTACAATCAGCAGGTCAAGGAACTCAACCACTGGAGATACGAAGGACAGGTGACCACTCTCCCACGCCTCGCTTATGGCGACCCTAAGGGAAACAATCGTTTCTCCGACCGCTGGATAGAGGATGGCTCTTACCTCCGCCTGAAGAATGTACGCCTCACCTATCAGATCAATATTCCTGAGGCATGGCAGTCATGGCTCCAGGGACTCTCCGTATGGGGAGAAGCACAGAATGTCTTCACCCTCACCAAATACACAGGCATCGACCCAGAGTTCAGCGCTGGCAACAGCGTCTTCTATCAGGGCATCGACTGTGGAAGCATCGCCCAGAGCCGTGCCTTCGTGCTTGGTGTGAAGATTAATTTGTAAGTTTGTTGTTTGGTTGTTTTGTTGTTTAGTGATTTTGTTGAATGTATAAACAAGGCAAACAACAAGACAACAAGACAACAAAACAACCAACCAACAAGACAACAAGACAACAAAACAACAAAACAACAATGAAAATAATATATACAGTAATAGCAGCGTTGGGACTCCTTTCTGCCACATCATGTCAGGATATGCTCAGTGTCGATAACGACAGCATGATCAAGGATCCATCGCTCAATCAGAAGACAGACTCTGTCTATTATGCCCTCGGCATCGCTCAGGCTATGCAGCAGGCTGCCGACCAGTATTTCTTCGTTGGAGAAATGCGAGGCGAACTCGTATCTCCTACCACCTATGCCAATACCAATCTCAAGCAGCTCGCAGACTATTCTGCATCCACTGCCAACGCTTACGACAGCGCCTACGTATATTATAAGGTGATAAACAACTGCAACTATTACCTTGCTCACCGTGACACTACGCTCTACACCGGAGCCACCAACGTCACCACCAATGAGTATGCTGCCGTGGCAGCATGGCGCGCATGGGCATATCTCCAGCTTTGTCGCACCTACTGTGGCAATGCAAGCGAGGGAATACCTTTCTTCACAAAGCCTATCACGCAGATTTCCGAGATTCAGGAAGACAACTTCCCTAATAAGAATATCAAAGGCATAGTGGAAGAACTGGCTCCTGAACTGGAGAAATTCAGCGCAATGCACGTACAGGTGCCAAACTTCGGACGCGACACCTATGGCGTGGGCAAGACAAACTGGGGACAGACCAAGAACATCAGTCCTTCATGTCTCTTCGTTCCGGTAGATGTAATCCTCGGCGAGATGTATCTGGAGGATGCGCAGTATCTCAATGCAGCGAAGAAATATGCCAAGTATCTGACGGAGAACAATGTCCCTCTGCAGAGGTTAGGCTCTTTCCGCTTCCCTGAAAACAGTATGTTTTTCAATGCGCCAGTGGATTTGGGATCGTACAATATGTTTGCATTGACTTACACCGGTGCGTTCAGCAACATGGCGAAGCCTACGGATGCCCTCTGCTATATCCCGATGGCAGTCAGCAAGACCCAGGGCAAGACCACCAATGTGCCTCTCGCTTTCGGTTATGATTACTATTCCACGGACGCATCTTCCAACTGCCCTCGTGTGGAGAATCCACAGCTTGCGCCATCCAAGACATTCTACAGTCTGACTGATTCTGCCGTCTATTACTATTATCCGTTAGCTACAGACAAGAATGGCACAGCTCTCTCTTATCCTATTGACGTAAGACAGTGGAAGTGTGGTGACGGACGCGCTTGCTATAGCGATGGTAGAGGCGATAACAGTATCCTCAATCGCGATGCGGCAGACACCACAAAGGTGTATATCGGTAAGAACAAGACTGCCAACATCATCCTCTATCGTAACTCCACCATCTATCTCCACTTTGCCGAAGCAGTAAACCGTGCAGGCTATCCTGACCTCGCTTTCGCAGTGCTCAAGAATGGTATCTCCGATTATCTCAAGGACCTCGTGATGCGTCCTGTGCTCCAGAAGACCGAAGCTGGTGACACTCTCTATGACGACAACGGCGAGCCAGTCTATAAGATTCCTGCCTACACATATCTCAAACAGGAGTCATACGATGCCCTTGAGGGCGACCTGCTCTTCCTCAATGCAGAGAATGTCAGCAAGTTCCCTTGCGAGAATGTCTATGGCATCCATGCCCACGGAGCCTCTTCCTTCAACGGTGCCAATGTGGAGAACCTCGTTTCCGTCACAGGATCCAAGGCAAGTGCAGTAGGCTCACAGGCAAACCTCCACTATATGCCAGACGTGATAGTAGGCGAGAAGCTTGCCGAGCTTGCCAAACTGATGAATATCGACGGCAAGGCTTCCGACCGCGAGTCTTACATCGACGCTATGGAAGACATCCTCTGCGATGAATACGCCAAGGAGTTCGCCTTCGAAGGTTGCCGTTTCTACGACCTTCAGCGCATGGCGCGCCATAAGAATGAGAGTGGCATCTACGGTGGAAACTACGGTTCACGCTGGTTTGCCAAGAAGCTTGAGGGCAACAACCCTGTCAAGTCACTCCTCGAACCTTCTAATTGGTATTTGAATTTTAAGTAATAAATAGGTTGTCGGTTGTCGGTTGTCGGTTGTTGGTTGCGGAATAAAATATCAATAAATAAAAATAAACAAATATATTTTTCTTTGTTTTTTTATATTGATATTTTATTCCTCAACAAAACAACAAAGCACCCCCAACCAAATGAAAAAGAATATCAAATACGAAGAAGCCGTTGCTGAGCTTCAGGACATAGTCACCAAGATGGAAAATGGTTCGCTCGACATCGACAAGATGTGCGAAGAACTCAAAAAAGCACAGCAACTTATCGCCATCTGTAAGGACAAACTGACAAAGACAGAGGAGGAAATAGCAAAGATACTCGAAAAGTAAGCTGGCGGACAAAACCATACTGATAATGACGATGTTCCGTCCATGGATGCTTGATGTGAATTAACTTTTCTGTCATTTTCACACTAAATAATTGCTATGTGCGATAATTTATAAGAAAAAACGCCAGTTTTTCTTGCAGATTTCCATAATTCTTAGTACTTTTGCACTAATTTTATGTTTTCAGGTTTTAATTCACTAACAATATGAAAGATTTAGATTGGTCAAATATAGGCTTCGGATTTAGGCCTACAGATTACAATGTACGCTGTTATTATCGCGACGGGAAATGGGGCGAGATAGAAGTTTGCTCCGAGCAATACATCAATATGCACATGGCGGCAACTTGCCTGCATTACGGTCAGGAGGCTTTCGAGGGACTGAAGGCTTACCGCTGTCCGGACGGAAAGGTGCGCGTATTCCGTACTGATGAGAACGCAGCTCGCCTGCAATCCACATGCCGTGGCATCCTCATGCCAGAGGTGCCTACCGAGCTTTTCAATGCTATGGTAGATAAGGTTGTCCGTCTGAATCAAGATTATATCCCACCTTACGAGAGCGGTGCCACGCTCTATGTGCGTCCGTTGCTCGTCGGCACGAGTGCGCAGGTAGGCGTTCATCCGTCTGAGGAATATCTCTTCCTCATCTTCGTCACGCCTGTGGGACCTTACTTCAAGGGTGGATTCTTCTCCAATCCTTACGTTATCGTGCGTGAATATGACCGCTCCGCACCTCTCGGCACAGGTATATATAAGGTGGGAGGCAACTATGCCGCTTCTCTCCTTGCCAACAAGAAGGCACACGACCTGGGCTACGCATGCGAGTTTTACCTCGATGCAAAAGAGAAGAAATACATCGATGAGGCTGGCGCGGCTAATTTCTTCGGCATCAAAAACAATACTTACGTTACGCCGAAATCTACGTCCATCCTGCCTTCCATCACCAATAAGTCGCTCATGCAGCTCGCTGAAGACCTCGGACTGAAGGTGGAACGCCGACAGATACCTGAGGAAGAACTCAGCACTTTCGAGGAAGCTGGCGCTTGCGGCACTGCTGCCGTCATATCTCCTATCTCCAGAATTGACGATGTAGAGACAGGTAAGTCTTACGTCTTCGGAGATAAACCGGGACCTTGGTCGGAGAAACTCTTCACCAAACTACGCAATATCCAGTATGGCATCGAGCCTGATGTCCACCACTGGACTCGAGTAGTGATAGATTAAAAGGGCATGAATCTGGTGACATAATTATTTTATATGACAAAGAAGACTGATTATTGCTGTCTGTTCATTATCAAAATAATATGGATCACCTGCCTCAAAGCCCGATGATATATGGACCCGGACCCCCTCTAATCTCTCAGAAATGGAGATTAGAGGGGGTTTGTGGGCCTTTTTACACAACCCCCCAAAAACAATAACCTGAAAACTATGGGCAAAGGTAAACTTGCAAAATTCGCTGATATGGAACGCTATGAGAATGTGTTCCAATATCCATTCTCTGTCGTTGACAATGTTCCTTTCGAAATGAAGGGCCGTTGGAGAGAGATGTATTTCCATAATGACAACCCTATCGTGCTCGAATTGGGATGCGGAAAGGGAGAATATACCGTAGAACTCGCCAGATTATATCCTGAAATCAATTTCATCGGAGTGGATATCAAGGGCGCAAGAATGTGGACCGGAGCTACGCAAGCGCTCGAAGCAGGACTCAAGAACGTGGCATTCCTACGCACAAATATCGAGATAATCGACCGCTTCTTTGCCAAGGATGAGGTGCAGGAGATATGGCTTACCTTCTCCGACCCGCAGATGAAGAATGTGCACAAGCGCCTTACTTCCACTTTCTTCCTGGAGAGATACAGATGTTTCCTCGTCGATAATGGCATCATACATCTCAAGACCGACTCTAATTTCCTCTTCACATACACCACGTATATGGTGGAACACAATGCCCTCGACGTGCTCTTCCGCACCGAAGACCTCTATCACACTGAAGGAATCGACGACGAGACAAGGAAAATCCTGAATATTCAGACCTACTATGAGGCGATGTGGATAGAGCGAGGACTCAACATAAAATATATGAAGTTCCACCTGCCACACGATAAGGTGCTGACAGAATCTGAGAAAGAAATCGAACTGGACGAATATCGTTCATACCATAGAGATAAACGTAGCCCTAAAGATACAGCGAAATGATAGTCTGCATTGCCGAGAAACCAAGCGTAGCTAAGGATATTGCGAAAGTACTTGGTGCCACTTCTGCCTGCCAAGGATATATGGAAGGCAATGGATACCAGGTGACATGGACCTTCGGTCACTTATGTGAACTGAAGGAACCGGACGACTATACCCCTATGTGGAAAAGGTGGTCGCTCGGAGCCCTCCCTATGATTCCGCCGCGCTTTGGCATAAAACTCAAGGACGACAGCGGCATCAAGGCGCAGTTTGCCATCATCGAGAGACTGATGCAGAATGCTGACAGCATCATCAACTGCGGTGATGCCGGGCAGGAAGGTGAACTCATCCAGCGCTGGGTGATGCAGAAGGCTGGAGCTAAATGCCCCGTAAAGCGACTCTGGATATCTTCTCTCACCGAGGAATCCATACGTGAAGGTTTCCAAAACCTTAAGGATCAGAGCGAGTATGAGCCTCTATATCTCGCAGGACTCTCACGTGCCATCGGCGATTGGCTCCTTGGCATGAATGCTACTCGACTCTATACGCTGAAATATAGACCTGATGGAAGGAGCGGACAGGTGCTTTCCATCGGTAGAGTGCAGACGCCTACGCTCGCCATGATCGTCAATAGGCAGAAGGAGATAGAATGCTTTGAGCCTCGACAGTCATGGGTGTTGTCCACCATTTACCGCGATACCAAGTTTAATGCTATCGCTCATGATGAGGACGCAGAGGCTGAAGAAAGAGCTGAGATAGAGGCTGCTGCCAAGGAAGGCAAGACTATGAAGTCCAAAGGTCCTATCTTTCGCCAGATAGAATTCCAGACGGAAGAGACAGGAAAGGCTGTGCTCGACTCCATAAAGGATAATGATTTCACCGTGATATCTATCTCAAAGAAGAAAGGTACCGAGGCTCCGCCACGCCTTTATGACCTCACGTCGCTACAGGTGGACTGCAACAGAAAGTTCGGTTACAGTGCCGACCTCACCCTGCAGCTCATTCAGTCGCTCTATGAGAAGAAGTTTACCACCTACCCACGCGTAGATACCACCTTCCTCTCTGACGATATATATGCCAAATGTCCGCAGACCATGAACGGACTATATAAGACTCAGTTTGGCGGACAGGCGCCATACGCTGACCTTATCAAGACTATTGGTGGCAAACCATTGAAGAAAAGCAAGAAAGTATTCGACTCATCAAAGGTCACCGACCACCATGCCATCATCCCGACTGGCGTTCCTCCGCAGGGCTTGTCTGACGCAGAGCGCAATGTATTCGACCTTGTGGCACGCGCCTTCATCGCCGCTTTCTATCCCGATATGAAGTTTGAGACCACCACTGTCATGGGTGAAGCGCCATTATCAGTCCCTTCTGCCGAAGTAACGCCTTATGCAGAGGATGGCAAGAAGATACTTTTCCGCACCTCAGGTCGCGTCATCGTAGATGAAGGATGGAAGGTGGTGTTCAGAAAGACTGCGGTGAAAGAGAATGAAGACGAAGCTATCGACGATAATTCTTCTTCCTCTTCGCTCCCGATATTCTCCAAGGGAGAGCATGGTCCTCACGTTCCGTCACTGGCGGAGAAGTGGACTCAGCCTCCAAAACCATACACCGAAGCCACCCTTCTCCGCGCTATGGAGACGGCAGGAAAGTTTGTGGATAACGATGAACTGCGTGACGCCATGAAGGAGAACGGCATAGGTCGTCCTTCCACCCGTGCCGCCATCATCGAGACGCTCTTCCGTCGCCATTACATACGCAAGGAAAGGAAGAACCTCGTGGCCACACCCACCGGCGTCGAACTGATAGACCTCATCCGCGAGGAACTGATCAAGAGTCCCGAGCTCACCGGTATCTGGGAGAAGAAACTGCGTGACATCGAGCATAGGACGTATAATCCAGGACTCTTTATCAACGAACTGAAAGCGCAGATCCAAGCCATCGTCTATCAGGTGTTGTCCGACAACAGCAACCGCCGCGTCACGGTCATCGACCCGGAAGAGGAAAAGAAGCAGAAGAAAAAGTCTGTCAAGCCAGCCAAAGCGCCACGCCAAGCGAAAGCCAGCGCCAAGACGGCGGCTCCATCCTCCGCCGTTCCCGCAGTAGGCTCCGTCTGCCCGCTATGCGGAAAAGGCATCGTCGTCAAGGGAAAGACCGCATACGGATGCTCCAACTGGGCAAGCGGATGCACTTACCGCGTGCCGTTTGGAGATAATTCATAATTCGTAACGATAAGACAACAAACCGACAAGCGTTGCCTGGAAGGCAATACCGAGCGAAGCGAGAGTAACCCGGGACGAAGTCTCGGGATTTATAGCCAAGAAGAGAGCGTCTGTCTGGAAGACAGTACCAACATATGAATTATAATACACAGCTCAAGAGCCTACGGGCTCTTTCGCCCACGCTCAAAATCTATCACGGATAACACAGATGCGACGGATTTCATCTTTCACGGATTTTCTTTATTGTTTTTGGATTTGATACTGATTTTCTTGCGCCTGTACGGCGCTGGATTCCTCCAGTTGGGGCAGATTCGTCAAAATCCATGCGCCCAACAGGCGCATACAATCCGAGACAATAGAAAATAAAAATCCGTGAAAGAACAGATCCGTTGCATCCATGCTATCCGTGTTTCTCTTTGAACGCTTGTGGTCGTCGCGAAGCGATGAGCACAAAGGTGTAACACCATAAACAAACATCCGTTCAATCCGTCAGATCCGTGTTCGAAAAAAAACACATGACCTCAGAGGTTTTAATTGACCACGGATTTAAGCTCTAAGTTTGCAGAAGAATGCGACGCAGTCGCATAAACTCCAAAATAATCAAGG
>URJQ01000002.1 GCA_900548195.1 uncultured Prevotella sp.
ATCGGCACGGAGGAAGTTACCTTCACCAAACTGAATGATTCTCTCAGGAGCGACACTCTTAGGAGCGGTACGCTTGTTTAATGCTTTAAGTTCTTTCATGATTTGTTTATGTTATTATTTTGTTTTAAATTTCCGATGCAAAGGTATAAAAAGAAAATGGAAACCAACAACTTTCATTGTATAAAGTCGTTGTTTTTGTTGTCTTCGTAAGATTATGAGCATGGTAATCAATAACCATCTTACTAAAAAAGACATCTCCAAACGTAGCCAAATCTTCTTCTATTTCTTCTCCATTTGCAGGTCGATAAAAGTTAATATCATAATAACCATCAGATGCATCAAGGGTAATCTTGGACTTCTTTACATAATTAATAGAAGAATGAGGAATACTATCACTCCAAAAAGGATCAATATATTTTGAAGATGAGACAATGACATCTCCTTGGATACTACAGACTGTGTCTGCCATAACCATATTTAGACAAGCAAATATTGCAGTCATTGTAAGAAATACTGTTTTTTTCATAACTTGTTATTCTGGCGTGGGAAAAGATATGCTGTTTCTATATACCCATGATCCGGTTCAATAACCAATGGAGTGCTGAAAGTTAACTTGCCTATGTTATTTATTATCACGACCAGTTCTTTAGGCGAAAAGACGTCTGTCAGCTTTATATGAGATGTTATTTCATAACAGAATGAAGATCCATCTTCGTCAATAAGAATCCATGGAACTAAAGAAAACTGACTGAACGGGATACCTTTGGAATTATCTGAAAACAAGCTCTTTACGTACAATGAGTTCTTTTCCATCTCCTCCTTGTACTTTTTATAGTCTTTCCACAGTGGG
This sequence comes from uncultured Prevotella sp., assembly GCA_900548195.1. Lineage (GTDB taxonomy): Bacteria > Bacteroidota > Bacteroidia > Bacteroidales > Bacteroidaceae > Prevotella. The sequence goes on from URJQ01000002.1 coordinate 851, forward strand.
GCATTGCGTCCACAACCATATTCAAGCTTGGATTTCCATATTGCCAATCGCCTGGATTTCAATTCTTTGATAAAATAGCGATAGAAATATTTTCCCGTAAATATGTTTTTCTGCTTCAATCCAATTAATGTCTGGTTGTCAATTACAACAGAATCCACCATCTCATAAGGAAATTTCTCTTCTTGTGCAGCGTGAGAATTGGCAATTCCCAATAGCGAAAACAAGGCACACAAAACAAGGCACTTCAAGCCATGTAACCTTGTCAATAAACATCTTTCTTTTTTTACTCTCATAATAAGCTATTATTTATGTAGTAACAGGATGCAGCCTGCAACCTTCATTTAACGCCAAAGCGATTACAACTGGATGGTCATTTCGCCTCCTGTGGTATTGGTAGGATAGTAGAAGGCGGCATTGTTTAGAGAAATATAGATTCAGGTGCAAATGTAGCAATAATTATTCTGACTGCCAAATTATTTCAATCTTACAGGTCAAAATATTTTTATCCATTGATATTTTATTATCAAACAACCGGACAACAAAGAGCCATTTTTGTTTCTTGGGGAATGGGAATACGATGTCATTAGGGGATGCTTGCGCCTGATTGCATAATAATTGCGTAACTATCCGAAACGGCAGTCATGCCTGTCGCACAACTGCCGCCAAGAGTATTGGTTCTGCTGATACTACCTATTATATTACTTCACCAGCTTATATCTATCGATTCCTCCAGAACCGATAAGTCCTTGAGTCACCAGCTTCGTCACGAAAACACCTTTCGTCTTGTCAAAAGACTCTATGGAAGAACAATATACAATCCCCATCTTTTCATTAATGCAGACTATATAACTTCCTTTTTTTGTTTTTCCTACCTTGGAATAGTCGAACGCTGATTTATCGTGTGAAGTTACTGGAGTATCTGTCAGATAATACGGATACTTAAAAAACGACCCGTCCTGTCTCTTCCAGATTATCTCAGTTAATGTATATTCATCATAATCCGAAATCCTAATATTCTCTACTCTCCACTTGGTGTTGACCAATTCTGAAATTGAAATTGTTTGCTGTGCCACGGCTGATGATGATATAGCCATGAACAACGCTGCTATTATGATTCTTAATGTTTTCATTTGTATCGTGCTTTTAGTCGTTTTCATATTTGTTTCAATTTCATCTGTAGATGACTATACTTTTCAAGCATGCTACTTGATGGAGATGCCGGTCTTCTCAAATATGATTGTATTATTGTCCGGTATCAGTTTGTCGTTCTTGTCATATTTTATTGTCTGGACTTCGAATGTCGTACGCGACGGACTGCTGCTTATTGCATTGATTTCCACATTCTTGTTATACACCAGTCTTGCTTTACCTTTATCGAGCAGGAAGATTGTCAAGCAAGGTGGGTCTATGGAATCACGTGTGCCTCGCAGTGCTATAGCGTAGCAATCATCCGACATCTTTATCTTGTAGGCAGTTATATCCTTTGACTCCCTCCAAGGCTCATCGGAATAAGAAGCAAATGACCAGTAATTGAATTTATACCAAAGGTCATCATTCAGGAAGGAGCATTCGCTGGCTTTCGTGCCGTTTGCATAATATTCAAAGGTGACCTTATCAAAGAAAACATCTCCAAATGTTTCCAGATCCGCTTTGACATACTCCCTGACGTTGTTGCGATAGTAACCAATCAGATAGTAACCGTCATTGATTCTGATAGTATCTTTATACTTCAACTCATAGTCAGAGACATCATGTGACAGCCGGGTATCTATCCAGAAAGAGTCAACGCTGTCAGTTGGCACAGTCAATTCATCCCGATCGTTTGCGATGATTGTCATATCTGCTGCAAACAGTTGGTTGATGCAACAAAGGCAAACCAACAATGAGAAATACAAATGTTTCATAAAAATCTATTTATTTTTTTGTAAACAAAAAATTCAACCTCATTATCACCAAAATACTTGTCAACATATACAACAACATATTTCTGACATAATGTACACTTAACATCAGGGCCCACAGAACGAGCGCCGCGATTTCCAAATTTTACTCGAACAGGAATAGTCTGCGGTCTTGCCTCTGTATTCTCCGATGAAGCAGGATAAAACATAAGAGCGCCCATAAGGGCTACGATAATTCTGAATCTTTTCATTTTGTTATTATGGTTAAAAATCGACTACAAAATTATCTTACTGTCACCTACTTTCCAAATTTATCAGGTCTAAATCTTGTATCTATTGATAATTCCATATAAAGTCTTGACAGTCTGCACGTTAAAACAAACAACACAAGAAAAACAAGGTCTAAAGATATGTATTATGTTACAAACAAGAAAGGAAATGGTATATTTTCACAACTAATTCAAGGTTGATTCCAAGGAGGTCTATATATGTATGCGTATTAGAAGTTTTCTATATAGTTACGCAAAGACTGTTTTTCATTCATAATACCGACCTTCTCTTTATACAAGAAGAGTTTCTGCTTGATGGCTTTCTCAGAAATCTTATATACGGAAGCGAGTGCTTTCTGTGGGAGTCTCATGCGCAGAAGCATCATCAAGTGCAAATCATTCTGCGTAAGATCAGGATGCATCTCTTTCAGTCTTGTAATAAAAGAATCTTCCGCACTATCCAGCAAGACTTCAATTTCTTTCCAATCTTTTTCAGAGAGGACTATATCCTGGGTCTGGCCTTTGAGCACAGATTCAATTTTCTCAGCGACTTCAATTTTCATTAGAAGACAATTTCGCATTACTGACAGTTTATGTTCTTTGTTTGCCATTTCTTTTCTGTGCTGTTCTTCTATAAGATTCTGTTTCTGCTGTTCGAAAGCCAAGTTGGCTGCTACTTGTCTTTTTGTCGATATGTGGACATACATGATGAGCACAATAATGAGCATAAGAGCTAATCCTCCCAAGCAGCAAACCCACATCTGCATTTCATTCCTTCCCTCCAGCTTTGCCTTCTGCTCTTCTTTCTCCTGGATAGCAGCATAAGAACGTACTTTGTCATTGATGGCATCAAAATATGCACCCTCCAAGCATGCGAATGCTGAATCAGACAGAATTTTAGCCTGTTTATAGTCATGCATCTTTATCGCTGACAGGTTGAGATAATAGAAAAGAGTGAATTGTTCTTCTATATTTGTCGGACACACTTCCTTAAGAATGCTCTGAGCTTGCTCGACAGAATCCGACTCTATATATGCAGACGCCAGAGACAATTGTCCCGATATACGAGAGTGATTATATGCATATGCTTTTCTGGCATATACAAGAGCGCTGTCTCTTTCTTCCATTTTCTCAAAAACAATTGCCAAGTCCTGATATACATCCGATTGCAAATCGAGATCAGATGTTTGCTCCGCCAGTTCCAAAGCTTGTTTACCGGATGTCAGCGATTGCTGCAGACTGTCCACACAAAGATAGTTGATACACAGTCTCAATAAGGATCTGACCCTATTGGCAGTAGAAATGTTCTGGTTGTTATTGGTGATTTCCACTAATTTCCTTGTTAATTCCAGCGCATCATGCGGTGCAAAGTGCTCTTCTATTTCTATAATCTTATCCAATGCAAGATACCGAGTATAATAGTCTCCAATGCTATCAGAAATGAAATAAGCTTTCTCCATACAGACCTTTGCCTGCGCAAGGCTGTCCTGGAGAAGGAGGCACTTGCCCGAATAATACATGCACAAGGCATATAGGGAGTCTTCCGGATGCTTGTCATACCAATCGCGGGCAATGCGGATAAGCGAATCATTATCGACATCAAGTCCAGACTTGTCTTGTGCCATGTAATAGAGAAGGGAATACTTCGCCCTATCACAGTCCTGGAGTTTGTCACCGTCTATGCTGTCAAGCATTACCAACGCTTGGTCGGGGCTGGTGAATGCCATTCTATAGTCGGCATCCAATTCCTTGTTATGGTGCCGTTTGCATCCGGAAAACATAACTACAGCTATTAAAGCAATGATTAAGTATGTAAAGATTCTTCGCATATTTCATCTGTTAGTAGAATTTGGTAATATCAAGATGGGATCGAATTGAAGAATACGAAATTACGATCATTTTTTCAAAATCAAGAAAAAATATGGGGAAATGAATGGAAAATGGAGAGTTATGTACAATAGCATCGTTTTTTCATTGCAATATCCCTTGCTGAAGAGCCTTATTTGTGTAGTTACAGGATGCAGCCTGCAACCTTCATTTAACCCAAATCGGTCATTAGAGACTAAACAAAAGATGTTAGGAAACAACGCAATAGCAAGAATTTTTGAACATTGTGCTCTAATGATCGATTTGGGTTTAACGCCAAAGCGATTACAACTGGATGGTCACTTCGCCTCCTGTGGACTTGGTAGGATAATAGAAGGCGGCATAACGGGTGCCCATAAAGAGACGGCGATAGTCGAATCTCATCTTGTAGTCTGTGCCTATCTTCTTCCATGTCTTGCCTTTGTCGAGACTGTAGGCGAAGGTTGCGATGTCACGACCAGGATTGAAGTCGCACGACATGACAAGGCGGATATCCTTGAGGCGCGAGTTAGGGATGGCTATGCGGTCCGTTTCCTTGCGTTTCACGTCCGTTATCGCCTTGGTGTCATCGCTCAGACTGACGTTTTCCTCGGTGAAAACGAGGTACGCCTTCTTGCCTTCCTTCTTCACGGTCAGCACTCCTGCGTCGCCATTGAATGCAGACAGACCTACGCAGTCGCCGTCCTTGATACGTGAGGCGTCGATGGAGATGGTGTCGGAGCAAGTTGGTCCCCATGTGCGCCATGTGAGTGTGTTGCGCGCATCAAATATGGAATTAGCCAAAACGGATGTGCGGAGCTTCACTTTCTTGCCTGGCTGCGACAGCGAACCGGTCTCTGTGGTGATGTCCTGCTTGATGAAGTTATGGTTCCACTGGTAATCCGGCTTCACTACGGCTCCGTCATAGACCGCCTTCGGGTCGTTATAGTCATTGTAGAGGCTGAATGAGTCGGCTATCTTTCCGTCGCCTTTGGTGCCTATCATCGGCCAACCGTCAATCCAGCAGCATGGAGAAAGGGTGAGGATTCTGCCCACTCCACCGCGGTCCTGGAACATGAGTCCGTACCATTCGCCGTGCTTTCCATCCACTATAGTGCCCTGTCCGGCAAAAGGGAAGCCGCCAAACTTGCTCTTGAAGATTACCTTGCTCTCGTAAGGACCTTCGATATTACGGCTGCGATAGCATATCTCCTCGCGTCCTGTCTTTGGCCATGCTATGCAGAGGAGGTAATACATACCGTCATGCTTGATGACGCGGCTGCCTTCATGCAGTCCTTCCGGCTTGCCACGAAGCTCCAGTACCTTGTTTACTCCACCTTCCTTCACGCCGGTGAGGTCGGATTTCAGTTCCACGAGGTGGATGTTTCCGCTGCCGGAGAATACATATACCCTACCGTCATCATCGAAGAAGAGGGAGGAATCATGGTAAGCAGGGAGGCGGCTGTGGAGAGTCCAGCCCTTTGCAGGGTCGTCTGTGCGGAACACCATTGACTTGTGCGGGTCGTCATTTGCCACGAAGAGCGCCCAGAAAGTGCCGTTGTGGTAGCGCAATGATGTCGCCCATTGTCCTCTGCCATATACTGTTCCCTCCTTGAGGTCGTAGCGTGGCGTGTCGTGGATGGCATCAGTGAGATATGAAACCACTTCCCAGTTTGCCAAATCCTTACTTCGCATGATTGGTCCGCCAGGGAAAAGGTGCATCGTAGTGGTGACGAGATAATAGTAATCGCCTACTCGGATAATGTCCGGATCTGGGTAATCAGACCATATATAGGCGTTCTTCATTGTCATTTTCTTTTCCGGCGAGCCATATCCGGCATCGCCCGGAGCCAGCGACTGGGCTGTCGCCGTCAGCATTCCTGCTGAGAGAAGGGCTGTAAATAGTAGTTTTTTCATATTTTGTTATTTTTAGGTGATTATTGGGAACCAACGGTAAAAGCCGTTGGCACAGTGGCTGTTAATTACTGGAGACGCTCCTTGTTCTTTCTATTTCTTCAGATTCCACTTTGAGTTATCACTCTGGAAATCATATTTTTCCAGTGCTGGAGTGCTGTCGCCAATGGAATAAAGGACATACTCTGTATTGATTCCGTCCTTTCCAGGGATAGCCTTTGGCATGATACGATATGTTCCATCGGTGAGTTGCTCAATGCGCCAGAGCTGTGAATCAGCACCTGTGAAGGCTGGAACGGTCTCCACCTGCATATCGGCAGTGGCGCAAAGAGCACGCTCCGTGCCTGCTATGGTAATCTTAAAGTATGGATTTGAGAGGTAGCCTCCTGCTTCTGGAACGGCAGTAATGGTCCAGTTTTGATGCGGACGAGCCATATAATCGCCGATACGAACACCGATATTACCGCCTTTATTCCATTCTCTTGCAATGTCTTCCCATCCTTTTTCCACTTCCTTCAGTGTCTGATTAGGTATTGGCTTCACTGCTTCGTTGGGGTCAATGCGATGCCATGCCTGGCGTTCTTGCTCCATTCTGACGAAGTCAACCGATATTTCCAGACTGTAACCTCTACGCTCTGAGATGATGGAATAAGTGCCTTCAGCGAATTGTTCGCCTGCATAAGGCCAGCCATTACGCCATAATAATGGTCTGATGGCAAGGACACTGCGTCCTCCACGGTCTAAGTCTGCTTCCCAATGGAATGACATCACCTCTACGCCATCATCGATAATGGTGCGTCCGAAGTGACCTGCTCCGACGGCACGTCTGCCTCCTGCCACGACGATACGACCGCCTCCATGAAACATATCGCGCCCTACATTGTCGATATAAGGTCCTGTCACCTCTCTACTTCTGCCACAAACGATGTTGTAAGTGGAGTTTACTCCATCGCAACAAGTGCCATGTGTGCCAAGCAGATAATAGTATCCATCACGATAGATGAGGTCTGTCGCTTCACAGTCTATGGCTATATCCTTTGCTTTATTGCCGTCAATGCGTGCTCCTGTCTTAGGGTCAAGCTCCACAATGCGGATATTTCCGAAGTAAGTACCATAGGAGAGCCAGAGCCTTCCCGTAGTGGGATCAAGGAGAAGTCCGGCATCTATGGCATCATTATCTTCGTCGCCATCGGATGAAGCCACCTCTATAGGTTCAGAAAACTTAAACTTTGGCGATGTAGGGTCGAGAGTTTCGTTCCACATAGTCAGCACTCTTCCGTTGTGACCACCACCGAGTCCGCCGCCCGTGGCACTGTAAGCTACGAGATAACGGTCGCCAATCTTAATGACATCAGGCGCTGCTCCGCCTCCTGGACGTATTGGTCCGCTATGCCATGACCATCCATCTTCGGTGACAAGACCTCCTGCTCCAGTGCCGAAGGTAAACCATTTACCGTCACAGAAGGCAAGTGTAGAGGGGTCATGTATCCAAGGTTGTCCTATCTGTGCCTTACATTCGAGGGATGAAAGTCCCATTGTAAGAAAACATATTATTGATATAAATAATGCTTTTTTCATTGTTTTATTTCTAAAATGTGATGTAGTTTGCCTGTAGAAATTATCTGAACGCAGTAGAAATACGGAGGTTATACTTGTCCGCATCCACGATACGGAAGCAGAAATCGCTCATTCCCGGGCCATTTATCACTGCTCCTGTGATGATATTGCGCCCCTTTTTGAGCGTTACAGGACGTGAAACGACATCATCGCGCACCATTCTTCGGTCGCCGGAGAGCATTGCCATCTCCTGACCATTAAGCCACCACTTGGAAGCGGAGTTGCTACCGATGGCAAATCTCACGTCTTTTATCTCCTCATCACATTCTATGATAGTAGTAGCCCAGAAGATAACGCCGTAGCGTTGCTGTCCGGTACAGGTGGCAAGGCGATACAGTTTGACATTGAATAGTTGGCTGTCATAAGCATTCCACGCCTTGTCCTTCTTACTATAAGCCAATGGTTGCGGAAAGGTCTCATTGAGATAAGTGTCTGTAAAGACGGTGTTGCTTCTGTTAGGCTTTGATATCGGGTCATGGAGCATCCACCTTCTGACGAAGCCTTCACTGTCGGGAGTAGTAGAATCCTTGGTAGCAGGGCGCAAATAGGTCTCCAGTTGCGGTGTCTTCTCTATCACGCGATAGTGTCCGCTGAGGTGCATAAATGCAAAGAGGCGTAATAGTCCGTCGTAGTAGGCATCGAAATATCCGTCAGCATCCGGCTTATGCTTGGCATTCCACAATCTATCGATGAAATCGTAACTTTTCGGATGCGAGCACATGATAGACGAAGCCGCGAGAGTAGCCATAAGTCCGATGGAATGGCGCAATTTGGGTTGGTAAGTGCCTGCTGGGAGAATTTGCTTTGGCAGTGTGCCATCCGTGTTGTATTGGTCGAGATATGAGTCTATGCCCTGCGAGAAAAAGAAGTTTTGAATGGTGTGTCCATAGTTCTGTTGCCACTGTCTGTCAGAGCAAGCCCAACTGTAATCGAGCGCAATATTCATCGGTACGCGCCATGAATCATAGCGGAAGCAGTCGCCTAAAAGTCGGTTATTATGTAACGGAGTGCCGTCGAAATTATTGTAATCATCATTGAGTCCAGTGAGCGGATGCACGCTTTTATGCAGATATTCACGACTTTTGCGGGCGCATTCACGCCAATATGATGCTCTGCCATCTTCGGCATAACGTGCCCATACCTCATAGAAGGCAGGGATATGGTAAGACGGATCAGTGAAGGAGACACCTGGAACGAAGGTGATAAGGTCGGTTTCCGGGTCTATCAGCGATACTGTCCGCTTGGTGGTGACTGGCTTTTCGAGTCTTTTTCCATCCATTCCACGCCTCATGGTAAACTCTGTCTGGCGTGGCTGGATGCAGTCGAGGATATACTGTGCCTCCTTCAGATAGTCGATTTCACCGCTGTTTCCCCATCTGTTTGATGCGAAGATGAGGGAAGTGATGTAATAGAGTTCGCCATCAGAGGCTGGTCCATTGGCATTTGGCGTGCCGTCAGGCTTGCAGCTCCAGCGGAAATAGCCTTTCATCGGTCCGTCCTGCATCTGCATATACTTCTTGCTCCAGCGCCAGAGACGGTCGAAGATGTCCTTTCTGTCAAACTGCACTGCTATCATCATGCCGTAGGACATGCCCTCGGTGCGCACATCCTTGTTCTTCAGGTCTGAGATGTAAGCCATATCCTTGCCTGCTTCAAAGTAGCAGCGGTTCTTTCCCTTGAACACGTCATCAAAGACCTGGCGCAGCTTTGCCTCGACTTCTGCCTCGGAATGCCCTGCCTCCACGAAGAGATTGCGATAGGTGCCCGTGGCAAGTCCACCGGAAGAGGAAGGCACGAGCGGTGTGCGCGGATTGAGGGAAATCCAATCCACCTCCACCGGGGCTTTGCCTTTGTTCGTCAGCACGAGTTCATGGAGTCCGTTAGGCAGTTTGTTGACCTTGAGTTCAAGTGTCGTCTTCCGGATATCCACTATCTCTGCACGTCCCCAGAATCCCGGTTTGTTCACCCATACGGTGTATTCTCCCTCTGGTATCTGCACGTTGGCATAGGTCACGAAGCCATCTTTCGGCAGTATAGTCTTCCATCCGAGGAAGCGGTTAGTCGTGTCATTATATTCTATCGTCGCCCCTCCACCGATACTGCTATATCTATCCATCTGCACCATAGTGCGGGCATCTGTCACTCCTATACCACGAAGCGTAGGTTTCACTTCCTGTATCGTGCCGTCAGGATTGAAGAAAAGGGAGTCGGCACAGACTGATCTGTTCTTGTCAAACCAAGGCGAATAGGCATTATTATGATAGAAGAGGTACCACTGTCCTTTGTATTCCACGATGGAATGGTGATTGGTCCAGCATCCATTCTCATGCTCTTTCATGATGATACCTTTGTATTCATAAGGTCCCATCGGCTTGTCGCTCATAGCATAAGCGAGACATTCGGTGCCATTTTCTTTGCGTACCCAAGGGTAAGTGAGGTAAAACTTACCATTTCTCTCGAATGCGAAAGGGCCTTCCTTGAAGCCTTCGGGCAGTCCTTCCACCGCATGACCGTAGAATTTCATGCCATTTGGCGCTTCAGTAGGGTTTTGCATCTCCTCGTCAGCAAGCTCGATGAGATTATCTTTCAATCTTGCCATACGCAGTCCGCCACCTCCCCAGAAGATGACATTCTCGCCATTGGAGGCCTGTAGCACACACGGGTCGATGCCTGCAATACCTTTTATATTGTCAGGCAAGGCTTTGTAGGGACCATACGGATGGTCGGCTGTCGCCACTCCGATACCAAATCCGCGGCTTCTTGCATCCTTGTCGGTGGCGAGAGGCTTAGGAGCATCGGGGAAAAAGAAATAATATTTGCCATCTTTCTCTACGCAGTCCGGTGCCCACATAGAGTAAGCCTTTGGGTTGCCCCATGGCACTTGCTCCTGGGAAAGAATCACTCCGTGGTCGGTCCAGTCGGTGAGATTGTCGGAAGAGAAGACATGATAGTCTGCCATGGAAAACCATTTCTTTTCTGGTTCCACGGGACTAATGATGTCGTGAGATGGAAAAAGGTAAATTCTGCCATTGAATACCCTTGCTGTTGGGTCTGCCGAAAACTGATGATTGATAATCGGATTCTGCGCTTTTGTGGCGGAGACGGCAGTTGCCAGAATGGACATTATGGCAATTTGCTTTAAGATTGTCATTAGGGTTAGATTTTGGGTTTTGGAATAATCCGATGGTAAAGTGTCGGATGTGAGTCAGTATTGTGGTTACAAAATTACGGAAAAATGGGGAAAAACTCTAATTATAATGTTGCAGAAACTTGTCGCATTGTTTCATTTTTGGCAAAGAATGGAAATATAGGGCTATTGTTCGATTTTTCCTATTGGGAATTATTTGCTGATTATGGTTTCAGACGTGAGAAATGAAATATCCCCAAAATATCGACTGTTAGAAAATTGTGGCATTTTCAGAAAAATCGTAATCAAATTGCAGAGTTTTGCTTACAGTTTTCTGACGCATAGATGCCGGGATACAAAAGCATAGATATTACGGGGTAAAAGCATAGTTATTACAAACTGAAAGCATAGTTATTACAGGGTAAAAACGATGCTTTCAGTTTGTAATATCAATGCTTTCGTTTTCCGGCGGCATTGCCATGATTTGGGAGAAACTTTTTGTTCTGTTTTTCCCTTCTGGCAAATTACGCTATTAGAGACGAAAAGACCAGAGGAAATCACTCTATAGTAATGACGAAGCCTCCACGAGGCTGACACTTTATCTTCATGTCATTTTCGCCGATTTCATCGCATGAAACAAGGTTCCAATTGCTCTTGCTCCTATCGTTGGAATCAAGGAAAAGATGGGCTTTCTTCTGTTTCTTTACATACTTCTTAAGAAGTGCGAAATCGAGTGTCTGCTCTTCATCTGTACCATTGATACCTGCCACATACCATTTATGCCCTTTTCTGCGTGCCATCACCACATATTCGCCCGGATAACCTGATATGAGTCGCGTCTCATCCCATGCTGTAGGGAGACTGGAGAGGAAGTCTCTGACTGCCTGAGGTTGGGCAAGGAAACTCTCAGGACGGTCTGCCAGATGCTGGATGCCAGACTCGAATATGACCGTGAGTGCCAATTCATGGGCATGAGTGGTGATGTGTGGATGCTGAGAGTCGGAGAATGCGCATGGGGTATAGTCCATCGAACCGATGACATTACGAGTAAATGGCAACGTGGCATTATGTCTTGCTGCCTTGTCGGTGAATGTAGGGACATTATTATACCATTCTGCTCCATAGACGCCCTCGGTGCTTACAAGGTTAGGATAGGTGCGTTGCCATCCACGAGGAACTGTTGCACCATGGAAATTGACGAGCAGATGATGCTTTGCGGCACACTCAAGAAGTTCTATCATGTATCTTATATTGAGATTGTTGTCACCGGAAAAGAAATCAATCTTCACACCCTTGACACCGATTTTCTCACACCATGCGAACTCTTTCTCTCGGTCTTCGGGATTATTGAGTCGGAATTTCGGACCCGGTGCCCCGTTTATCCAGCCGACAGAGGAATTATACCAGATTATCGGCTTAATGCCCGCTTCGATACATTCCTTGACTGCATCCTCGATGGTCTTACCTTGATTGGATGCAATCTTTGGCATTTCATCCCATTCTGCATCAATTAAAACGTAAGGCAACTTCATCTTTACAGCCAAATCGATGTATTTCCTTATTATATTTATATCATTGGAACCATGATTATACGCCCAATAAATCCACGAAGCAACGCCTGGCTTGATCCATGATACATCGTCAAAAGTGGATGGCTGAGAGTTGTCTGTAATGAGAGTGGATTCCACTACATCATTAAGCGAACCGATTATCAGCGTCTGATCGCCCTCCACGGCTTTGCCATCAGGGCGGATAAGATAATGATTCGATTGGCTCGTGGCATAGAAACTGGAAGCCGCACAATTCTTTCCGATATTCGATTCGGAAAGTAAGGCAAAGACATTATTCTCATATTCGAACAATGCCGGATAACCATATCGCTCGCCTTTCTTGGTTTCACGATTCTTTGGAAAGAATCCCTCATAGCTGTCAGTCCATTGCATTAGCCAGTTGGCTTTCGCAGAACTGAAATCCACATGATGACCTTCATATTCTCCATTGCCAAGAGTGCTGTCTCTGCTCCATGTTATGCCGTCATTATAGGCTTTTACCCTCAATCGGCATCCATCAGCAAGGGGATAACTGCTTTCGCAAAAAGCATTGGTGCAATGCTTCTTCTTACCCAAAAGCATTTCGTAGTCCACTTTTTCAGCCTTTTTGCTGTGAATTATCTTTCCTTGTCCGAGGCATATATCCATCTTCATTATTGACTGCCAGCCTTGCAGACCTTTATATCTCACTTGCAACTGACCGACTTCGGGTGCAGAAACATACTCCACCTTGATTTTTCCATTGGGCGAAACTTGCGCTAATGCAACCGAAGAAATCAAAGAAAGGGGCAAAACGAGTGTCTTGATTATTATTTTCTGAATTTGCTTAGAGTACTTCATAACTTTACTTTCTTTGATTTTCTTTTATACGATATTGTTTTTTCTCCTTGCGGTGTCTTAACTATAAAAATGCGTTTTTTCGCCATTCCATCGAAGTTTCCATTGCGGTCGCCTATCTCTAAAGTGCGGTTTGCTTCGTTCCATTTCAGATGTATGGTGGAGAAAGCACCATTTTCATAATTGTATGTATCGCCTTCGTCCTCATAAAGAGTAAACTCAGCATTCTTTCCTGGATATACATTGATAGTAATCGGCTTGCCTCTCTGCGCATCAGAGTATTCCGCCACCTCAGTAGTAGGAATTATCGAGCCTGACTTTACGAAGATATGCACCTTGTCTATCTCTGTAGGCTGAGTAATCCATCTGCCTCCTTCATATAATTTTCCATCGTTGAAATCATACCATTCCGTACCTTTCGGAAGATATATACTACGGTCTTTCGCTTCGGAAAGAGGTTTTGTGACCGGACATACAAGGTAGTCGCCGAACATATACTCGTCCTTCAGGTCAAGAACATTATCATCTTCCGGGAAATCAAAGGCAAGCAAGCGGGCCATAGTGTAACCTTCTCGATGCTGTTTCCATGCCATACTATATATATAAGGTATGTTACGATAACGAAGACTTATCATACTTGAGATGGCATCATAGAATATTGTGCCTTTTTCTCCAAATTGCCATATCTCGCGCGGAGTGTCACTACCGTGACTTCTCAGCATCGGAAGAAAGGTAGCCCATTGAAACATTCTGACATAGTATTCCTTGTAGGCATCATCCCTGACGCCATTCTGAAATTCTCCCTTGTAAAACCACCTTCTACCATCGTCTTTCGTGAAGAAAGAACCTACATCTACCGTCCAATAAGGATTGCCAGTAGCCATATAATTAAGCCCGGCAGGTATCTGTTGGCGGAAAGATTGCCATGAAGCGTGGGTATCGCCATTCCATACTATCGTACCATATCGTTGCTGACCTGCATAGGTGGAACGAGTAAGATTGACTACTCGCGGTCCTCCACCATACCTGTTGGCGGTCGCAGCACGCTGATTCTCATATATTCCCATAGAGTGATAGAGCGAAAAGAGACTGCTGCGCTCTACTCCAAGGGCTTCGCTGAGCACATCTTTATTGAGCATCCAGCGGTATTCATGGTCGTCCCAACTATATGGAACGGACTCATCATGGAGGGAATGTGCGGGTATTTGATTCCAATCACCATCAAGAGGCTCGCTGGAATCACACCACCAGGCATCAAAACCATTGGCAAAAAACTCATCATTGGCATATTTCCAATAGAGCTTACGGGCTTCTGGATTGAAGGCATCATAGATATCATGCTCCAGCATCATGCCTCTCTGCTTGAAATCATCAGCTTCAGGACACCATTGAGGATTAGGCCAGATGCTAATCATCAGTTTTGCGTTCATGGAATGCACCGAATCTGCAAGGGCCTTTGGCGATGGATAGTACTTTGGATTCATCTTCATATAGCCCCATCCCTGTGGCCAGTAGTTCCAGTCCTGCACTATCATGTCGATAGGCACATGCCTACGGCGATATTCACGCAATGTTTTCACTATATCATCAGATGACACGTAGCGCTCTTTCGACTGTGTATAGCCAAACAAATAACGTGGCATCATGGAGACATCTCCCGTAAGGAAACGATAATTTTCCACGATTTCATCGAGATTTTCGCCTTTGATGAAATAGTAGTCAAGATGCTTCGCACCTTCGAGCTGCATCGTGGTGACGTAACAATCTGCAGTTCCTGTTTCCTTATTATCTGCCTTCCGGCTCTCAAACTTCATCGCACAACCGGCATCAAAGAGAAGACCGTAACCCTTAGTAGATAGAAGCATCGGAACGAAAGCCTTGAGATTATGCTGGGTAAGCCACAATGTCTTGCCCTGAAGATTCATATAATCCTCCATGTGGGCTCCAAGACCATAGAGCGCTTTCTCGTTTTCTGCACAGAAAGAGACATAATAGCGGGTGCTTATTCCTATAGTATCACGGCGTATTATATCCTTCACAGTCACCTTGCCGTTAGCAGTTTCCACTGCACGAGCGGATTTTTCATCATATACAATGCGCTCCTGCACTGAGGGTTCTGCCTTTAGATATTTGCCATTTGAGTCAAGAATCACATTACTCTGCTTATCCTTGAAGGTGAGACTTCCTGTCTGCTTATCCATAATGACGGTAAGCACAGAAGAACGAAGAACTAATTGCTCGGCGGTTTCCGTTTGTGCTACCTTCACATTTTGAGGCGAATAGACGCAGATACCGGTGTTATTATTTTGGAACTTGCCATCTTGGTCCCACTGCACACGTACTATTGAAGGCGTGACAAAAGAAAATCTCAGCTTTGGATTAGCATTTATTGCCAATCCGAAGCTGAGAATTATGTAAAGAAATATGTGTCGCATATAATGAAAAAACATTACTGGAGTTTCGCCAGTATCTATCAAGCTGACAATCAGCAATAAAATATCAATAAATAAAAATAAACAAATATATTTTTCTATTTTTTCTTTATTTTTCTATATTGATGTTTTAATCTTCCCCACAATGGTGGGGACTGAGGGGGTTGCCGCTTTTTTAGTTTATCAGGAACACCTTCTCCACTCCATTCCATACGGCAGTCACCTTGGCGCGGCCATCGGTTATCTTGCCCACAGTGAACTTCACGCTCGGGTCGGAGGCTGTTGCCTTGATGACGGAATTGCCGGTGAGGCGGCCATAGACCTGATAATGGTCTGTCTGGGTGTAACCGTTCTGGTTGGTGGAGAGAATCGGGTCGGATGGAATGACGAGATTATTGCCATCTACATTGATAGTAACCTGTGGCACCTTTGGCGCTGAAGGGGTGATGTTATCATTGGCGAAGGCTATTCCGTGGAGGTCGAAGAGACCCTGCGGACGGGCATTCTTCTGGTTGATGTTGCCCCAACGTGGCTGTGCTGGTGCCTTATATTCCGGTCCTTCCACCACGAGATATATGCCATGCTTGCCTGTAAGACCTTCCACTCCTGGCACTTTGACGCTGTGGGTGACACGCTGTCCGCTCTTAGGATTCTTCACTTCGATGCGTCCTATCTCCTTTCCGTTCCATGTAGAGTTGGCGTATGGGCCGTCCAGCATCACCTTTATAGTGTATGGCTGACCGCTTCCTTCGGTTATATCGAGTTGGATGCGGGTGCCATCGCCTTTCTTTGTGCCAGCAAAAGCCTTGCATCCTTTGGTCTCTTTGGCAAGTCCGCCGAAGCCGAAGTACTTGAATCCCACGATGCTGCCATTCTTCAGTCCTGCAAGATCCATAGAGTTGTTCCACACGTCACGCTGGTCCTGCATCGCATTATGGTCGGTCACGTAGCAAGCAATGCCTGCTGAATAATACTTATAAGGGTCGAGTCCGAAGATTTGGAAGCCTTCTGAAGTCACTTCTGCACCGGTATAGTGGTCGCCATTGGATGCTTTTGCCGACCATTCATTGCCTTTCACGTATGGATCATAACCTATGATGCGCACTTTTCCGCCCTTAGCCACAGACTTTTTGTCCCATTCTATCTTGACAGGAGCCACCATTGCCTGGCGTGCATTGCCGAAACCACGTGGCGGACGATGATAGAACACATACCATTGACCATTGATTTCCTGAAGCGAACCGTGGGTATTATGCGCCCAATTGGTAGTTATCAGTTTGCTTCCATCCTCATTTAGCACGACACCACGTGAATCTACGAGCACTCCGCCTGAGCGCCAAGGTCCTAATGGACTGTCGCCGTATGCGTAACGGAGGGCTGAATTGGTGGAGCCAAGACCGTAATCAGGACCACTATAGCCTGAGAATACCATGACATACTTATTGCCTACCTGGCGTATTGAACTGGCTTCAAAGAAATTAAACTCACCTGGATTCTGTCCTTTATACAGTGCTGGATACTCTGTGCCTTTCGGATCGCGCACTTCTCCATAGCGCAGAGAGGCTGGAATGAAGTAATCATGAATCTTAGTGCCTGGACGAACGGAGTACATAGTGTTCTGATCAAGCTCTGCCGCGGTGGAATGTTGGAAACCATAGAATACGTATGCTCGATAACCTTTATCGAAATCCTTATCCTTTTTGTCAGTGATATTCTCGATAAAGACTGATGGATCGAAGTCAATCATTGAGCCTGGGAGACACTGGCGCTGGTCTTTCGTGAGATTTATCGGTGTGAAAGGGCCGTCAGGACGATCACCTTTCGCCACCATTGGCACGCGACGATAGCCACGGGAGTGAGGATAGAGATAGTAAGTCTTCTTTCCTGTCTTCTTGTCCTTTACCTCAACGAGATCTGGAGCGTACATGGTGTCCCACTGACCATCCACATAATGCGTGAAGATAGCGCCCTCATCACGCCATTTGCTGAGGTCTTCCACCGGTGCAGACCACATTCTTATGTCTGGACCGCAATATGCTGTGTTCTTCACATCATGCGAACCGATGATATAAGCGCGATATTTTCCAGGGTTGTCAGGGTCTTCAAAGACTCTTGGTTCACCATCAGGAACGTGCTCCCACAAAGGGAGATAAGGGTTTTGGGCATTTGCCGAGAGGATAGATGCTCCCATAAGGGCGCATATTGAGAGAGCTTTCTTTATTACTTTCATATTGAAATATAGTGAGATAATTATTATTTCAGGCTTATATCCACCGCTAATGTGGCGGATATAAGTCTCGTTTTATTCATTATTTACCGTATTTACTTCGCCGGTGTCATCTGCCACCAGTCGAAATTAAAGAGGTTTTTCTTCTGATATTTACCACCCTTAAAGACGAGATACAAATCGTGCTTGCCACTTACAGGAGCGAGACGAGTGGTAAATTCCTTATACTTAAACTTAGTATTGGTAATATCAAGAGTGCCAAGAAGTCTGCCTTCTACATCATCAATGCGCACTTCCATCTTACCTCCATATAGCTGAACAGCGCAGGAAGCTGTGAATGAAGATGCTCCTTTCTTTCCAAAGTCAACGCCTTTCACGAGAATATACTCACCATCATCAATATTTGTGACGAAAAGAGTAGGATTCCATGGACCTGAAGGATTAGCGCGAGTGGTGCGAAGACCATATCCCCATGCCATCGTCTCTGCCTCAACGCGACGGTAAGGATTGAAAGAGCCCACCTGTTCGAGCTTTGCATGAAGGAAATAAGGCAGTTCCTGAATGGTTCCATCTGGATTGTAAGTCATCTCAGCCGCAGAGCAGCTACGCTGTTCCGCATGACGACTGGTCTCAAAACGGAAAACATCATAACATAGACCAAAGCAATAAGACTTTCCCTTGAAGTCGATAATGCCAGGATGATTGCCCCTTGTCTGTGGAGTATGATCCATTATGTGTCCTTTCCACTCCCAAGGACCGTCAGCATGATCTGACATGGCATAGCCGATACCTTCAGGACAGCATGTCGAAGCAAAAGCCATATAGTATTTCATCTTACCTTTCGCATTCTTCCTGCCCCAGAACCACGGACCTTCCTGATAGTCCTTTACCTTAGGATACTCAATGACTTCGCCAGAATAAGAAATCATATCCTCATTGAGACGCACCATATAAAGGTTTGGATTGCCCCAATACAGATACGCTTGACCATCTGTATCAATCCATACTGTAGGGTCAATGTCATACCAATGCTCCTTATTCCATACGAGAGGCTTGCCCAAAGGATCCTTGAAAGGGCCGAAAGGAGAGTCTGCCACGAGCACTCCTATGCCGTGACCATGTATAGGACAATACATATACCATTTGCCGTTACGCTCTATTACCTGCGCTGCCCAAGCTCCATTGTTGCCTTTGAACCACGGGAAATCCTTCAGCGAAGCCACTGCACCGTGGTCTTCCCAGTTTACCATGTCTGTAGATGTATAAAGAAGCCAGTCCTTCATGAGGAAACCATCGGCACCTTCCTCATCGTGAGTGGTGTAAAGATACACAGTATCACCATGTACGTATGGTGCAGGGTCTGCGGTATATTTGGTCTGAATCAATGGAAGATTGAGCTTCTGTGCCTGCACTGATGCTACAGACATTAGGGCAAAAGCGATAGAAGCCAGCGTCTTTTTAGATTTATTCATAAGTTATAAATAGTTGAGATTGCCCCCTCTTTTACGAAAAGGCATGTTTTCTATTTATTGATTGTCAAATTTTTACTCTGCGATAAGGAAGGCACCATTGACTGGAATGATGGCTTCCATGATGCGCTTCTTGTTTATTTTCACTTGCTTTACCATACTTTCCGGTGTCACTTTCTTCGTAGGCTTGTCGCTATATACCGTGACTATCTGACCTACATCATACATATCCACTGGAATCTTGAGCTTGAGTGTCTCCTTTGTGCCGTTGATTGCAGTGAGATACCATTTTCCTGCCTGACTTTTACGTGCGAGAACAACGTATTTTCCCGGATAACCTGCGATAAAACGTATATCCTCCCATGCGGTTGGAACATTCTTCATGAAGTCGATAGCCCATGCAGGAGCATCTGTAAGATTACTTGGCGACATGGCAAAATGCTGCACAGGAGACTGGAATAGCACTGCTGTGGCAAGGGCAAAGACATCTGATGTGATGCGATGACCACCACCTTTGCCTGGCTGATTGTATTTGTTGTAATACCAATTGAGAGTACTTCCTCCGAAATCCATACTGCCTACAGCATTACGGATGAATGGCAGGAAGGTGGCATCCATAGCCTCTCTGTCGCATTCGCCTTGTGAAAAGCGAAGGTTCTCGGATGCTCTCACTGCCTCGCTTGCTACATAATTAGGATAGAGCATTTCCCATCCACGTGGCAATGTGCATCCATGGAATATGACTTTAATATCATGTTTGAGGGCATCAGCGAGGATGTCACGATATAATTCCATAGTGCATTGCTTGTCACCACCGAAGAAATCGACTTTAATACCACGGATACCAGTCTGCTGAAGCCATGCCATCTCCTGCTGACGGGCAGTTGCTGTGCTTAAACAGTGGCGTGGTGTCTGCGGAGCATCATTCCAATTACCATTAGAATTATACCAAAGATAGAGGTAAACGCCTTTCGTTTTTCCGTAACGAGCAAGTTCTGCTATGCGCTCACGACCGATTTGACGATCCCATTGAGCATCAATGAGCAGGGATTCCCAGCCCATTGCCGCAGCGAAATCTATGTATTCTTTCTGCGTATCGTAGTTACAGCTGGCATCATCTGCAATAATCCATGACCAAGCTCCACGTCCATAGCCTTCCTTATGCTTAGCGCGAAGGACATCAAGAGCGCCCTTATTATCCTTTTGAGCTACGGCAAGAGCATCCCATGTCACTGTAGTCTCGACGATATCTTTAAGATTTGGAGAAACGGTAAGTGTGCGCCACGGGGTCTTTTCAGGCAAAGCCATCTGTGCACCTGTAGATCCATAGCCATTGTTTTCCTTCATATCAGGGAAAGAAACCTTATAGTTTCCAGCACCTTTATTCTCTATTTTACAACCAGGATAATTGCCACAACTGCCTGTTTCGGAAGCGAGAATCCAGATATTGCCATCCTCTGCCGGTGCTTTGAAGAGGCAAGGGAAGGTGTAACCCTGTCCCCAACCGTTCTTACCCATAGCCTCATCGGCTGTATAATGGGTCTCATAGCTTGGTGCTGTGCGTGCAAAACCAGTCATTGAGCCCATTTGTGGACATAGGAAAGTGACGGTTTCATCGAGGAAATGGAAGCCTGTAGCCTCGTCATTGACCACTACGCACATAGTTTCCTTTTGGCTTTTCAGTATCTCATACTGGAAGGCTATATTGTGATTGCTCACTTGGAAAGTGGCTTTCAG
This sequence comes from uncultured Prevotella sp., assembly GCA_900548195.1. Taxonomy (GTDB): domain Bacteria; phylum Bacteroidota; class Bacteroidia; order Bacteroidales; family Bacteroidaceae; genus Prevotella. Next base: position 21,776 of record URJQ01000002.1, read on the forward strand.
TACGTCTTTACCATTCTGTGCGAAAGTGTATGTCTGCTGATTAGCTGCGTAATGGTTGTCCTTACGCTTGATATTATATAATGTGTAGTCTGCTTTCACAGGCTGAACAGCAGAAGAATTGCTGATAGAAAGGTCTTTTGTGAAGTCACCTATATTGGTATTGAGACCTAATGGGGATGGTTTCATACAGTCTTTTCCATTATATGTGACTGTATATACAGGTTTTCCTTGGTCGCAAGTGACCTTAACCTGAAGTTTACCATCAGGACTTGTCTGCGCATTAAGGGCGCTGACAGGGAGCAGAAGCATTGCTATCTGAAGGAGAATGCCATTCTTTTTCATTATTCAAAAATAGGAATTCATTATTCTTAATTGACTAAACCACTAATCACCATAGCGATTACTGGATGCGCCACCAATCGAAATTGAAGAGCTTTAAGCCCTTTTTGCCTCGGAATACGAAGTATAGGTCGTGCTTTCCTTTTACTTCCTTGGTGAAAGAAGTTTTAACTGTCTGCCATTCTTCCCAGCCGCCAGTGCGTGGAACATCGACTGTAGCGACGAGATTGCCCTTCAATGAGTCGAGGCGAACTTCTATCTGACCTCCCTGGAGAGCACTTGCCACGCTGACTTCGATATTAAGTCGGGAGGCAGGAGCATTGGTATCAAAATCCACTTCGCGCAGTTTTATCCAGTCTTCATTATGTATATCGCTTACCCAAATGCGTTTTTGCTTGCTGTTCCACTCAGAGCGAACGCCCTTTGAGAATGCCATTGTCTCTGCCTCCACACGGCGGAAAGGAGAGAATGTGGCGATAGGGGCTGGTCCTTCATGTGTAGGAAGGATGACAGGAAGGCGACCATCCTTCTGCCATTGGAACTCTTCTACGCAGGCACTGCGTGAGAATCCGCCACCCTTTGGTAACCAACCTGTGTGATAGAAGAAGTAATGATGACCTTTATAATCAATGATTCCGCTGTGATTAGTAAATGATTTAGTATCATTAGTCTGTGCCATTACCTCGCCTTTATACTCCCATGGTCCCTGCGGAGAATTGCTTTCAGAGTATGCTATGCACTCTGGCACGCCTCCGGCAGCATATACAAGGAGCCATTTACCCCAAGCAGATGCTTTCATTTCCTTCTTTGTCAGCTTCATTTGCTTTATCTCTTGTTTAGAGAGAGAACGCTGTTTGTAGAGCCATGGTCCCTCTGTGTAGCGCTTAACAGTGGTGTCACACTTCACTTCTGAAGCGAGATGAATCATATCATCGCTCAGTTTTGCACTGTAATATTTAGGGTTTCCCCACGCGATATATGCCTGACCATCATCATCAATCCACACTGTAGGGTCGATATGATCCCACTTTCCGTCCTCATAGAGTGGCTTTCCGAGGGCATCATGATAAGGTCCTTCGATATTATCAGCCACAGCTACGCCGATGGCCATGCCGTTGCTGATCTTGGAATGCACCGTAACATAGAAATAAAACTTGCCGTTTCGCTCGATGACCTGCGGTGCCCAAGCCCTGTCATCAGCCCATTTGAAGTCGAAAAGACTAAGTGGCGAACCGTGATCCTGCCAGTTTACCATGTCAACAGTGGAGAGAAGTCGCCAGTCATGCATCCAGAAGAAGTCGGCATTCTCCTCATCATGTCCGGTGAAGACATAGAGACGGTCGCCATATACCATAGGTGCCGGGTCGGTGGAGAAAAATGTCTGAGCGATAGGATTTTGCGCTTCAGCCAATAATGGCGAAAGGATAGCCGTAGCAGAGAGGAGTAATCTGGATAGTATCTGTTTCATTATTAGATGTATTTAGTATGTTTGGAAGGAATCCACCCTACCCTTTCATAGTAATGATAGGAATGGATTCCAATATCAAAGCATATTATAATTTACTTAAAGAGGATGGAGGCGAACTCCTTGAGGGCGCGTCTCCAAGTGAGGAACTCATGCGCTGTGCCATCAGAAACGTGGCTTGTGGCATTATATCCCGCAGCTTTCAGCGTCTCGACAGCTTGCTTCACGCGGTCAGGATTCTCCTTGCTTCCGCATGAGATGAACATATGCTTAGGAGCAGGCTTGCCCTTCAGTTCTTCAGGCAGATAGATACCACCGCTGAAGAGTCCCCAATAGCCGAATAACTCTGGGCGTGCGAGAGTGGCATTATGCGTCTCCATACCGCCCATTGAGAGTCCTGCCATAGCGCGATGGGCGCGGTCAGGGATGGTGCGGAAATGGCTGTCAACGTATGGGACGAGCTCGTCCATCAGGACTTTCTGGAACTCTGTCCAGTCAAACTCGTGCATACGTCCCCATTTGCACTCATTTGTCATGCCGTAAGTCATCACGATGATGAACGGCTTTACCTTGCCTTCAGCGATGAGATTGTCGAGTATGAGGTTGGCATGTCCTTGGTTTGACCACGCTGTCTCATCCTCTCCCCATCCATGCTGCAGGTAAAGCACAGGGTAACGGTTTTTCTTTCCCTTCTTGCCCACAGTGCTCTTCTCATATCCTGCTGGTGTATAGACGTAGGCAACGCGCTCTGAATTGGTGCTTGGAGAATGGAAAATAATCTTCTGCACATTGCCATGAGGGACATTCTTGAGCGCATAGAAGTCGCGATCATGTGCAGGAATCTCTATACCAGACTCCCAACGGCATGATCCATAGTAATTCTTTGCGCCCGGATCATTGACCACTCCGCCATCGATGGTAAGGTGATAATAATGGAATCCCTCATCCATCGGTCCGTCAGTGGTGCCATACCAGAAACCATCTTTACCCTTTTGGAGCACAGTACCGCCGGTACCACCGAGTCCGAGGCTGACAAGTACGGACTTAGCCTGCGGTGCCTCGACACGGAAGCGTGCATATCCCTGTGAGTTTACCATCGGATACTGCTGTCCCGGCTGGTTAAGCTCGCTCGGTTTGAAGTCCTCTATCGGCTTGACATTATCGAGAGCAGGATTGAAATCCCTAACGGCATAATAGGCAGTCTTAGGCTTCAGGTCCTTGTCGAACAAGAGAGGATAGTTTGATGTGCCTACCCATGAATCGCGGTCAGAGAGGTTCCAGAAGGTGACAACGTCCACCACGTCCTTATATTTGCGCAATGTCTTGAAAAGCTGGCTGTACTGATTGGCGTGGAGAGTCTTGATATAAGGCTTTATTTCTACTCCTTTACGTGAGAAATTCAGTTGACCTCCCATTTCTTCATTGGCGCGAATATCAAGCTCAGTGAAGTGAATGTGCTTGACAAGTGTGGCATATTTCTCGATTGCAGCAGAGACATCGTCCATAGAAGGTCCGTAGATGTTGTAGTGACCCTGCATTCCGATGCCGTCGATAGGTACGCCGGCGTCCTTCATTTTCTTCACCATATCATAGATGCGCTGGCTCTTTCCCTTGTCGGCTGCATTGTAGTCATTATAGAAAAGGAGCGCTTTCGGGTCGGCTTCACGTGCAAACTGGAATGCTTTAGCAATGAATTCATCGCCACAAAGCTTATATAATGCGCTCTCGCGGTAAGGACTTCCGGCTGGTCTTCCTCTAAATGCAGGACGTTGCTGGTCTGCCATTGCCTCATTGACCACGTCCCAACAATATACGATGTCCTTGTAACGGTTGACGACAGTGTGGATATGATCGCGGAGACGCTTGTAGAATACTTCCTTCTTGACGAACTTTCCCTTCTTGTCGTACATCATCCAGTCGGCAAACTGGCTATGCCACACGAGGCAATGACCACGCATCGGGATGTGATGACGGCGACACCAGTTGGCAATACTGTCGGCACCTTCCCATTTCCAGACACCTTCAGCAGGGTGAAGTTCGCCCGGTTTCATCGCGTTCTCACAGGTTACGCTGTTGTAATTGGCGAGGGTCAGCTGCTGTTCTGCTTCGGAGAAGTTGCGGGTATTCAGTGCTACGCCTACCTTGAAGTAATCTTTATAGGCGTCCTTCAGTCCTTTTGCTGTGCTCATTGGCTGAGCAAGGCTGGTAATAAAGGCTGGAGTAATGGCTAATAATAAGGTAATTAGGTTTTTTTTGATTGAGTTTGTCATATTATTGGGTGTTTTTGTTTTTTAGGTTTATAATATCAGGCGGTAACGCGCGGCACGGGGCTGGCTACATTATTACCTTCTTTCCTTTGATGATGTATATCTGTCCCTTTACCATTTTCGTTACTCGCTGGCCTTGAAGATTATAGATGGCTGAGGAATTAGTGAGGGAAGACGATGTCTGGATGGTGGCTATGCCTGTGGATTCAGGCAGAAGTTTGTACATCTGTTCGGCATATCGCTTGCCTAATGTGCGGTAACCAGCGGCACTGAAATGAAAAGGATCCTTGCCATTACCAGGCAAATCCTTGGCAGAAATGACATAAGAATTAGTGACATACTCTTTCAGATGAGGAAGCGCAGCAGTATTATGCCATGAGCAAGCGCCGCCTTGGTCGGCATAAAGGGTCTCTCCGGCGAGGAGAGGTGTCTCTGCCGGATTGAGTCCGAGGGCGTAACAGATGCGGGTATATACTTTTCCTACCTTCTCACACCAATCGGATTCTCCATTATTCGACTCGCCTTGATGAAGCAAAATTCCCTTGATAGTGCCTTTCTTTTGAGCCAGTTTACCCATTTCGATAAGGCGACCAAGGGGATCATTGTCGTATTCCTTACAGATATTCTTAAACCAATCTGCATCGCCAGCGATGTAGGCATCCTTAAATTCATCCATATAAAGCTCGATTTTTGCGCCTCCTACAGCTACATTTATGACTCCGACCTTTATATTCTCGGGCAGTTTCTCTACGAGAGTGCGTCCGAAATAGTCAGCTGGAGTCAGTCCAGTGTTCTGTCGGCAAAGCGGTGGAATGGCTTTGTACCAATTACCTTTGGTACGATTAGTGCCGAAATTGACGGCTGCCATCATCTGAAAGCGAGCGGAAATGCCGCTCAAGTCTTGTGACTCAATGGCTGCATTACCCTCCATGTTCGACTGTCCGAAGCAGAGATAGATATGAAAATTAGGGTCGCCCTGCTGGACATATTCCCATGAATCAGGGATGACAGGCTCCTTAGGAGCATCAGGGGTCTCGATCTTTCCGTCGGAAGTAGCGATGGCAAACGGCGTATTGCTGTCAGACATCCATCCTTTAGTGGTGCCATTCTCGAAGTCTCCGTTCTCCACGAAGTTGACTCCGATGGCATCATCCACTATCTTTACATCGTCGAAACAGATAGTTCCGTCAAGAGTGCCGAACATAAAACTGAGTCGGTCGATAGGGAAATTTGCGTTGAATTTCCATGTATAGGTAGCCCATTCGGTGGTAACCTTATTGGAACCGAGATACTGCACATCGTTGGTGCCGCCCCATTGGTTGCGGTTAGTGCTCTTTGTGTCGCAAGGCCAGAATGCGACATCAATGCTTTTAGAGGCTTTTGCCTTGATGGTCAGGGTGTAACTGTTGCCCTTTGTCAATGCAGAAGGCAAGTCATAGCTTGCCTGATTGTCCCATGCATTGGCTCCAGCCTTAGATGTGGTGTAGGCAATGCACTTTCCCGGATCGACATAACCTTTCTCCACGGTGACGCTGACCTTGGCAAAATTCTTGTTGTCCTTATCATCCAATGCCTGCGCAAGGAGGGTATGTGTGCCGTCAGTGAGCCCTTTATACTGATATTCAAACGGTGCTGAGGTCACTTCAGCCTGCCTTGTGCCGTCGAGATAGAACCTTACAGCGGTGATATTGCCCTCAGAACTGGTGGCTTTCACCTTGAGGTTGACATTCTCGGAGGTCTTTACGCCATTGGAATGGGATGTTATCTCCACCTGGACAGGCTTGGCTTCGAGGGAATAATTCTTGCAGAATTTCCATATTTCATCAAGGGTATAGAGACCGTCATTGCTAATCCAGTGACCCTTGTTGGCGAGTTCCATCAGCACTACCTTTACTCCGTCTGTGCCGTCGCCCCACTCCTTTCGCGTGATATGGCTGTAACCACCATAGTTTTTGGTTATGGTAGGAGTAGTGTTGCATTTGTTTTTCTTGACGAGTTCGTCGATATTCCTCTGCACATTACTATATACGCACACGTCATCACCCGTGCCATGATGATGGATAACGGGTATGGCACGCTTGCCTGTGTAGGTAAATCCACCCATAGGATAACCGCTTATCGGTGCGAAAGCGGCTATTACGTTCGGAATCTTGTTCATAGCATGATAAGTGAGCATACCTCCCATTGAGAAGCCCGAGAGATAAACTCGGTTTTCGTCAATGTCGAAATCCTTTTTCATCTGAGCTATGAGGTCTTTGATGAGATTGATGTCACGGTCGCCAGATATGTCCCAACCTTTGTTAATGCCTTCAGGAAGGACAATGACAAATTTCTCTTTGTCGGCAAGATTCTTGGCATCCTTGAGCATATCCCATTGGTATTGGGCACTCTGATTCATGCCGTGACATGAGATGATGAGCGGACGTTTGCTGCCAAGACCGGAAGGAGCGTACTGTAGGTACTCTCGCTTCTGGCCTTCGGAAGTGATGGTCTTACGAGTTTGTGCATTGGTGACCATCGAAATGGTTAGGATAGAGATAATAATAGTAAAAATTTTCGTAATGTGAGTCATTGTCGTATTTAGTCTAATAGATTGTAATTTTTCTCTTTTGGTGTCTGACAAACTATGGTAGCGTCAGGTGTTGTTTACTGTTTGCAAAATTACGAAAATTGGTTTACAATCTATTTTTTTATTGTTTCATAGACTTTTCTTTATGTAACAATATACTGATAAATAGGGGATTGTTGGTATTCTTTCTGATTATTCTTGCTTATATCAGCCGGTGACGTGGCTGACACAGGGACGGTTTCTAAATGAAGAATGAGGAATGAAGAATGGCTGATGCCGTTGCGGAAGACCCTATCTTATCCCCATGTGAGGGGAAGACTGGATAGTGAGACCTCCATTGAGAAAGAGGGACGCAAGCCAGAGAACGTATATGGCCTCCCCCTCACAGGGGGAAGAGAGGGGGTCTTGTCGGTGACGTGGCTGACACGGGGGCGAACTGTTATGGAAATGGATGCTGGAATTGGTCTATTTTCCTGCTTATTGGAGGTAGATGCTTTACGCTATTGTAAGATACTGATAGTGAATATGTTGCAATATCTATGCTTTTACATTGTAATAACTATGCTTTTAGGAGGTAATAACTATGCTTTTAGGAGGTAATAACTATGCTTTTGGGAGGTGATAACTATGCTTTTGGGAGGTGATAGCTTATTTATTGGTTTTTAATATGGGTGTTTTAGATTATGTTGTTCGATTTTTCCTATTAAGAAAAGATATGAATTGGCTGACTATCGGTGTTGCTTTCCTTGATTATTATTGGCATAAAAAAAAGCGAAAAACAGGACTGACGCTTGGGCAAACGCACTTCCTGTTCTTCGCTTTTGGGCTTATTTGGATTTGCTATAAGATTATTTCGACTTGCTTTTCTTGTGCTTCCGTGGATTGTTTGTTTCCTTTTTTAGGATAGACAACATCACATCGGCATAGCGACGACCGAGAATGCGGTAGCCTTCTGCAGTGAAATGGAGCTTGTCAGGACGACCTGGACATCCGAGAGAAGACACTGGATAGGCTGTCGAGATGGTATTCTGAATGCTGTCGATGATGCTATTATGCAAATAGCAGCAACCGCCATCCTCTTTGGTCATTTATTCAAGGGAATAGAAAAAGCGTTGATATTGCAGCGTAAAAGTTATGCTTTTGCATAGCAATATCAACGCTTTCAGCGTGTGATAACGGCGTTATTGCGGCGCAATAACTATGATGCTTGTTTTGTCCTATCTAACGATGGCATGAACGACACCGTGGACGGGGTCGGGGGGAGGGGCGGAATCAGAAGATGTGTTGCACGAACTCTGCGAGGCAACGGCGCCATGTCAGCCACTCGTGAGCAGTGCCTTGTGACACGAAGAACTCCACATTAATGCCCTTTGCCTTGAGATTGTCGGTCATCTGCTTGGTGCCGAAGTTCTCTTCCGTGCCGCATCCCATGAAGAAATATCCCACCTTGCTGTTGAAAGCCTTTGCATCTGTGAACACTCCGCCTGCGAATGTGTCGAGGTTTACGCCGAAGATGGCTCCGCTGAAGGTGCCTATATATGAGAAGGTGTCGAGGTTGGCAGTGGTGATGTCGAGGGTCTGCTTTCCTCCCCATGAGAGTCCTGCCATGCCGCGGAACTTTCTGTCGCTCTTGGTGCGGAAGGTCTTGTCAATATATGGAATGATGTCCTTGAGGAGAACCTGCTGGAAGGAAGCTCCGAAATCATTGCGGCTCTCGCCTTTCTTGGCTCCGAAGCCGTAGTCGCAGTTGCCGTTGTCCATGACTACAATCATCTCCTTTGCCTTTCCCTGAGCGATGAGATTGTCCATGATGTACTGCATACGTCCCTGAGTGCTCCATCCTGTCTCGTTTTCCGCCATGCCATGCTGGAGGTATAGCACTGGAAAACGGCGTGTGGATTGCAGGTATGAGGCTGGTGTATATACGAAGCAGCGGCGCTCTTTGTTCTCTACTGATGACCAATAGCGGCACTCCATGACCTGTCCGCGTGCCACTTTCGGGTCTGCCTTGTAGAGGTTTATCTCCTCTTCGGTCATTGTGGCACCTCGCATATTCTGTTTTAGGTTGGGGTTATGGTCGAGATTTACGTCGATGTCGATGCTGCTATACATCTTTCCGCATCCGAAGACGGTTTTCATGGCAGGGTCGCACATGCTTACTCCATCGACATTGAGCACGTAGTAATGGTTGCCGCAGGGTAAAGGGGCGGTGGTCACGGTCCATAATCCCTTGCCATTGTTGACCATAGGCCATTTCTTTCCACATATATCTGCTGCCACATGCTTAGCCTGAGGTGCGAAGAGTGCAAACTGCACGCGTCCTTCGTTATCTACACGCGGGAAGTTCTGGCACGGAACGGTGTTCTCCGACACCTTGAAAGCATCCTTGTTGAGGATAGACATCATCACGTCGGCATAGCGTCTGCCGAGGGTGCGGTAGCCTTCAGCCGTGAAATGGAGTTTGTCGGGACGTCCTGGACATCCGAGAGAAGACACTGGATAGGCTGTCGGGATGGTATTCTGAATGCTGTCGATGATGCTGTTATGCAAATAGCAGCAACCACCATCCTCTTTGGTCATTAGTTCGCCGACGAGCAATGGGCAGTCTTCTGCTTTGAGATTTAACTCTTTCAGCATGCGATTATAGACGAGCTTGACACGTTCTGGCCAGTCTTTCTGACCATTGTCGGTGCAACCTTGATGCAGGAGTATGCCCTTTATGACGCCTACTTTCTGAGCTCGCTTTGCGCATTCCATTAGACGACGCATGGGTTGGTTGTCATATTCCTTGCAGAAATTCTTAAACCAATCGGCTTGCTTGGAGATATATTCCGTTGTCTTGTCTTCATCATAGAGATTGATGCTGGCACCTCCGACAGCGACATTGATTACTCCTACCTTGATATTCTCTGGCAACTGCTCTACGAGTGTGCGTCCGAAATAGTCGGCTGGCGTCAGTCCGGTCCACTCACGACATAGTGGTGGCACTGCCGCATACCACTGATATTTCTTTCTTCCTATGCCATTCATATCTACGGCAGCCATCATTCGGAAGCGTGGATTGATATTCTGACGATCCTGTGTCTCTATCTTTGCATTACCTTCCATATTCGACTGCCCGAAGCAGAGGTAGATATGGAAATCAGGATCAAACTTCTTTGGTTGGGGAATAATGCCTGGCGCCTTCTCTCCATCGCTGTAGTTCAGGGTTTTGTTCTGCTCATAGAACTTTGAAACATCCTGCGCTCTTGTCACTATTGGGGCGACAAGGGGGAAGAGGGCTGTTAGTAATAGAATTATTTTTTTCATTTGGAATCTTTTAAAAAAATGAAGAATGAGGAATGAAGAATGAAGAATGGCTGGCGCCGATGCGGATTCCTGCTTCATATTCTTGCTTATATCTGGCGGTAACGCGCCCGACACAGGGGCTCTCTTTAATGAAGAATGTAGAATGAAGAATGAAGAAAGGCTGATTACACTATTCTCATTATGGCTGCTCAAATATAAAAACGTAACTTTTATTCTTCATTCTTCATTCTACATTCTTCATTTTATCATGGTGCTTTTATTTCTTAAAAGCGTACATGACTATGGAATGTGGGGCGAGAGTGACGGTCATCTTCTTCTTGGCCTTCACGGTCTTGACCTCTGGACTTACAGGATGCTTGTCGTAATTGTTTTCATCATCGAGGTTGCCCTTTATGGTGGTGACCTTCGCCTGTGACTTAACAGAGAAGCGAGAGATGTCGAAAGAGGCTTTCTGAGGCGCATCGGTGTAGTTACACATCTTGACGAATACCTCACGTGTCTTGGAATTATAGATGACAGACTGTCCGAGATGATGGTCGTCCTTCTTCTCAAACTTCACGCAATCACCATAATAATAGTCGCCAGAAGACTGTCCGAAGAGTTGCTGAACATAGTAACTGCACGTGAAGAAAGGCTTCTCATTATCGAAATAGATGAGGTCCGGGTTCCAGTTGGTGTTGTGCTTATAAGCAAAGAGAGGGGCATAGGAAGTCATGCAGACCACATCGCCATTCTTTTCTACGTGCATCAGATAGAGCGCCTCTGCGAGAGCGTCGCCCCACTGATTGCCATGTGTCTTCTCTTGAGTGGAGTATTCTCCGAGATATACCTTGGTCTTGCGGTCGCGAGGATAGCTGTCGTACTGACGTTTCTCAAGGAAATACTTGCGAGGCTCATAGTAATGCTCGTCGATTATAGGCATATTGAGCTCTTCTGCGAGCTTCCAAGCATTGTCATAATCAGGATTACCTGCGTGAGAACCAGGACCTGCTGTGCCTATGATAGTGATTTCAGGATGCTTCTCGGTGATAATCTTATACATATACTTGAATCTCTCAGCAAACTCAGGAGTGATTTTCTCCTCATTACCTATGCCAAGATACTTGAGACCGAAAGGCTTTGGATGACCAGCCTCAGCGCGTACCTTGCCCCATTTGGTGGTGGCATCGCCGTTAGCCCACTCTATCAGATCAAGAGCATCTTGCACCCATTCGTCCATTTCAGACATTGGAACGACCTTCTGCGCCTGTCCTTTCATTCCCCAGCCGCCATTGACACCTTGACAACTTACTCCGCATGGGAGGATAGGCACTGGCTGCATATTGAGGTCTTCACAGAGTTGGAAGTATTCATAATAGCCCAAACCCATTGATTGGCAGTAGCCCCAAGTGTTTTTGAGTGCTTTTCGCTGCTCTTTCGGACCTACAGTAGTCTTCCAGCGGTATGTATTCCAGAATCCATCACCGCCTCCATGCACTACGCATCCACCTGGAAAGCGCATGAATTTAGGGTGGAGAGCCTGCAAAGCCTCAACGAGATCCTTGCGAAGTCCGTGTCCTTTGAAGGTATTCTGAGGCATAAGAGAGACCATATCCACATCGAGCTCACCAGTTTCGAGGACCAGTATCTGGAGACTTGCATTAGGACAAGCCTCAGAAGCCGTTAATGTAGCGGAATACTTTTTCCACTCATTGCCCTGCACAGTGAAGGTATGCTCGGCAAGAACCTTCTTGTCCTTGCCTGTAAGAACCACTCGCACAGGCTTGTCGTCTTTGTCGCGATTGCGGAAAAAGACAGAGAAATCATAGTTTTCGCCTGCCTTTACGTTCATTCCGTTGTAGCCATTATTGAGAAGTCCGACGCCTGTCCAACCGTCAAAATCATAATAATGACCTACACGCTCGGCATGAATGCGCATATATGTGGGATTGTTAGCATTGAGGGGACTATCTGTAGCGAAATTGATATAGCCGGCAGAGTGACCTGGACGCTGGAATGCCCAGGCTGTAGCAGGTCCCCATCCGTCGCGCATAGTAGGATTAAACTCGAAAGAACCATTCTGTACGAGTTCGGCATTGAGACCTCCATCGGCAGAATTACTGATGTCTTCGAAGAAGATACCTATGAGTTCGTCACTGATTTTCAGTCCTCCTTTGGGAGCTTTCTGAGCAAAAGCATTGACATTAAGACTCATAGCAGCGCAAAGGGCTATGGTCTTCAATGCAGTGGATGTATTCATATCGTTTATTTTTTTAATGTAACTGATTAACTGTCAAGATGCAGGATACGTGAGGATGACATTATCTCTGGATGTACTTCTTTCCATTGAGGATATACATCTGACCCTTGCGGACGGACTTCACCTGCTGTCCCTGGAGATTGAACATCACGTTTCTGTGGAAGAGAGGCACCTCTTCTTCATCTATGGAAGGAGAACCTATGCCGGATGCTTCCTCGGAATAGTCGGAATTATTGGTGAGATAGATGCTCTTAATCTTGATAGGAGTGCCACCAGGGCTCCACAATCCGAGGATATAGATATGGGAAGGATCTACAGTTACCTTGGAGTTATTACTCTTCATGTTTGCCAATGTTACCACGACACGAGTGCTGGAGCCCACGGATTTCATGTAAGGGTCGCCCCAATAATTGTTTGCATCAAAGAGTCGGAGAGACCATTGATTAGACACTGGTTTCTCTGCAAGATTGAGAACAAGATACTTATAGCCAGACATATCGAGACCGTCAGCAAACTTCCAACCGCCAAAGCCATACTGGCCAGTGGTCAAAGTGCGTGTGCCGTCTGCATTCTTGATGAGGGTACCCGTCTCCCAGATGCTCGGACTGAATATGGAACTGGTGCCTGGGAACATGAAAAGATTGTCGGAAAGGACATCTTCAAACTTCCAATCAGACTTGGCATACTCTGCGAAAGCACGGTAGCAGAAGCGTGGACAAGCATCCGGTGACGTGAGGAAGGTATCTCCATCGGGTGCGGCATCGTCATACTTGGCGAGCTTGTCGGCATCAGTGAAGAGCATCCAGCTGACATTTCCAGTCTTGTCCATGATATATCTGAAATTGGCACCGAAGCCCACACCACCCAGTTCGCCGGTAGAGGCCTTGCCCCACGAACTGTTATACTTCTTGGGAGCCCAGTCCATCTCTGTGACAAGGATAGGATTCTTCTTTGCCACATTGTCAATGCTTGCGCTCCAGCCTGCCTGGAAGTCGGCATAAGTGTTGCCTTTGGTCACTACTCCCTGCTCGACGGATTCCACTTCCGCATCACTGCCGTACCAACCTGGATAGCAATGCACTGCGTAACCGAAGTTATCATCCTTGATGGGGTACTTGGCATAGCCCTGATAGTTCTGTTGCCAGCAGAGTCCCGGCACCCAAAGGATATTGTGTGCACCGGTAGAACGGATGGCATCGACGATGGTCTGGAAGTATTTGGTGCAGTTTTTCATGCTGCTCTCAGAGTAATGGGTGTATTTTCCGTCGTCTCCGAGAATGCGCACCGGCTCATTTGCCAGCTCGAACATGATATGCGGATTGTTTTTCACGCTCTTATGGTTCGCCACGTACTTCCAAACCCAAATGAGGTATTTCTGATAGTCGTCGCCGATCTTGATTTCTTCCGGACATACACCTGGCGGGCGCATCACGACATAGATTCCGTGACGGATGGCATATTGCGCCATCTGAAGGAACACGGCATCGAAATTCTTCTTGAACATGACCGAGTCGAAGGCAGAGATGTCGCTCTCGCCATTGGTCTTAATGCCCTGCTTGTTGCTCCAGTGAGGGTCCATGTGGATGCGTATCCAGTTGACTTTCCATCCTTTCTTGAGCATGGAACCGATCTGGGTCTTGTTCCAATATGTGCATTTGGAAGCGTTGTGCTGGGAGTCCCAGTCCCACTTCACGTTGCCATTGGCATCCTTACACCAGGCATAGCCATTGAAATACGGACTGTAGGTCTGTCCGAAACCATGAAGATTGACAATGCTGTCATTGCCATTCATATCCTTTGCCATGAGGTAACGTCCCTTAATGTAGAGCTCGGGCATACGCATTCCGTCCCAAGCTCTTACATTAAGGACCGCTACAGATGTCAGCATTGTGCAGACAAGTAGAGTTAAAGTAAGTAGTTTTCTCATTTATTCTTATATTTTCAGTTTTATTTATTGAGATAGATACCGAGCTACTATTGCGTCGCTCAGTATCTATTTGCAATCTTTATCTATCTGATAAACAGTTTCTTCACCTCCACTCCATTCTTGCGGATGATGTTGATGCCACGCTTGAGGGATGGAAGTTTTCTGCCATTCTCATCGAATATCTCGCTGCCAGCAGGCAGTATGCCGTCGCAGTTGGTGATAGAGTCGATGGAAGTAGGGGATATAACCTTGCTGACGCGACATGAGAGAAGGAGCATCTCGCCGCCCCACTCGCCTCCATCGGTGTGGAAATTGATGATATAGTCGCCTTCCTTGGTCACGGTGAAGTCCATCTCGCGCACCTTTGCCGAAGAGAGGTCTGCCGACTTGTTGCCTCCGGCATTAGGAGAAGCCGTGAAATTCTGCGATTCCTTGAGCGTGGTGCCATTGGAAGAGAGTATCTGCGCCTTGAACTGCGGCGTGCCTTTCCATGCCGCCATAGCGTAGGAGAGCCTGTAATTGCCCGGCGCAAGATGCAGCTTATGGTTGGTCTGCTTGCCGTAGTTGTAAGCCAGTCCGCGCCAATAGGTTGCTTTATTGTATTTACCAGTAAAGCCTACGAAGGTACGCGGACCTGAGCCGTAGGAGTTAGGATATTCCTGTGCGCTTGTGGAATTTAACTCGGCACGCCATCCTTCTGGAAATGTACCTTCGATAACATTGCTGAGGTCCATCTTGTAAACGATGGTATTATCGACGTAAATAGGCTCTAAAGTGACGATATCTTCAGGCATGAGGAATGAGAAAGTGCCGTCTCCATTGTCGGTGAGGTCTATCTTGCCGTGGATGATGTTCCAACCTTTCAGGCTGTAACCTTCGGCAGGATTGGCTGAAATGGTAACATATTGACCCTCATAGGCTGACTCGACGCTCGCTATCGGTGAACCATGCTCGGACGACTTGATGGTGATGTCGAATTTCTCTATCTCTTCATCGGCAGGAGAGAAGATGACCTGATCGACCATCATGTCAATACTGGCGGTGTTGAAGAGGTAGAACCTGTTCTCGCCGGCATTGAGCGTGGCGGTGATAGTGTCCTTCCGCCATTCGTTTTTCTCTGTCTTGAGGAAGAGTTTTCTCTGCGCAGTCTCGTCATTGATTCGGATTCTGACGTAATCCTTCTTGTGGGTGTTGTTGTAACGCACTGCAATACGGTATTCTCCACCCTTCTTTACGCGGAACACTTTTCTCAATGCGCCAGCGCTATTCTTGCCCATCACGACAAATCCATTGCCGGAATGACCGCGCACCCAGCGGTAACTGCCACCGTAAGGAAATTGCTCCATGCTCTGCACGTTGCAGTTGTCCATGTCCTCAGCCTCGATGATGAGGGTGCCGAAGAAATCCTTCGGCTGTGCAGGCAACGGCAGAGCGGTGTTTCCCACATAGTCTGTCTTGCGGTCGGTAGCCGTGCCTTGGCACTCCACCTTCAGGTCAACAGGACCGAGATGGCTGACAGTGAGGGTATAAACGCCTTTCGCCGCATCCCATGAAGGAGTGACGGAAGCGGTAGCCTCAGCGCGCTTGGTCCATGAAATCTTAGGTTCGGCAGTCACACCATTGATTACTATCCTGTCCACCACATTCTTTGTGGTGTCCGAACGGAAGTTGTTCAGATAGAAACAGATGCTGTCCGCATACTCCTTGACTATGGCGCTGCTGAGTTTTCCCCATGTGAGGTCCATGCTCTGACAGGTGTTGTAGAGCAGAGGCACATTGGCAGAAGCGGTGTTCTTGCTGTTGAGATAGGTGTAAGGAGTATATGTGACGAGTTGGTTACGGTAGCGTGAAACGAAGAGGTCGCCTGTGCTCACTTCCGGATAAGCCGCATTGAACTTGGCAGTCTTGGTGCTCAGGGAAGGCCATACGCTGCTGCGCTGCGACTTCTTCACCTTGGTCTGGATGCCGGTAGCCATGCTGGTGAGGCATGGAGTCATAGGAATCGTGCCGTAACGACCGGTCTTCTTGAGGTACCAATAGTTGTTCATCCATTGGCCGTTGCCCTTGTTGAACGGGTCATTCTGCTTGTAGAGCCCGTCATAGAGGTCAGCCCATGTGGCATATTTATCCTCGTCACTGCCGGATTTCACGTCGTTGACGATGATTACATTCGTCTTGTCGATGACTTCCTGCTGGGTAGGGATATACATAGTACCGTCTATCACCTTGCGCCACATGTCCATCCACACGTTGCGGAAGCCTGGGAAGGTGCCCCAACGGCGCACTTTATACGTCTTTGTGCCGTCCTTGACAGTGCCGTCGGACAGATTCTGGAAGTCTTCGGTCCAGATAAGTTCGGGTCCATCCCATACTGCTCCACCGTTCTGGCAGGTCTGTTCCATCACGGTTCCGATGCCGGCAGCGTTAGGATATTTGCATTTGTTCTCGCCTACAAGGTCAGATGTGGCACCGTTCCATCCGCAGTTGTCGTAGCGGACGCCGTAATTGCGGGTCAATCCAGCCACGAACGGACCGAAGGTGACGCTCTCATTGTTGTAGAAACATGAGGAAGTGGTGTATTTGTAGAGCCAAAGGATAGACTCTGGATAGTCCTTGCACGCCTGAAGGAGACTGGCATTGCGCTTCATCATTCCCACAGGATTGAGATGATGCGACCATATATTGCCACAGAAACTCACGGTAAGGAAGCCTCCGTACTTATGATGCATAGGAATAAGTTCGGCAAAGAGCTGGATGCGCTCAATTTCTGACGATGAAAAAAGGTCGCCCGCCTCATTGAAGCCCCAAAATTGCTCGGCAAAATTCCAGCCCAGGAAGTTAGGATATTTCTTGAAGAAATACTCGAACGTCTCAAGGTCATTGTCGTGAATATGGGTATGTCCGCCGCTGGCAGGCTGCAATGTGAACCACATATTGTTCATCTGGCACACGGAAGCCCACGACTTGTATGTAGGAATGGCATTCTGCGGACGCTGATGGATGTTGAGTTTAGTGTCGTAAGCGCATGAGAGCGAGAGATTCATCACCACGAATGGCTTTATGTCATCGGGGATGAGGTCGATGATCTTCTGGGGATCAGCCTGATTCCACACGTCAACATGGACGAGCCACATAGGGTGCTGGGAGTCAACCGGACGGCGCTGCTGGGCTGATGCCAGCGACGCTGTCAGGAGAACTATCAGGGATAGCAGTAGATATTTGGGATTTTTCATTGCTTTTACTTGTTTATTATGTTGTAATATTGCAGATATTGTCCCGTCGATGCGGGTAATTCCACGGTTACTTTCTCAGGCTTTCCTTTCCTCCGAGATACTGCTGGCTGTAGCCTCCAAAGTCTATTATCACCTTTTCGAGGACTATGCGCGGGTCATCAGGAGTGAAAGTGAGGGTGTAAGTGCCGTCTGCTGAAGAGCCGAGAGGCAACTCTATGACTTTCTCCACTACGCGGCGAGCCACTGTAGGATAATATACGTTGTAGATATTCTCAGGATTCTCGTTGAGATTTCCGTTGAAATTGACGGTTTCAGGCTTGCCTCCATTGAGCGAAACGGTGTATGTCATTCCGCCCTTATTGAGATAATCGAGGGTGGATTTGGTGATGATATGCACCTTGGCACGCACTGCATCGCGGGTATTATGCTCGTAGCGGAAGCGGTAAGTCAGAGTTCCTTCTCCGCTCTGGCGCGTCATTCCGCTGAGTGTTCTGCCCATAAATGGTATCTCCAGCCATTCTCCAGTGGCGGAATTGTAATGCGCAGCCTCCATTGAGACATAGCCTCTGCCGTCTTCATCGAAGATATTCTTCACGTCATTTGCACGATATACCTTTGGCTGAGTGTCCTTCCGGAAGGCATCATTCCATGATGTATAGCCGATATGCTTCTGTATCATCATGCCATTCCATTTGCCTCCTGCTATCTCCTTATTATATATAGCCATGAGTTGACCGTCACGCTGGAATGCTTTCTCGCATTTTTCTGCCCATTCATCCATAGCGGCATCGCCCTTCTGATGGAGAGCATGGTTCATGGCTTGGGCGTAATACATCTGGTGAAGGGTGGACATGAGCTGCACAGGGAAGAGCACTGACTGGAAATATGCGTCCTTTGCAGCGGCTGGAATACGGCTATACTGACTGAGAGCTTCTATCTCCAGCGACTTATATTGATCGACCACTTCCTCCCATTCGCATCCTCCGCCTATCTTGCCTGATGGCTGGAGCGAATAGGTCTTGGCGTCAAGCATCTCCGGAGTGCATCGTCCATTATACTTGCAGAGAAGATTGAAGATGCGGGAAGCTTCGTCAGCCTCTTTTTCTCCCACTATATCGAGGAAGAAACTGCGTATATGCGACATAGGAACCACTTTGCTGTCTGCCTTCATCTTGAGGTCATCATCCACGCCATTCCATGCAAGGTCGAGGAAGAGCTGTATAGGATATTCCATCGGTTTGAGGTCGCCGACATTGAGAATCCAAAGCTTGTCGATGCCATTATTGTATGCCAAGGCGAGCTGTTCCCACATATTCTGCACTGGAGTGACATTAAGAAGTTTGCTGTTGCGTGGCGCTCCGACGTAATCCACGTGGTAATAGAGTCCCCATCCGCCCTTACGCTGGCGCTCTTTCACAGTAGGCACACGGCGAACGTTGCCCCAGTTGTCGTCACAAAGGAGGATAGTGATGTCATCAGGCACTCTCATGCCGTCATCATAATAGTCCTGCACCTCTTTATATAGTGCCCACATCTGCGGCACTTGGCTTGCTTTCTTGCCACGAGCCTTACTGATAAGCTTGCGCTGATTGGCAATGACGCTCTCCAGAAGTTTGACATTACGCTCCTCACTCATAGCCATATCACCATCGCCACGCATTCCTATGGTCACGATATCCTCGGTATTCTTGTTGCGTTCCACGCCTCCATACCAGAAACGGTCAAGGTTTTCCTTGTTAGTAGCGTAGTCCCATTTGCCACCTTGCTCCTTGCGGCTCTTGAGATCCTGGGTATCTGCGTTAGGATTATCAGAGTGTCCATGCCATTCTTTCTGCGAGCGGCACATCGGTTCATGGTGGCTTGTGCCTATCATAATGCCCATTTCATCGGCTGTTTTGCCATTTAATGGGTCGTCAGCATAGAATGCCCAGCCCCACATTGCAGGCCAAATATAGTTGCCTTTCAAGCGAAGAAGAAGTTCGAAGACCTTCTCGTAGAATTTATGTCCACCGTAATTGGTGCCGAATGTGTTCTTCACCCATGTGGTAAGGCATGGTGCTTCATCATTGAGGAATATGCCTCTATAGCGCACAGCCGGCTCTCCGTCGGTGTATATACCATTGTTTACGTATATATCCTTATGCTTTGCCACTGGCACATCCATCCAGTAATACCAAGGAGAGACTCCTATCTGACGACTCAATTCATATATTCCGTATATCGTACCGCGGCGGTCACTGCCTGCTATGATAAGTTTGCCGTCAACAATGGTGATGATGTATTTCTCTGTCTTGCCCTTCAACTGGCGAGCATCTATCTTGCCTTGCTTTGCCAACTGGTCTATCAGGGTGCTGGAGCCAAGAGTTCCTACCACTATTGCGCTGCCTTTAGCGGCTGATGTCATAGTCACTGCGCTTCCATTGACCGCTTTGAAGTCATTACAGAGATTCTTCAGCGCAAGTTTTACGCCGATATTATCATTGTCGCTGACTGCTATCTGCAGCGAAGAGTTTTGGGAACACAGTCTGATATCGCCCTTGTCAAACGTCACAAACTGGTCTGCTGCCACGACATTTGCAAGCGATAGAAACGAGAGTGCCACTCCGGCAATTATTGATTTGAGTTGAATCATTAGGTATAGTTTTAATTTGATTAGTTCTATTTCTTCTTTTTTTAGTAGGGATTCAAAATGATTTTGAAAATGAATAGATAACAATAAATGGGGTTCATTGTCATAAAGAAACGCTGATAAAGTAGGTAATCGGAATTATTCTTATAGTATCTGTTCATTATCAGAATAATTATGATTATCTACTTACCTATTTATTGTATTCTGTTCTGACTGCAAAATTATGAAGAAAAAATATCTTTTCCACTCTAAAAAATACCATTCTCTTTCTATATTGTGCCAATTATGAGAAGAAAATGCAAAAAATACGCAAAACTATCGATGAAATGGGAGAAAATCAAAGGTATGCAAACAGGAAAGAATAGGCAATAGATTATTTCCTCATATCAGCTTTCCCTAATAATCATCAGGAATTTTCCTTCTTTCTACAACATAAAAAAATACTGGCTACATGAGTCTTTCAACTCAAGTAGCCAGCGATTATATTACCTTCCTTTCGGCAAGGTCATGAAATGATTTGTCATTACTTTTCCACTACTTTGGAAATCTTTGTGTAGCCATTTGCCCACTTCTCCACCTTGATAGCAACGCCATTAGGAGCAGAAATCTGACGACCATTGAGGTCATAGAATACTACTGATACTGGATTTCCTTCAGGAGCAACCTCTGCATTCTTGATGCCTGCTGCCACTTCTTCACCAAGAACCTTGGCTGCAGCGGCGTAATCAAAGCCTGATGCCTTGCCTACGATCTTCAGAGTAGCATTATCTACCTTACCGAAGCAAGCATTTGACATCTTGGCACCGATAGAAATGGAACCGAAGTTGCCGTCTATTGTAGGAACGACATTCTCAAATTCGATAGGTGTTTTGTTATCGCGCGAGTAGTTTCCTTTCTCATCAACAGTGAAAATCTTCTGCTCACCACCTACTACAGCATAGCATTCAGGGAGATTATCGTCGCCTACCTTGTCGCTAGCAACAACGATTGAAGCCGTGTAATTAGCCACTGGGATGTTATTGACGAGCTGTTCTACAGTGTACTTGCCTGTTCCCCATGGTGAACATACTGCACAGTCATAGTATGGTTCCGTCACAGATGCACCCTTCTGTCCCCAATTTTTTGACCAAAGAGACTGGATATTACCGCTTTCCACTGCGATGTTCCAACCAGGGAAATCCGTTGTCTCAGCCGGTGCATTCTCCTTGTCGGCAGGTATAACGGTAGTGTTATAGAAGTTAGGATTCTGTATCAGGAAAGAAGCATCGATGGTTTCTTCGGTTTCTTCTGCCACATTTTCATCGAATACCTTGAAATCATAGCCATCAGCAATCTTCTTATAGAGCTTTGCTGCATAGAGAGTCTTCAGCTGCTTGACGAGAGCTTGGTCATCAGAGATTGCATTACCAGAAGCAAGAACGGCTGGATGTCCACTCATTTCTGCATCAAGTGCCACTATGGCAGCTGCGAGATCAGTAATCTGCTTTGTGATAAGAGGCACGCAATTCTTTACCATATTGGAGATAAGAGTTCCTTTATCGCCCATTGCATCCACAGCAGCCTGAAGAGCATCATCATCCAATGCTACATAGTCCACGTCCTTATAGTCATTATAAGTCTTTTCTACGATAGGATATTGTTCGAGTCCTTCAAATTTGGTACCCTTGGCATCATCCATTCCTTTGACGATGGACTCAAGACAAGTAGGGAACTTGTCAATGTTCGCACGACGCTTAGCAGACTTCTTTACCATTGCATCAAGTTTGGCAAAAGCATCTGTATATTCTGCAACAGTGTGGAAATCAGGGTTTGTGTACTCAGCTATCATAGCTTCAAGAGCATCACGTGTGGTACCAGCATACTTATCACTACCCTTTGCAGTCTCCAGTTCTTCCTTGGCAGGAGCGAGGTTCTTGTTCATCAATGACGCATAAGTGACTGCAAGTGACGATGTACTTTCAACAGTAACATTACCTACACAGCACTCTCCACCAGCGGTAAACTTGAGTATATACTTGCCTGCCTTAGGAGCATTCCAGAGGAACTGTATCTTTTTAGCTTCAGTTGAAGCATCGGTAGCACTGTTGCAATGCACAGAAACCTCATCCTTTCGAGTATAAACAGGTGTACCTTTGATACCATCTTCCTGATTATATATATCAAGCTGGATAGAACATGGAGAAGCAGCAGCCTTCCATGCGATGATGTTGTAAGTCATCTGATACTTCGCATTCTTGAGATCAAGAGTCTTTTCCTCGAGATTACCTTCCAAAGTACCACCGTGATCTGTCTGGAGAAGGTATTCTCCGTATGTGGCATAAGCATTAGGTGCAAGATAGATAGCGGCGCCATTCATGCCCTTGTTTGCCATTGTCTTGACACGAGGGCCACCACCGCCGGTCCAGTCATCACCGCCCCAGGTGCAGTTTGCACCAGGATCACGCATGTTACCATTATCACGATAAATCTTCCAACCTGTGCCATGTGCTGGTGCCTTGTCGTTTCCAGCAGATGCAAAGTCACCCTTTGCTATTACTTCAGACTGGTCCTTATCGCCTTCTGTCTCCTGAACATTGTAGAGTTCGTAACCTCCTACATACATTCCATTAAATCCTGTGGTGAGGAGAGTGTATTTTACATGATACTGTCCACCTGGAGAATTGAAACGAATAGCACAGTTCTCAAATTTGAAGCCATCGTTATTACGATTTGCTTCACCAGCTACTGCAGGAGTAAACTGACTTGTTGCCACTACTTCATTTGCACTATTGAGGACATCCACCTGAATGCTTGAAGGATTAGACCAATATGCCAAGAGAGAACGAATCTCTACATCGCCGGCAGGGATTTCCATAGCAGGAGATATCACTGCACCATTCATAGCACCTTCTTCAAGGTTTGAACCGTTAGCACGTGTGTAAATACCCTTGCCTTGCGGTGCCTTTGTGGAGAATACACGACCACCGCCGCTATAAGAGTTGCCGGATGTGCGTTCTTCTCCATCGGAATAGACTGTCCATCCTTCAGGAACAGTACCATCAGCCGCATCAGAGAATGTGCAGGAACCAGCTGGAGTATAGATAGTCTCAGACACTTTCACCTTACCTACCTCGAATATCAGCGATGTTGGATTCACGCTCGCAGTGCCCTTGGAAGTCACTACATTCTCAAGGGTTACTGTGTAAGAACCCTTGGCAAAAGCACCATTTTCATTTACGAATGTCAGTGTCTTTGTTAATTCCGGAGTGCCTTCCTTAAGCTTGAGAACTGTTCCGTCAGAGAGTTTTGCCACAGGTCCATCATTTATATCATTCTTTCCTGAGCAGACTTCCTTATCAAATGTAAAGGTTACCTCTGAGACTCCTTCGAGTCCGAACGAGCCATCAAGCGGTGTTGTGGCAACACACTGAGCCTCACCATATATCCATGAAGTGATGTTACCTTCCTCATTGAAGGTATCTTTAAGCTCTGCCTTCTCGGTAAAGTTGAGCACATTGCCAGTGATAGCTTCGCCTTCTGCATACTGAAGACCGCCTTCTGCTGGGTTTGTGAATGAAACTTCCACTTCTCCTTCTTCTACTGCATTAGCGAGGAAGATGTAAAGATAACCATCGGAACGTGCTTCTACTGACTCTACCTCTACTTCACTGCCACCTACTTTCACGCTTACGCAATCATTTGGCAACACATAGTAGCCATTAGTGCCTGCAAGGGTCTTTGCATTTGTAGCATAACCGAGGTCAACACGGATTACATCACCATTATATATAATACCAGCGATGTTAGCTTCCACGAGATCTACCTCGTCGAGATAGTAGTCACCGGAATTGAATACATTGAATGTAGCGAAGTACTTTCCCTTGTTTTCCTCTGCATAAGTTTCCTTATCAGCGCACTGTTCGTCGTACTTAGCATCCTGATTTGCCTTGTCTGCAAAGTAATACATGAGATTATAGGTCTCATATTCATCAGGATTGAAGTATGACACCTCTCTATACTGATCCTTGTCGCCAGCACCGAGGATGGAGATATCAGCGTTTTCTACGCCCTGCATGAGTCCTACCCTCATCTTTGACTTTGTTTCCGTCTCTCCATCAGTAAAGGTATTTGAACCTTTGAATCGGAAAGAGAGGCGATAGCTCTTGCCTGCCTCAAGCGGAAGGTTGCGGAACTTCACGGCGCGACGCCAGAAATTGTTGGTGTTAGGCACATCTGAGCTGTTGAAGAAGTTTAGGCATTTGCCTTCAGCACCGCCTTCAGCGATTGACCATTCATCGCCTTCTTCCTTGTTGATTTCCTCGTAGTAACCAACATCGGTAGGCTGTTTGGTCTGTGCAGCCTCAAAACTTTCATGGAACACTGGCACCTGCGCTTGTGCTACAAGACCGCAGGAAAGCATTGCTCCAAGGCTAAGTAGATTTTTGAACTTCATAATTAATTCAGTTTAGTTTAGTAATATTGATTTATTTCTTACTTGTCTTTTGGAATTATTAGATACTTTTTTATCGTTCTTAAATTCTGTTTGCAAAATTATAATATTTATATTACAAAGAGTTTCGCATTTACGTCAGCTACTTTTTCTCATGTAACATATTGCGTTTTTTTACGTTGAAATGGTACAAAAATAAAGGAATTTGAAATTAAAAATATAATGGTTTTCAAAAAAAAGCGATACCTTTGCACCAGCTTTCATAAAAAGAATTAGGTTAGCAGTATTAAAATTTATGATCAGTAGTTAGTTAGTTAGTAGCTTACATCCAGCAGAGTCAATAGCGATTGACACCTGTTGGATGTTATTTTTTTTTGCAATGTCAGCATTTTTTATTACTTTTGCACCACAAACCAATAACACCTAATTATTATGTCCAGACTTTTTTTATGTATTATGTCATTGCTTTCAGCCTCTGTCTGCAATGCAAAGGATGAGGTAACATTCACTGAATGGCACGACCTTCAGGTGAATGAAGTGAACAAACTCCCCGTACACACCGACTTCTTCTCATTTAATCCGAATGAGAATGCTCTACTTTTCGGAGACTGGAGCGCAAAGACCAAGTCGCAAAATTTCCTTTCTCTTGACGGTATATGGAAATTCCGCTGGGTGAAAGATGCCGACAAGCGCCCTGACAACTTCTACATCACCGACCTCGACGACTCTTCTTGGAGCAACATTCCAGTGCCGGGATGCTGGGAAATGCACGGTTTTGGCGACCCCGAATACGTCAATGTGGGCTTCGCATGGCGTGGTCACTTCCAGGGAACGCCGCCTCAGGTGCCTTATAAGGATAATGGCGTAGGCTCATATCGTAGGAAAATCAATATTCCTGACGACTGGAACGGCAAACAGGTCATTGCTCATTTCGGCAGTGTGACATCTTGTATCTATCTGTATGTCAACGGACAGTTTGTAGGCTACAGCGAAGACAGCAAGGTAGCGTGCGAGTTTGACATCACTCCTTATATTAAGAAAGGTGAGAATCTCATAGCTTTCCAGGTCTTCCGCTGGTGTGATGGCTCATGGTGTGAGGACCAAGACTTCTGGCGTCTCTCTGGTATTTCGCGCGAGAGTTACCTCTATGCCCGCAATGCTGACTGCTGCCTGGAGGACATACGCGTGACTCCAGACCTCACCAACGGCTATACTGACGGCTCGCTGCATATTGATGCCAAGGTGAAAGGCAAGGCTTCTGTGTGCTTTTCCCTCTATGATGCTGAGGGAAAGATGGTCACTGAGAAGGTGATAACCAACATAAAGGGCGGTAATGCCGTGGCTGACATGATGATAGAAAAGCCTAACAAATGGACCGCAGAGACGCCTTATCTCTACACTCTCGTGGCAAAAGTGATGACTGCCGGGCGCAAACCGGCTGCTGTCTCTGTCACTCCGGTGAAGGTAGGCTTCAGAAAAGTGGAGATAAAGGATGCCCAAATGCTCGTCAACGGCAAGCCTATCCTCATCAAAGGCACTAACAGACATGAGATGGACCCTGATGGTGGCTACGTGGTCAGCGTGGAAAGGATGATTCAGGACATAGAAATCATGAAGCGACTCAACATCAATGCCGTTCGCACGTGCCACTATCCTGACGATCCGCGCTGGTATGAACTGTGCGATAAATATGGCATATACCTCGTGGCTGAAGCCAATATCGAATCACATGGCTTCCTCTACTCCAAGCATCCTGAGTCAAGCAAGCCTCAGTTTAGAAAGCAATTACTTGAGCGCAACCAGCATAATGTGATGACTTACTTCAATCATCCTGCCGTGATAACATGGAGTCTGGGCAACGAAACTGCGAATTGTGACCATTTCATCGCTGCTTACGAATGGATAAAGTCGCAGGACAAGAGCCGTCCGGTGCAGTATGAGCCTACTGGACAAAAGGGTCCTAACACTGATATCTTCTGTCCGATGTATTATTCTGTGGCTTCCTGCGAGGCTTATGCGAAGAATCCAGACACGAAACTTCCGCTCATACAGTGTGAATACAATCATACCATGGGCAATTCGGGTGGCAATCTCAAGGAATATTGGGACCTCGTGAGAAAATATCCTAAGTTCCAGGGCGGTTTCGACTGGGATTTCCAAGACCAAGCGCTTCACCGCAAGCCTCTGAAACCTATGACTATCATTCCTGATGGCATGACTTACGAGCAGCTCCGCAAGATAGAATACGCCTACGGAGGTGACTATAATGACTACGATCCGAGCGATAATAACTTCAACTGCAACGGTATCATCGGTCCTGACCGTCAATGGAACCCTCACGCTTACGAGGTGGCATACCAATATCAGAATGTATGGGCAACGCTTGCCAAGGACTATGCTGATGGCGACAAGAAGGTCTCTGTGGATGTGCATAATGAATTCTTCTTCCGCGACCTCTCCAATGTAGGCTTGAAATACGCGATAATATCGGAAGGCGACACCATTTTCAGCGGTTTCATCGATGATTTAAGCGTTGCGCCACAGCAGACTTCACGCATTGATTTGCCTATAAATATGTCAAACGCAGACAGCGAAACCTTCCTCAACATCGACTTTGTGCTCAAGAGCAGCGAGCCTCTGATGCAGAAGAATCAAGTGATTGCTTATGCTCAATGGAAGTTGAAGGATGGCAATATCTCTGCCAAGCACATGATTTCCGACTATGATTCTTACGCAAAGTCCATCAAAACGAAGTACTCGAACAAGAAGAAGGAGACCACAGTAAGCCTTTCTTCTGATAATGCTTCCATCTTTTTCGACAAGAGAACTGGTCTCATCACGGAGTATAGCGCCTTCGGCAACACCTTCCTGAGCAATGGTGGCACGCTGAAACCTAACTTCTGGCGTGCTCCTACCGATAATGATTTCGGAGCTGGACTGCAGAAGAAGTTCAAGGCATGGAAGGATACGGAGATGTATATCAAGGACTTCAAGGCTGAAAAGGCAAAGAACAGCAAGGCCATCACCGTGACTGCTGTCTATGATTTGCCGGCTGTCAGCGCCCAACTGACCCTCTCTTACCATTTCGATGCAGTGACTGGCGAGCTGAAAGTGAATCAATCTCTGCTGGCAAGCGATACTGCCAAGGTGAGCGATATGTTCAGATTTGGCATGATGATGCAGTTGCCTTACGACATGGATCAGAGCCTCTACTATGGTCGCGGACCGATAGAGAACTACTCCGACCGCAAGGAATGTATGCGAATAGGTCGCTACATCCAGACTGCTGACGAGCAATACTATCCTTATATGCGTCCGCAGGAGAGCGGAACGAAGAGCGATATACGCTGGTGGAAGCAGCAATTCCCTGATTTTGCCGGTTTCACCGTCTTCTCAGACAAGCCTTTCTATGCCAGTGCACTTCACTTTGACCTGGACGAACTGGATGATGGCGACAGCAAAGACCAGCGCCATAGCTGCGAACTGAAGAAGTCCAGATACACCAATCTCTATCTCGACAGCGAGCATTCCGGCGTCGCAGGCGAGAATTCATGGGGCGCTTGGCCATTGCCTAAGTATCGTTTGCATTATGGCAACAAGGCTTTCTCATTCGTGATTGTACCGAATGGTAAATAATGAATGAGACATAAAGAATGCGAGTTAGTCTTTTTCATGTTGATCAAAACGCAATATTGAAAAGGCTAACTCGCATTCTTCATTCCTCATTCTTCATTCTTCATTTTATATTTTCCCACTTTCCTCTTTGTCAAGTCAGAATAAATAAGTACTTTTGCACCGATTATTGTTCATAGACACTCAATGGCAAACTTAAAATCTCTTCTCAAAGATACTGCTATCTACGGAATGAGCAGCATCATAGGCAGGTTTCTCAATTATCTGCTCGTACCTCTCTATACCCACGTATTCACCGTCACAAGTGGTGGATACGGCGTGGTAACCAATCTCTATGCCTACGTTGCGCTGATACTCGTCATCCTCACATTCGGCATGGAGACCACTTTCTTCCGCTTTGCTAACAAGGAAGACGAGAATCCCCACTGCGTATTCTCCACCACCATCTTCATGGTGGGCATCCTGACAGCCGCTTTTCTTGCAATAATCTTCGGTTTCATCGGGGATATCAGCTCTGTTCTCGGCTATCAAGACCATAAGGATTACATCCTGATGATGGCTTGCGTGGTGGCTCTCGACGCTATTCAGGCGATTCCTTTCTCTTACCTTCGATATAAGAAGAAGGCGATAAAGTTTGCTTCTCTCAAGCTTCTGTTTATCGTCCTGAATATAGGTCTCAACCTTTTCTTCTTCGTATATCTCAGCAAGACTGACGTCTTCTACGTCTTCTTCCTCAATCTCGTCTGCACAGGACTCATCACTTTCTTCTTCATTCCTGAGTTTGCCCACGAGCATGTGGCAGCCCGCGTCTATTGCAAGGAGCATAATGTGCCATTCAAGATTGTGGATTTCGCTCTGCTGAAGCGTATGTTTGGCTATTCATGGCCTATCCTCGTGCTCGGAATCGCTGGCATCCTCAATCAGACTCTCGACAAAATGATATTCCCACTCGTCTATCCTGACCACCAGAAGGCGATGGAAGAGCTTGCGATATACGGTGGTTGCGTCAAGATTGCCATGATAATGGCGATGATAACCCAGGCTTTCCGCTACGCTTACGAGCCTATCGTCTTTGCAAAATCAAAGGATAGCGACAAGAAGGAATACTACTCTGCCGCAATGAAGTATTTCGTCATCTTCACCCTCTTTGCCTTCCTCTGCGTCATAGGCTATATGCCTCTGCTGGAGCACATCATCGGTGGCAGTTACCATGAGGGACTTCGCGTCGTGCCTATCGTGATGGCGGCAGAGATTATGATGGGTATCTATTTCAATCTCTCGTTCTGGTACAAACTCATCGACAAGACCATATACGGTGCTTGGTTCTCTGCAGCCGGCTGTCTCGTACTCGTTTTGGTCAATATCATCTTCATTCCGGAGTATAGTTACATGGCTTGCGCATGGGGTGGCGTTGCCGGCTACGGCACAGCGATGGTGCTCTCCTACGTCATCGGACAGCGCAAATATCCTATCAACTATCACGTCAGCCGCATTTTCCTCTACGTATGCGCCACAGCAGCCCTCTATTGCGTCATGCAATTCGGCACTTCCTCGCTGTCGGCTCTACCTCAGATGGGCGTCAACACCGTGCTTATCATCCTCTATCTGGCTTTGGTGGTAAAACTCGACCTGCCTCTCTCTTCTATATTAAAAAGGAGAAGGAGATAATTATGTTGTTTGGTTGTTTTGTGGTTTAGTTGTTTTGTTGCTTGTTTCGCTGTTACTTGTTTCGCTGTTGCAATCAACTAAACAACTAAACAACAAAACCACTAAACAACAAAACAACAAAACAGCCCCTGTGTCCGCCGCGTTACCGGCGGATATGAGCAGCAACACAATAATAGCAAAACAGGATAACAAAATATGAAACTCACAATCAGCGCACTGCTTTTAGCGCACATCTGTATGCTCCTGGCGGAGATGTGCTGGGGCATTATGGCGCCACTCGGCAAGGACGCCATGACTCATGGCATCACGGGCATCGACATGGTGGTGTTCCGCACCATTGGCGGAGCTATATGCTTCTGGCTCACTTCCTTCTTCACAGGCAACCACGAGCACGTAGCCAAGCGTGATCTCGGACTATTCTTCATCGCTGCCATCCTCGGTATCGTGACCAATCAATGCTGCTACACCATAGGTCTGAGTCTCACCTCGCCTATCAATGCCAGCATCGTGACCACCTCCATGCCTATCTTCACCCTCCTTATCGGCATCCTCTTTATGGGCGAACGCCTCACATGGCGCAAGACTCTCGGCATTGCTTGTGGCGTAACCGGAGCTTTGGCACTCATAATGTGCAGCGCAGGAGCTAACGGTTTACAGGGCGGTAACATCTTTGGCGACTTGCTCTGCATGACAGCACAGTTTTCTTTCGCTTGCTATCTCGCTCTCTTCAAAGGGCTTATCACCCGTTACAACACTATCACGTGCATGAAATGGATGTTCCTTTTCGCAGCAATAGTCACCGTCCCTGTTGGCTTGCCGTCCCTCATCGTGCTGCCTTGGAGCAACATTGAGCCTAATCATTGGGCAGAAACGGCATTCATTGTCTTTGGTGCCACATACTTGGCATACATCCTCATGATGCGTGGACAAAAGAAACTCACGCCTACTCAGGTGAGCGTATATAATTATGTGCAACCGGTGGTGAGCACCATCGTATCGCTCTTCCTCGGCATTGCATCGCTCGGATGGATGCAGGGCGTGGCTGTTGCCCTCGTCTTCGTGGGTGTACGTCTCGTAGCGAGAAAGAAGTAGCCACTGCCTTTCTGCACCTCGCAATCGGTCAAACCATCCCTTTGCGGTGCCTCTTCAAGGAGCAGATTGTCCTATTTTCCCGATTTTAGGGGATTACAAGAATCCACTTTGCAACACATTGATTTTCAAAGCATTGCAAAAGCATAGTTATTAGGCGGTAAAAGCATAGTTATTACGCCCTAATAACTATGCTTTTGCATTGTAATAACTAAGCTTTTACTGCCTAATATCTTAGCTATCGCAAAATCATACCACAGGCATCACTATTTTGTCCCATTTTTCCCTTGTTCCCAAGTCTGAGAAGGAGAAACGACAAGGAATCACTACAAATACATATATTCTTTTGCATTTTTTCTCTTAATTCTTCTTATATTCCCAAAAAATCCTTATCTTTGCATCCAAATCTATTATAAGTCAACATGATGAGACGTTTTAGCATAAGAATTATGGCGCTGGCAGGAATCTGTTTTCTGCTGCATATTCTTGTGCCTCATCATCATCATGCCGACCTATCTTCGATAATAGAGCATCAGCGCATCATCGAGTGTGCGGAGGGTCTGCACGACCATGAGGCGACTGGAGAAGAGCATCATCACCATGAGGAGCTGCTCTCCGAGTCTGACTACACATTCGATGACACGTCATACGATACCGTCAAAGCCGTCTTCAAGGCGCACAAGCTCTTCAAGATGCTTCATGCAGGCACATTGTTTGCCTTCATAAACGACTATCCTGAATACAATTATACATCTAAAAATCTTACTGAATGGAACTATGTCAATCATTTTCACGACAGTTCTATTCTCATTTCGCATGGACTAAGGGCGCCGCCTGCAGCCTGATGACAGCGATTCTTCCGACTATTTTCTCTGAGAATGGGCGGAAACACCTACTTATGCGCTGTCTTTCTGTATAACTATCTTCTCTCAACAAGGGCGTCAGCACCGCCTCATCTGATAGTTATCTCCTTACCAATCATATATTTAATTAAATCCAATAGTCACTGTTCTGTCCATATTCCCGTCGGGGAATATGGCATCGAACAGCGACCATATTACATGTTATTTTTATGAAATTCTTCAAATTCCTATCTCTCATAGCCATCAGCGCTATGATTACGACAGGCTGCAAGCACGCAGAACACGACCATGACCACGACCACGAAGGACATGAATGCCATCTGGCTATCACAGCGTACAGTAATGACATCGAA
Organism: uncultured Prevotella sp.; assembly: GCA_900548195.1. Classification (GTDB taxonomy): domain Bacteria; phylum Bacteroidota; class Bacteroidia; order Bacteroidales; family Bacteroidaceae; genus Prevotella. Next base: position 53,788 of record URJQ01000002.1, read on the forward strand.
TTTTTTGCACAGGCTTCTCCGATGGTTGCCGGCAAAGAGGGCGAACTCGTCTGCCATTTCACGTACCTCAACGACTTCAAACCTGTCACTGAGGGTAAGGTCAGCATCTCCCTTACTTCGGGAGGAAAGACCGTCAACGTAACCACCACCGAGCAGGAAGAGCCGGGCATCTACCACATACATATCACTCCTGCTGCCAAAGGCAAGGCTAAACTGACCGTTTCCATCACCAACGACAAAATAAACTCCACCGTTTCTTCCGATGAAATCGAGGTTTTTGACTCAGAAGAGGACGCGCATGAGTTTGTGGAAGAGCACGAACCAAAGTCTGCCAACTGCGCTAAATTCCCCAAGGAAATGAGTTGGGCAGTGGATTTCGCAACGGCTCCTGCCGAACTTATGCCTATCGGCAACGTCATCCGCACCGTCGGACAGGTGCTGCCTTCTCAGGGTGATGAGGTGACTGCCGTGGCTAAGGTCTCTGGCATCGTCACTCTCTCTGGCAATTCCCTTACCGAGGGCAGCGTCATCGCTGCTGGCAAGGCACTCTGCTCCATTGACGCTTCTGCCACTGTGGATAATAATTTGTCCGCTCAGCAGGCTCAGGCTCGGGCTGAATACGCTCGCGCAAAGAAGGAATACGACCGCCTCAAGGCTCTACGTGAGGACAAACTCGCGAAGGGA
>URJQ01000003.1 GCA_900548195.1 uncultured Prevotella sp.
TGTTGCTCAGGTACTTATAAAAAACGTTAAAGTATAATGCTGCGGAAATAAGGATCAATAAATAAAAATAAACAAATATATTTTCCTTTCTATATTTTTCTTTGTTTTTTATATTGATATTTTATTCCACCAACAACCATTAAAAAGTAAAAGCATAGCTATTGGGAGGCAATAGCTATGCTTTTATTTTGCAATATCATAAATATTAGACAGAGAACATTTTCCTCTGTCTAAATCAAGAATGTCTGTTGTAAGCAGGAAATCAAAACGATTCTGACTCCGCTACTTATTCCTGATGGATTAAGAATAGAGTCTGTCACACTCGCGATCGTTGGCAGGACGCGGACGCATTCTTGCCACTTGGATATGACTGATATCCACAGGCTCGAAGGTTTCAGCATCGAATGCTTCGGAGTAACGATAGACGTAGCGTGTGAACGGACCTATACGACGAAGGATTACCGGCTTTTGGTTTGGCTTATCGAGAAACTCCACATGCACGAAGAGTTGCTCCTTGCCTTCCGCATCGCCTGGCATTACTTGCGTGAGCGTAAGGTCATTCTTCCAGTGCCACGTCTCTTTTCTGAAGAGACTGGTGATGCCAACGCTCCAATCCAATGCACCGAGGGTGTAGTTTAATCCCTGATAGAAGAGTCCTCCATCAGCAATACTTCCCATCACCACTTTGCGCAGGCTTGTCTTCATCAAGGCATGGAGGAAATAATCCTGTATCTGCGGTACGGTATATGATTTTCCATTCTCCGCATTGATGTAGCAATCTTCGAGGAATGGGAAGTCCGCAGGCAGTGATACGAGATACTTTCTGTAGAGCCATGCTGCATGGAGCACGCCTTTCTTGGTATATACGCCTCCGTTTCCTCCGCCAAGTATGCGGTAGGTCTTAGTGGCGGCTATCTCAAAGAATCTCAGGATTAGGGATTCTTTCATGCTCAGGTCTTTGTATGTCATTTTCTCCATAGTTGGTTGTCGGTTTTTGGTTGTCGGTTTTTGGTTGTCGGTCGTTGGTTATGGATTATCGGTTTTTGGGTATTATAGTGAGATAGACCTGCAATAGGCATTCACATTCTAACCTACAACCGAAAACCAACGACCGAAAACCATTTTTTCTGCTTTTTGCAAAAGTAATTATTTTTTTTTTATTCAGCAAGAAAAGGGAAAAACTTTTTTTAATACAAGTCTAAATACTCATATTCATTACCCACGATAGAGAGATAACGCTCGAAGTCTTCACGCTTGATTACCACCGTGCCACGACAGTCGTTGGGATGGAAACTGAGTGTCTCCGCCTCTTTGAGGTGATTATCAAGGAATAGATGTACGTGGTGATCTGTATCATTGATAAGTCCGAAAGGCGACACACTGCCAGGCTCAAGTCCGAGATAACGCATCATGCGCTCTGGCGAAGCGAAAGAGAGTTTGCCACAGGATGGCAGTCCCTGCGACGTGAGTGAAGCCTTAAGGCGTGCCTCCAAGTCGTGGATGTCAAGGTCATGATCACAATGGAAGCATACGAGGTAATGGCAGTTGCCCTTATGATTGCGCATGAAGATATTCTTGCAATGCACGCTTCCATCATCTTTCCACCATCTTTTGGCTTCTTCGATGGTCTTTCCCTCTGGGTGATTGTAACATGTGAACGGGATGTCATGTTCACGCAAGTATGTCAATACGGTTTCTTCTCTTGTCATAGTTTTATTGGTTGGGGGTTGGGGGTTTTCGGTTGGGGGGATATCAGCCGGTAACGCGGCTGCCACAGACGATGATAGCATCCATTACGATGGCTGAAATGCCTACTGCCATGACGTCCTGGAATGTGAGTTTGAAGCCATAAAGGATAATACCTGTGCGCAAGACGCGCTTTGAGCAGAATTTGATACCTGGCACCCACGTGTCTGGCAAGTTGTTGCGAAGGCTATTGGCATAAAGCATTCCAAGGATAATACCTACGACCATAGGGCTTAATGACAATGCTTTCACCCAGTCCATCCCACCGATATAGAAGGCGGCACAGGCAAAGAGGGCTATTAGCATCAGGCCATGAAGCATACTGCTATGTTGTTCTGACAATTTCATTTCTTGTAAATATTATTTTAGGCGAATTATATTCAGGAGTCATTGTTGGCTCTCTATTTCTTGTGCAAAGATACAAATAATACCTGTACCAAAACAATTAAATCTGCAGGAATATGCGTTTTCTTTTGATATTTCTTCCCGAATTACATTTTTTTATGTAATTTTGCCCACACATTATATAAAATAAGAAAGATGAACATACTCGAATTATCACAGACACGCTTCTCGGCACGCAAATACACCGACAAACCTGTAAGCGATGAAGACCTCGCCTACATAATGGAGTGCGCCAGAATGGCGCCTTCGGCTGTCAACAGACAACCTTGGAAATTCATCATCGTACGCAGCAAAGAGGCAAGGGAACGCCTTTGGAAGGCTTACGACAGGGAATGGTTTCAGTCTGCACCGCTCTATATCGTATGCATGAAAAACAATGCAGAATGCTGGACTCGACGCAAAGACGACAAAAAGCATGGTGACATAGACGTGGCGATTGCCACAGAGCATATATGTCTGGCTGCTACGGAGCGCGGACTTGGCACTTGCTGGGTGTGCAATTACGACACTGACGTCATGCGCGAACTTTTCCCTTCTGATGATTTCGAGGCTGTGGCAATAATCCCTTTGGGACATATAGCCGATGATTGCCCACGCATGGAGAAGAATCGCAAGGATATGGCTGACATCATCGAGACTATCTAATGAGCGGTGTCTAACACTATTCCAATACTTTTTTTTCAAACATAATTACAACAATCTATTTACAATGAAAAAAACATTTATCATCACTATTCTAATGGTATTGGCCGTGACAATAGCAAATGCTCAGACGGCATTAAAGAAAGTCTATGATGAAACCATCGACCCAATGGAGCAGATAGACAAAGCCATAGTAAAGGCAAAGGCGGAAAAGAAATTCGTGATTTGCCAATTGGGTGGCAACTGGTGTCCTTGGTGTCTCAAATTCGCTGACTTTGCTGTGAAGAATGAGGCTGTAAGCAAAGTGATTGCTGATAATTTCGTCTATCTCCACGTCAATTATAATCCTCGCAAGGCTGGTGATGAAGCGGCTAAGCAGAAGGCTGCCAAACTGATGAAGCGCCTTGATAATCCTGCTCGTTTCGGTTTTCCAGTATTCGTAATATTAGATGCTGAGGGCAAAGTGATTCACACTCAGGACTCCAGTTTCCTGGAAGAAGGAAGTAGTTACAGTGAGACTAAAGTGCTTCGCTTCCTTAATTGCTGGACTCCTGGCTGCAAGTAATGTTCTAAGTAGGTAATCAGAATTATTTCAAATAATGAAAAAACGATTTTGATTACCTTACTTAAAAAACAAGTTTTTATAGTTTCGCCATCCCATACAGCTATCTGTCTGTCAATGGGAAATGCTTTTTTATAGTTTAGTTGCTTCGCTTTCTGGTTCTTATATCTGCAAACTACTAAACTACAAAACTTCAAAAACAACCAGACAACATAATAACCATACAGAGAAACATCCCTTTAACTTAATAACTTAAATAACTTTATCGTATGAAAAACAAACTTTTCTCTCACCTTCCGCTATTGTTGACCATGGCTCTGATGATGCCATCTGCCAATGCTTCCGCACAGGGCACAGTGGAGGATTACAACAGAGCGTATGCTGTCAGTCGTCATTTCCAAGCTGATTCGGTCTATAATTGGGCGCGATATATGGCTTGGTGTGACTCCACACACGTGTTCCACTATCAGATTTCCACTCCACAGGGCAAGAAGTACATCTCCTACAATGCCGACAAGGGCAAGAAAAAGACATACGATAACTATGAGGCCATGCGCAAAGCTCTCGGCATAAAGCCTTATGTGGCGGAGAAACCGCAGTTCGGCAGAGTGAAGAAGCCTCACTGGATGGAGGTGGATGAAGAGAACAAGGCTTACCCCGTGCTCTCTCCCGACGGCAAGACGGAGGCATACATCGAGGGCTACAACGTAGTGGTGCATGAGGCAGGTAAGCCTTACAACAAGGCAAAGCGCATTCTCACACAGGATGGAACCATCGGAAAATACTACAGCAACCGCATTCAGTGGAGCCCGGACGGCAAGTATATCCTCGTATGCAAGCGCACACCGGTGGAGAAGAGATATGTATATTATGTGGAATCATCGCCTGAAGACCAGCTGCAGCCTATCCTCCACAAGCAGGAATACGCCAAGCCAGGCGACATGGTGCCGCAGCATTACCCCGTAATCATCAATGTGGCTACTGGCGAAAAGGTGGAAGCCGACCCTCACAAGATAGAAAACCAGTATGATCTGGAATGGCTCCAATGGACTCCTGACAGCAAGGAAGTCACCATGGAGTACAACCAGCGCGGTCATCATCTCTACCAGATGCTCGCAATGAATGCCGAAACAGGTGCTCTACGCGTAATTGTGGAGGAGAAAGCGAATACGTTTGTCAACTACAGCAGACTGTGGAGAAAGTTCATCAACAACGGCAAACAGCTCCTATGGACCAGCGAACGCGACAACTGGAACCACATATATCTCTATGATGTGGCTACAGGCAAACCGATCAGGCAGATCACCAAGGGCGAATGGTTCATGCGAAAGGTGCTCCGCGTCGATGAGGAAAAGGGCGAAATATACTTCTCCGCAAGCGGTGTAAACAAGAATGAGGACCCTTACTTCATCCATTGCTACAAGATCAACATGGATGGCAGCAACATGATTGACCTCACTCCGGAGGAAGGAACCCACAGCGCTCTCTTCTCCTACGACTTCCGCTATCTCGTGGATACATACTCAAAGATTGACACTGCTCCTGTCACCGTGCTGAGAGATGCACGCAGCGGCAAACTCCTGACAAAGCTGGAGACTGCAGACCTCTCCAAGATCAAGGAGTACGGATGGAGAGCTCCGGAAGTGTTCGTGGCGAAAGGACGCGACGGAAAGACGGATATGTGGGGCATGATCACACGCCCTACAAACTTCGACCCTAACAAGAAGTACCCTATCATCGAGTATATCTATTCCGGTCCTGGCGATGCATACGTGCCAAAGAACTTCCGTCCGCACAACTGGACCAGCACTTCGCTTGCCGAACTCGGCTTCATCGTGGTGCAGCTTGACGCTATGGGCACATCTTACAGAGGCAAGAAATTTGAGGAAATATGCTATAAGAACCTCAAGGATGCTGGTCTGCCTGACCGCATTCTCTGGATAAAGGAGGCGGCTAAGAAGTATCCTTACATGGATATCAATAATGTAGGCATCTATGGTATGTCGGCAGGAGGTCAGGAAAGCACCACCGCAGTGCTGACTCATGGCGACTTCTACAAGGCTGCTTACAGCTCATGTGGCTGTCATGACAACAGAATGGACAAGATATGGTGGAACGAGCAGTGGATGAGTTGGCCTATCGACTCCAGCTATGTCGAGTCAAGCAACGTGGAAATGGCTCACAGATTGGAGCGTCCGCTGATGCTCGTGCTTGGTGAAATAGATGATAATGTGGACCCTTCCAGCACATATCAGTTGGTCAATGCCCTTATAAAGGCGAACAAGGAGTTTGAGTTTGTCATCATTCCTGGCGCCGACCACACCATGGGCGAGGACTACGGAGAGCACAAGCGCTATGATTTCTTCGTGAAGAATCTGCTGGGCATTGACCCTCCTAAGTGGAATCTGATCAATAGCAAATGATTTCACTGACCTTGGATGGAGACTTGTTCCTTCCTTTTTGACCTATGTATATATCACTATATATGGCAACAGATTGAGGAATAGAGCCCTATTCCATCCATTTTGACAACAAATAACATCTCTAAACCCGCATAAAAGCCTTATGATAAGGACATTTCCTCTATCATAAGGCTTTTTTCTTTCCACCAATCTGCCCCCACATCCCATAAATCCGCCTCCACAGCATCCCATCAATTCTTCTCCCCCATCCCTTCAATTCTCCCCTAATCCCATCCACTTCGGCAGCCGTCCTTGGCTGTCACGCATCCCCCAGTCATTGTAACAATCTTGTAATATCAAGGCAATAACCCTGTAATACCATTGAGATACCTTTGCCGCCGAAAAATCAATGAATTGGCTGTCAAACTCATGGACTGATAGCAGTAATAAGACACTTTTTCTCAAAAAGAAATATCAATAGAATGAAAATGAAGAAAAACATTTGCGCCTGCACTTGCATCATGGCGCTTGCAATGACATTCTCTTGCAGTATGGAAACAAAGGCGCAAACCGTGGAAGAACGTCTTGCCGCACTGGAAAAGAAACTGGACAAAGAGACTCAAAAGTCGGAATACCTACCGAAACTGCACGGTATTCTCCGTGGTAAATACGAATATGAGCCTGACCTTGAGGCTTCCAGATTTGAGGTGAGAAATGCTCGTATCTCCGTCAATGGCAAACTGGCAAAGCGCTCTGAATACAAGATGGAGGTGGATCTATGCGATGAATCGTCCATCAAGATGAAGGACGCATGGGTAAGACTCAATCCTTACAATTCGCTCCGACTCACCATAGGTCAGCAGCGAATGCCTTTCTCCATAGATGCTCACCGCAATCCATCGGCGCAGTATTTCGCCAATCGCAGTTTCATTGCAAAGCAAGTAGGCGATATGCGCGACGTAGGTTTTCAGGCTGGATATGATTTTGTCAATGCCGACAAGCGCAAAGTGGTATCCATCGACGCTGGTCTCTTCAATGGTTCTAACCTCGACAATCAGAAGACGGCATGGTTTACTTCCCCCGGTTACTCTGCCAGAATGCAGTTCTTTCCTACCAAAAGCATAGCTATCATCCCAAGCATTCAGCATCAGCAGATTGCAGAGCGTAAGGCTTCATACACTTCTCTCGACTTCGGTTCATACTATGAAACTAATAATTGGCACGTGGAAGCAGAGTTCTTACACAAGTTTTACGCAGATAATGCCTTCGACGACTGTAACGCAGTCAATGCAATGGTCAGCTATAAGCAATCTATTAAGAAAGAGAAATCATTTATTCAGAGCATCTCCTATCTCGGACGCTACGACTATATGCAGGATCATTCTTCTGGTAAAAGCGGATTTAATGATGGCACCACCCAACTGAAACTGACGGACGCTGAGCGCCACCGCATGACTCTTGGCATGACTTTCTCTGTACGCAACGCTTATTTCCCTACCGATATACGCCTCAACTACGAGAAATATTGGTATCCTAACGGTGGTGCTAAAGAGAGCGAACAGGACAAACTGGTCTGTGAAGTTATGATAAGATTCTAACTTCTTCCTGCATTTTCCACTATAGGAAAAACAGAACAAAAAGGCGAAGGCGAAGCTATCATTTCGCTATAGCATAGTTATTACAACGTAAAAGCATAGATATTGGAGGGTAAAAGCTTAGTTATTACCTTCCAATATCTATGCTTTTACCCTCCAATATCTATACTTTTACAACGCCTTTATTATCAGCGCATTACAAAGCACATTTTCTCTCATGCTCCAAAGACAGAAAAATAGACCAATTTCAGCGCGATTTTTCACTCTTCACTTTTCACTCTTCACTTTTCACTAAAGAAGAAAAACGTAACTCACATTCTTCATTCTACATTCTTCATTCTTCATTTAAGAACCGCGCCTATATCCATTCGCGAATCCACTTCATAGCCTCCAGGCAGTCCTCACGCTTACCGAAGGCAGTCAGACGGACGTAGCCCTCGCCACTCGGACCAAATCCCACGCCAGGAGTACAGACCACATGTGCCTCATAGAGCATCTGCTCGAAGAATTTCCAGGAAGGCATATCATGCGGAGTCTTCAGCCAAAGGTAAGGCGCATTCTCGCCTCCAAACACCTCTATGCCCACTTCCTCGAAGCCTTCCTTCATGATGCGAGCATTGGTCATATAGTATGAGATGACCTCCTTCACCTGTGCGCGGCCCTCAGGACTATATGTTGCCTCCGCACCTCGCTGACTGATATAGCTCGTTCCATTGAATTTCGTACACTGGCGACGGTTCCAGAGGTAATTGAGCTCAATGCGTTTACCATCAAGAGTGGAAACTGTCAGCTCCTTTGGCACCACTGTATATCCGCATCTTATGCCAGTAAAGCCTGCCGTCTTTGAGAAACTTCTAAATTCCACTGCGCATTTCTTTGCACCTCTTATCTCGTAGATGCTATGCGGAATCTCAGGATCCTGGATGTAAGCCTCGTAAGCTGCGTCGAAGAGGATGAGCGTATCGTTCTTCAATGCGTACTGCACCCATTTCTTCAATGTCTCCTTTGTGGCAACGGTGCCAGTAGGATTATTTGGGAAACAGAGGTATATCACGTCCACACGCTGCTCTGGTGGCAAAGGAGTAAAATTATTTTCTGCATTGCTCGGCACGTATATCACGTTGTTCCATCGACCATTTTCCAGCACGCCAGCCCTGCCTATCATCACGTTAGAGTCGATATAGACGGGATAGATCGGGTCAGTGACGCAGATAGAGTTATCCCAGCGGAAGAGTTCCTGGAAGTTTCCTGTATCACTTTTCGCGCCATCATTGACAAAGACCTCGCTCGCATCAATGTGAATGCCACGTGCAAGGTAGTCATTCTTCACTATGGCATCACGCAGAAACTTGTATCCCTGCTCCGGACCATATCCCCTGAAAGTGTCTTCATGCCCCATTTCATCGACTGCCTTGTGCATGGCTTCCACCACAGCAGGGCACAATGGCTGGGTCACGTCTCCGATACCGAGACTTATCACCTTGACGTTAGGATGCGTAGTCTTAAACGCATTCACCTTTTTGGCTATGTCTGCAAACAGATAATTGTTTGGCAATTTCAGGAAATGTTCGTTTACTAATGTCATAGTTTACTGTAATAATAAATTATGAATGTAGAATAAAGGATTTTGATTACCTACTTGAGAATTAAGAATTAAGAATATGAGTTAGTCTCGCCCCAATGAAATGACTCTATGAGAATACGCAAGACAGACGACGTTATCCGCATTCTTCATTCCTCATTCTTCATTCTTCATTTAATGAATTCTTCATTCCCCATTCGTCTTTTCTATATGATTATTCATTTCTATAGTGCCTTCAAACACTATGCAAGCCGGTCCCGTCATATAGACATGATTGTCGCTTTCGCGCCATTCTATCTCAAGCGGACCACCATCCATTATCACGGTCACAGTGCGATGACTGAGATGATGCAGTATGGATGCCACTGCCGTGGCGCAGGCACCTGTGCCGCAAGCCTGGGTAATGCCGCTTCCGCGCTCCCATACTCTCATTCTGACTTTGCCGTCAGCGAGGATTGTGGCAAATTCCACGTTGGTGCGCTCAGGAAAAAGCTTGTCAAATTCTATCTGATGTCCGATACCAGCCACGTCGATATGCTCTGCATCATCGGTAAAAATGACCGTATGAGGATTGCCCATACTGACAAATGTGGCTGAGTATTCGCCGTTCTCTGTATGTATTGTCACGCCATTCAGCGTGCCGTCTGTCGTTGCCACAAAGGTGGCATCTGCAAGGGTGGGCTCTCCCATATCCACCGTCACCTTCTCCACCGTGTCATTCTTGCCGGTGATAAGATGCAGTCCTACTATTCCGGACTTCGTCTCCAAGGTAAGGTCTTTCTTGGTAGTCAGATGTTTGTCATAGACATATTTGCCTATACAGCGCGATGCGTTTCCACACATTCTCGCCTCCGAACCGTCCGCATTGAAGATACGCATGGAGAAATCCGCCACCTTGCTCTTGCCTATCAGCACAAGTCCGTCACTTCCGATGCCGGTATGGTATCTGCTCCACTCCACCGAACAGGCGGAAGGTTCAGTTATTGCGTTACTCTCTGTATCTACATAGATGTAATCGTTGCCCAATCCGTGCATCTTAGTGAACCGAACTTCTGACATAGTGTATTTGTGTTAGTGATGTTGTTTTCCTGAATATACAAGCAGCATAAATGAAAGAATACTTAACAAATGGATGTCTATAATTCTTCTTTTTACCTTATTTGTAAATTCTGGGTGCAAAGTTATAACATTTTGTTTAACTTACAAAGTTTTTGCTAACAAAAAGTGAAAATAAAATAAATAATTATTACAAATCATGTTTTTACCCCATTTCTCAACGTTATAATGTAAGGAAAACTGCCTCGATTGCTTACATATTTCCAGAAACTGCCATTTATTCTTTTAAAACGTCTGTCAGTTTTTTCCACAACTTTATTTGATAATGGAAAAAATATGACTATCTTTGTACCCAAACTAATAACACCCACCCCAAACAATGGAAAATCTCATACTAAATTACAAAATTGTGGAAGCCTTTTGGGCCCTCGCTGACAAAATGGAAGATGACCTCAAGTGCAGGAAATATTTCATACGTCTCGTTGGACTCAGAAACAATGTCGGGCTACTGCGTGATGAAATGGACAAAATCCAGGCTCTCGCAGAGCAGGGAAACCCATTTATGCAGTACGCTTTCGCACGCTATCATGACTGTCTGGCACCTGCAAAAGATTCTCCTGCCATCGCATGGAACTACTATTGCAAGGCTATCGATGCTGGTATCGCTGATGCACGCGCCTACAGAGCTTTCTTCTTCCGAAATGGCGACTTGGACGAATTTGACCTCATGCGCTACTCTCTGGAAATGGATATTGCACGAGAAGAAGGCAGCGAGAAGGCTATCGAACAGCATATACGCAATCTCATCTTTGGAAATGAAGGCGTTACAAAGGATGCTGAACTCGCACTCTCTATGGCTTCCTCTATTATAAATAAGGAGAAAACTGACAACGAACTCCTCAATCCGATGATTCTACGACTCATGGGAAATGCAGAAATAGTGCTCGGCAGATACGACAAGGCAAGGGAATACTTTGAACAAGCTGTAAGATATGGCGACAGCGGAGCATATTATCAGATGGCTTTCCATTTCTGCAGCAATGAAGACGGAACAATAATCGACAGCGAGGGATTCAATGAAATAATGGATAAAGCGAATGAAGTCAATGCTTCGGAAGCATCCATCCAGCATATCATTCAGATAGATTTCTCGTCTTTCGACAATCTCGATGAAGAAATGAAAGAAAGAACTTCCATTGCTGTCAAGGATGAACTGACCAGAGGATGGTTACTCGGCGAAGGTATATGCCCGTATTTCCTCGGCAATTTATATTCCGACGGACTACTTGGATTCAATCAGGACTATGCGCAAGCATGGATATGGTACTCACGCGGTGCCGCTCTCAGAGAACCGGCATGCTATGTACGAATGGCTGAATTGATTCTCGATGGACTTGTTACCGTTGAGGGAGCAGACGAAGAGTATGGCTATTTTTGCCAGTTTAAGGCTTACAAACTCGGTGAAGATTCCATGCTTATGCCTGTCTGCGAAGCATACGAGGATGGACACCTGGCTCGTTATGCTGATATTATTGAGACAGAATGCATCTCAAAGCGCGACGAAATCATGGCTATCGAGGAACAAGAAGACGAACAGGAATGCGAGATAGGTGAGGATGACTGGACATCAGACCCCGATATCGACCTCAGATACCATACCTGCTGCGAGTATGTAGAAATGGCTGAGAGAAAAACAAGAGAGCAACAATACTGGAATGTCTCAAAGACGGTAAACAAATACCTGGATATCGCCACCCAACTGCTGGAGATCGATATGTATGTAGATGAATTATACGCCATTAACGATAGGTTTCTCGATCTCATATTCTATCATCCACGACTCAAGCTGCGCCTTTCTCGCTTTCAGCTCAACGTCCTTACAGCCATCGAAATACGAGAAGACCATGAACTCGGACTTACCGAGGATATACAAAAAGACATCGATACACTCGAAAAGAACATCGCTCTCGCAGATGCAGGGCGCCAGGATGAAATACCACAGGCAGGGCATCTGCTCAGAGACCCTATAGAGTGGACCGCCAAATGGGAAAATGTCATTGACGAAACTGAGCGGAAAGCATACAGCAGACTCAAGGATTATCCACGTGGAATGGGCTTCTGCTTTAGTTACTGGGCAGAGCTAAGAGACGCTCTCATGCGCTTAGGCGTAGAGTGGCGCACCCCTCAAATGATGAATCCAAGGGTAATGTTCGATTAGCAAGAATCCATTCCCCGCCACAATGCCACCCACATCACCGCCCGATACCGCAGCAATCCGCCACCGTGTCGGGCGCGTTACCGCCCGATATTAGTAAGAATCCATCATGCGTCAGCGCGATTTTTCACTCTTCACTCTTCACTTTTCACTCTTCACTAAAGCAACAATCCGCCACTGTGTTCGCTTTGTCGAATGGCGCAATGTCCACTAAAGCAACAATCCGCCACTGTGTCGGGCGCGTTACCGCCCGATTCTCCCCCTAAAAAGAAAGAAAAAAATGTCAATCCAATTCTCATTCCAAAAACAAGCCGCCCCCCTAACATCCCATTCCAAGATGTGGGGCTACGCAGATATGCCAGATTCCCTGTACTATCCCACCATCCCCTACGAAGATGAAGGCAAGGAATACCACGACCCCCTCACCTTCCTATGCCAGATAAGGCTGGAGGACATTGCGCCATTCGACAAAGCGAACCTCCTCCCCCACACCGGAATGCTCTATTTCTTCGCCGACATAGACTATTTCCTCGGCAATCTCGACGCCCCATCTCCAGGAATGGGAAGATGGGATACCGACCATTTCAGAGTGCTTTATTCTCCAGATACCACCGACCTCCACACCCACAAAATCGTGGATGAAGACGGACAACCTATCGGATTACCACCCGAAGAAATCACTTTCTCCGAGTGCGATGACAAAGAATATGGATTCAAAATGCTCGGAAAACCTTTCTTCGATGAGATAGAAGAACAGTATGGCGACTGGATTTCACTCTTGCAAATCGACTGCGACGATGATTGGCAACTGCAATTCTACGATTGCGGAATGCTATGCTTCATGATAAGTCCGCAAGATCTCGCCGCGCTTCGCTTCGATAAAGCCGAATGTTATCTCCATTCTTCATAATAATAACATACATTTTCCATGTAAGAAGCATTATGATTAACGATACGATTGCTAAAGAATAAGGCGACTTTTCGGGCTTATTAAGACAAATTGCCATGGGAAGTAGCCTAAAAGCACTTTTTAGTTGACATATCGTCATTATAATAATGTGTCAAAATAGAAAATGAAAGATATTTGAAAAATTTTCTAATATTTTGTTTGCAGTTTCAAAAAATATATGTACTTTTGCACCGTCATTTCAAAGATAACGCCAATAAACTGATTTTATGACGTTGTTTTGACAAGGTAACAAGATAATAATTAGCAACAATAGACAACAACATAAGACAATGATACAATTCTGCGCAAATAACTGGTGGTGGCGTAACTCATAACTAAACAGTTGTGGGACGCACCCTTATGCGCAGTATCGCTTGGCACATATTCGGGCTTGCAAGACGCAACTGTCTTGTAAGCCCGATTTGTTTTTTCTCCCCTCTCGGAGAAACAGGATATTTTTTATTCAACAAACGTAAATATAAGAATTTCAAACATATACGACTATGAAGAGTTATCACGTGGATGAGAATGGATACTATGGACGCTTTGGCGGAGCATATATCCCGGAAATACTGTATAAGACAGTAGAAGACTTGAAGAAAGCGTACCTCCCTATCATTGAGAGTGACGAGTTTCAGACTGAGTTTCGCACACTTTTACGCGACTATGTAGGACGACCTTCACCGCTCTATTACGCTAAGAGAATGAGTGAAAAATACGGTTGCCAGTTATATCTCAAGCGTGAAGACCTCAATCATACAGGTGCACACAAGATAAATAATGCCATCGGACAGATTCTTATAGCAAAGAAAATGGGAAAGAAACGCATCGTTGCCGAGACCGGAGCCGGGCAGCATGGCGTAGCAACAGCCACTGTTTGCGCTCTGATGGATATGCCTTGCAGAGTATATATGGGCGCGCTCGATGTCGAAAGACAGCGTCCTAACGTGGAGAGAATGAAGATGCTGGGAGCTGAAGTATATCCTGTGGAAAGCGGAAACAAAACCTTAAAGGATGCCACTAACGAGGCTATACGCGACTGGTGCTGCCATCCCTCAGACACATTCTATATCATTGGCTCCACCGTAGGACCGCATCCCTATCCTGATATGGTGGCAAGACTTCAGGCTGTCATCAGTGAAGAAATCAAATTTCAGCTCAAAGAGAAGATAGGACGTGACTATCCTGACTATCTCATGGCGTGTGTAGGAGGTGGTTCCAACGCTGCTGGCACCATATATCATTATATTGACGATGAGAGAGTGAAGATTATTCTCGGTGAAGCTGGAGGCCTTGGCTACGAAACGGCAAAGACTGCTGCGTCAATGACCATCGGAACGGTAGGAATACTGCACGGAGGACGCATCAAACTCATGCAAACCGAAGACGGACAAATAGTGGAACCTTACTCCATCTCTGCCGGATTGGACTATCCTGGCACGGGTCCGATACACTGTAACCTCCATGAGCAAGGCAGAGCTAAGGTCCTTTCTATCAATGATGACGAAGCTCTGCGTGCCGCTTTCGAGCTCACTCGCATGGAAGGTATTATCCCTGCACTCGAATCCAGCCACGCTCTTGCAATGCTTCCAAAGATGAAACAGCATTTCAAGCCTGATGATGTGGTCGTTCTTACCGTATCTGGACGTGGAGATAAGGACCTGGAGACATATATGAAATACGCTAATCAGTAAACCTTTACATTCTATCCATCCAATTATGAAATACAAATATAAGGTACATACCAAGCAGATGCTTGCCGACTTGATGACTCCAGTGAGCGCTTATCTCAGACTTAGGGATAGTTCGGAGAAGAGTATTCTGATGGAATCAAGCGATTATCACTCCGGAAAAAATGCGCATTCATACATCGGTGTCAATCCTATTGCTGAGGTTTCAATAGGTCATGGCATGGGAAAATGCAGTTTTCCTGATCGACAGACCTTCGAGCATGAGATTACATCGACCTACAAAAGCGATGAGATAATCCATGAATTTATGAGCAAATTCTCATTCGAAGGCGATGAAAGGCAACTGCGCAACTGCGCTCTTTGGGGCTTTACGTCATTCAATGCTGTGAGATATTTTGAAAATATCGCTGTAAAAGATGAGACACAGGAACGCAATGATGCTCCTGATATGCTCTATATACTGTTCAAATACGTACTGGAGTTTGACCATTTCAATAATCTTCTCTACCTCCACGAACTCGTAGCAGAGGGCGAAAAGCCTACTCTCACCGACTTGGAGCACCGACTTTGCCGACTGAACGTTCCGATTTATGGTTTCCATGCCGTAGGGGAGGTGGCGTCAACTCTTACTGATGAGGAACATAAGGCAAACATTCGCAAGGGAATAGCACACTGTAAGCGTGGTGATGTCTTTCAGATTGTCCTCTCACGTCGCTTCATTCAGCGCTATGAAGGTGATGATTTCAAACTTTACCGCACTCTTCGCAGCATAAATCCTTCGCCTTATCTCTTCTATATGGACTTCGGAGGATTCAGAATATTTGGCAGTTCACCGGAAACGCATTGCAGAATAGAGAAGACAGCTGAGGGATTTAAGGCTTATATCGACCCTATTGCTGGCACTACACGCCGCACTGGCGATGCGGAAACGGACAGAAAGAATGCTGATTACCTGCGTAATGACCCGAAAGAGAATGCCGAACACGTGATGCTCGTCGATCTTGCACGCAATGATTTGAGCCGTAATTGCCACAATGTGAAGGTGGATTTCTATAAGGAATTGCAGTATTACAGCCACGTTATCCATCTTGTCAGCCGCGTAAGTGGCACACTCGACAAGGCGACAGACCCGGTAAAGGCATTCATTGACACATTCCCGGCAGGCACACTGAGCGGCGCTCCGAAGGTGAGAGCTATGCAATTGATTAGTGAATACGAGCCTCACAACCGTGGAGCATACGGTGGATGCGTGGGAAATATCTCGTTTGACGGCAGTCTTAACCAGGCTATCACCATCCGAACCTTCGTAAGTCGCAACAACGAACTATGGTTCCAAGCCGGAGGAGGCATCGTGGCAAAGAGCGATGAGGAATATGAATTGCAAGAAGTAAACAACAAACTCGGTGCTTTGCGCCGTGCTATAGAAAAAGCAGAAGAGTTATGAGAATAGCAATGATAGACAATTATGACAGCTTCACCTACAATCTGGTGCACCTTGTCCGTGAACTTGGAGCCGAAGTGACGGTGTTTCGCAATGACCAATTCGAGCTGTCAGCCCTTGATTCCTATGATAAGATAATGCTAAGTCCTGGTCCTGGCATCCCTTCCGAAGCAGGAAAACTGCTTGATGTCATTCGTACCTACGCCGGTGTCAAGCCTATTCTCGGTATATGTCTTGGCGAACAAGCCATCGGAGAGGTCTTTGGAGGCAAACTTGTCAATCTGAGTGAAGTCTTTCATGGCGTTCAGACGCCAGCTCATGTGGTGATGTTTCCTGATGAAAGCAATCCTGAGAAGCGCGTTTGCGACCCTATATTCAAGGGATTAAATCATGATATCCTTGTAGGAAGATACCATTCGTGGGTGGTAGATGCGAGTTCGCTGCCTGATTGCCTTGAGATTACCTGCACATCTAATGAAGGACAGGTGATGGCTTTGAGGCATAAGGAGTATGATATCCGCGGAATACAGTTTCATCCTGAGAGCATTCTCACTCCGGATGGAAAGCGTATTATCAAAAATTGGATGGTGTTAAGAAGTTAAGCACTAACTATTTTCTTACATCTTCCTATGAAAGAATCCACTTAAACTTAAGAGTTATGAAAGAATATTTGATGAAACTGGTAGAAGGTCAGACACTGACGCGCCAGGAGACACACGATATAATGATAGGTATCACTGAGGAAAAATACAATGATTGCCAAATAGCCACTCTCCTAATGGGTATGCAAACGCGTGGCGTTACGGTGGATGAATTGCTCGGTTTCCGTGATGGACTGCTCGAAACTGGTAAGCGCGTCAATCTCGATGACTACAATACGCTGGACATTGTGGGCACAGGAGGCGATGGAAAGAATACCTTTAACATCTCCACTTGCTCGGCTTTTGTCATTGCTGCCTGCGGATATAAGGTCACAAAGCATGGTAATGGCTGTGCCACATCAGTCAGCGGAGCGTCAAATGTGCTGCAAGCGCACGGAGTCAAGTTTACTACCGACGAGTCATTACTTCGCAAAAGCCTTGACGAGACCAACATCTGTTATCTCCATGCGCCTCTGTTTGCCTACGGAATGAAGTTTGTCGGTCCTACTCGAAAGGCGATGGGAATCCCTACTTGCTTCAATCTGCTTGGTCCGTTGGTCAATCCTTGCAGTCCGAAAAACTCGCTTCACGGTGCTGCAAACTATGATATTCTGCGCCTTTACGTCAATGCTCACCAGGCGATAGGCGACAATTTCGGCGTCATTACCTCTCATGATGGCTATGATGAAATATCTCTTACTTCTGGTTTCAAACTGGTAACCAATTACTTTGAGAAAGTATTTACTCCGAAAGACTTAGGGCTCAACTATCTCGACCCGAAGGATATATATGGTGGAAGCACTCCGGAAGAGGCATGGAAGATATTCGACAGCGTGCTGGAAGGCACCTCTACAGAGGCTCAGAAGAATGTTATCATAGCCAATGCAGCCTGCGGTATATCTGTGATGGACCGCAATATGAGCATCGAAGACAGCGTTCTCATGGCGCGAGAAGCCCTCGAAAGCGGTAAGGCTCTTGAGACTTTCAAGCGTTATATAGAACTAAATTCATAGTAATAGTTTCGGTTGTTGGTTGTCGGTGTTTGGTTGTTGGTAATTGGTTGGTCGGTAATTGGTTGCCAGTTATCGGTAATTGATTGCCACATATCATTAGTCGCTTATCCTCTTCCACCAGCACCGCCACAGTGTCAGCCGCGTTACCGGCTGATATTAGTAATCCTACAATCCCCAAAAACCAATCCCAATGCCAGACATATTAGAAGAAATAATAGCCGATAAGCGTGCAGAACTGACGGCAATAACACAGAAATCACGCAGCATGAAGCGCCATTTGGCTGAAAGCAAGAGTGGTATCATAGCCGAATTCAAGCGTAAAAGCCCGAGCAAAGGATGGATTCATGCTGATGCAAAGGCAGAAGAAGTGGTGCCACAGTATGCTGAAGGCGGCGCGAGCGCAGTGAGTATTCTGACCAATGAGAAATATTTCGGTGGGTCAACGGCATTCATTCAGGCGGTGAGAGCCTTGGTGCCAGACCTTCCTATCTTGCGTAAAGAGTTTATCATCGATGAATATCAGGTGTATGAAGCGAAGATAATAGGCGCTGATGCCATACTTCTCATTGCCGCATCACTTACTCCCGACCACTATTCATCCTTGCTTTGCACGGCTCATAGCCTTGGTCTTGAGGTGCTTCTCGAAGTTCATGCTCCCGAAGAGTTAGCATATCTCGATGCAGGAATACCGGATATGCTCGGCGTAAACAATCGTTCACTCGGCACATTTCATACAGATGTGCAGCATAGCTTCGACATTGCAGAGCAGATGCAGGCTGCTGTAGCGCATTTGCCAGAGGCAGAGCGCCCGCTCCTTGTCAGCGAATCAGGGATTAGCGACCCCGACATCGTGCGCCAATTACGCCGTTCCGGCTTCCGTGGTTTCCTCATTGGTGAATGCTTTATGAAGGAAGAGAAGCCTGGAAAAGCATTGCGCCAGTTTATCTCCAAACTGTAAAGTAACAGAATATACTACACTCTTTATCAGAACATTCTTCATTCAGAACATTCTTTATCTTATCAAACATGAACCGAATAAATAAACTTTTTGCAGACAAACCACAGGATTTGCTCAGCATATACTTCTGTGCAGGTGCCCCAACCCTTGATGGCACCGCCAATGTAATCCGTACTCTTGCCTCTAATGGCATAAATATGATAGAGATAGGAATACCATTCTCCGACCCAATGGCTGACGGACCTGTCATTCAGGACGCTGCCACAAAGGCTCTGCACAATGGAATGAGCATCCGATTGCTCTTCGAACAACTGAAAGACATACGTAAGGACGTGGAGATACCGCTGATATTGATGGGTTATCTCAATCCTATTGTGCGCTACGGTTTTGAGAATTTCTGTCAGAAATGCGTTGAAGTGGGCATTGATGGCATGATTTTGCCCGACCTTCCATTCCGTGATTACATGGAGGAATACAAGCCAATAGCCGACAAATACGATCTCCGCATCATCATGCTCATCACTCCTGAGACGTCAGATGAGCGCATCCGCTTTATAGATGAAAACACAGATGGCTTCATTTATATGGTTTCAAGTGCGGCAACTACTGGTGCTCAGAAGGAATTTGACGCCCAGAAGCAGGCATATTTCAATAAGGTTCGCGCCATGAATCTCGTTCATCCTACGATGATAGGCTTCGGAATAAGCAATAATCAGACGCTGAAGTCAGCGCAAGCAAATGCTAATGGCGCGATAATTGGCAGCAAATTTGTGCAACTTCTCGATGCTGCTGGCGGCGATGCACAGCTCGCTATCACCCAACTTTATGATGCATTGCGTGGAGAATGATGTCCATTCTTTCCCCGCTATGAGGTATGGTTGGTAGATTCAGATGGATGATAGGGCAGCTCTCTCATTTGGTTAGTTATGTGGTTATTATATAGTTTCGTTGCTTGGTTATTGGTTCTTTTGTGTACAAATTAACAATAAGTCATTCAAAAAAACGACTTCATGATGCGTCTTATCATCGAAAAAATGTATAAAATCACTGATTTTATCATCGAAAAAGTGTACGAAACAGCTGATTTTATCATCGAAAAAGTGTAACTTTGCAGTTCAAAACTAACTAACCATCTTATGAAAAAGAGAATAAAGACTATCTTATGCGCAATGCTTATGGGCGCTTGTCCGCTCGAATCATTGGCACAATACCCTACTATTCCGGACAGCGTGAAGCAACGTGGCAAAGCGATGGAGGCAGTATGGGACAGCCTCGACAATGCTGCATGGCAGAAGGCATTGCCTGAAGTGATGGACGGAATGCTACACGGCAAGCGCTTTGTGCCGTGGTGCTCTAAGCCGGAGGAGCTTCCTCAGGCAGATATTCCAGCCTTCCCAGGTGCTGAAGGCGGTGGAAAATACAGCTTTGGAGGCCGTGGAGGCAAGATTTTCGTAGTTACAAGTTTGGCAGATTCCGGTCCTGGAACGCTGCGTGAAGCGTGCGAAGCCGGCGGTCCTCGCATCATAGTATTCAATGTTGCAGGCGAGATACATCTGGAAAGGCCTATTCATGTGGTGGCTCCTTACGTCAGCATCTTCGGTCAGACAGCGCCTGGCGATGGCATTGTGGTGACGGGACAGACCGTAGAGGTGGACACTCACGACGTCGTGATACGCTATATGCGCTTTCGCCGTGGCGCGATGGACGTGGCTTTCCGCGATGATGCGTGCGGAGGACAGGGCATCGGAAACATCATCTATGACCATTGCTCTTCCTCATGGGGACTGGATGAGGTGATGTCTATGTACCGTCATGTGTATAATCGCACGGAAGATGGTCATTATCAGAAGTTTCCTACTGTGAATATCACCATTCAGGACTGCATATTCTCTGAGGGACTTGACCTCTACAATCATGCTTTTGGAGCGTCAATAGGTGGTCATAACACGCTTTTCGCCCGCAATATCTTTGCTTCGAATATCTCGCGCAATCCTTCCATCGCTATGGATGGCGACTTCAATTTTGTGAATAATGTGCTCTACAACTGGTGGAACCGTTCTATCGACGGTGGAGATGATAATTCCAAATACAATATCATCAATAATTATCTCAAACCGGGACCTGTGACAGGATATAATATGAATAAGTCTATCTGCTACAGGATATTGAAACCGGAGGCAAGCAGGGACAAGAGTCGTCCGGAAGATTTCGGTCTTGCCTACGTAAATGGCAACATAGTAGAGGGTTATAAAGAAGTGAGTGCAGACAACTGGGCTGGCGGTGTGCAACCGAAGTCGAAGGATGTGGAGGCTACTAAGGCGCGTATCAGAGTGGAAGAGGCTTTTCCTATCCCTCATTTTGCATCGTTGATGTCAGCCCATGAGGCTTACGAGTATGTCCTTTCAAATGCTGGTGCTACTCTTCCTAAGCGTGATGCTGTGGATGAGCGCATTATTCGTACAGTGAGAAAAGGCAAGGCAGAGTATGCTAAAGATGCGAAAGTGCACGAGTCGCCTTACGTGAAGCGCCGTCTTCCGGAGGACAGTTACCGCATGGGAATCATCACAGATCCTCAGCAGGTGGGCGGTTTGCCGAAGTATAAGGGCGAGCCTTACAAGGACAGTGACGGTGATGGAATCCCTGATGAATGGGAAATAGCTCACGGTCTTGACCCTCATGACCCTTCTGATGCTTGCCTTATCCTTGAGGATGGGTATATGAATATTGAGCACTACTCATTTAGTATAATAAAAAAAGTGAAGAGTGAAAAGTGAAAAGTGAAGAGTGAAAAATCGCGCTGACGCAATTTGGAACCAAAACAACGTGGAATAGAGAATTGAAAATTGCTTTTTTCTCCATCTGGATAGTCCCTAATCGAGGCGCTCCAGACTCTGATTTTCTCCTATTTCATTAAGTATTCCAACTGCGTTAGCGCGATTTTTCACTTTTCACTTTTCACTTTTCACTTTTCACTCTTCACTCTCATTTTCCAGGAGAACTTATTCCTCCAAAGATTTCACCGCCTCAGGTATCTGTTTGGAGGCAGTCACGCCATATCTGAGAAGGTCTTGGAGCTGCTTGGAGAGGTTTGCCTTTCCGTCTCGCAGTTGTCCGAGACCTTTTTCGTATGTGTTACGGGCAGTGTTCAGCTGATTGCCTAAAGTGACGTATCCCTCAGCGAAGGTGGAATATTTCTCGTAAATCTTTGCAGCGGCATCGAGGATGGCGCGATTGTTCTTCTCTTGGCGAGTGTTTTGCCATGTGAGAAACATGAGTTTGAGCACCACCATGAGGTTTGTAGGATTGATGATAAGGATATTTTTCTTGAAAGCCTTAGCTCCGAGTTGCGGGTCTTTGTTCATTGCAAGGATATAACTACCTTCGTTAGGAACAAACATCAGCACGATAGGCATCGCCTTATCCACGTCCTTAGGGTAGTTTTTCTCAGCCAGTTCGGTGACGTGTTTCCAGATGGAATCATAGTTTTCGCGCATTGCCACCTGCCTTTCAGCCTCGTTTTCAGCGCCTACATAGTTAGTGTAAGCAGTGAGTGAGACCTTTGAGTCGATGATAATACGTGAACCGTCAGCGCCATTTACGATGATGTCAGGACGCTCATTGTCACCGTTTTCCGACTTCACATTCATCTGTTTGACGTATTCCTCGCCCTCTCTTAGTCCGCTGTCGCGCAGAATATTCTCCAGCACCTGCTCGCCCCAGTCACCTTGCACCTTACCATGATTCTTCAGAGCATTGGCAAGTTCGCGTGTGGTCTCATCGCGTCTCTGGTCATGTTCGAATACAGCCTTGATACTTGCCTCAAGAGTTGACGTATGCTTAGTCTGCTCTTTATGACTTGCATCTACGAGATTGCGGAGCCCTTCCAGTTCTTTCTGCAGCGGTCCGACGATATTCTCCATCTGCTCAGCGTTGGTTTTCTTCATCGCCTCCATGCGTTCGGTAGCTTCCTGCTTGAGTATCTGTGAGCGTTCCTGCATCTCTTTCTCGAATTGTCCACGCATTTCCTGGCGCGCCAGATTCAGTTCGGTGCGAAATTTCTCTTCCCTGTCCGTCTCAGCCTTCTTTGCATTCTCCTTGGTCTGTTCGAGCAGGCTTTGAGAAGTCTGCAGAGCGGCTTTGAGATTAGAGTTTTCCAGCATCAGCATCTCTTTGCCGGAGCGCTCTTCCGCCAAGGCATTCTTTGCTTCATCCAATTGAGAGTCTGAATGTTGACGCAAGAGTTGCAGTTCCTTCTGCAAAGCCACTATTTGCGGTTTGTATTCATTTTCCAGTTTTATTCTGATATTTTCTTCCGCCACAGCCGAAGCATTTCCTCTACCTTTAAGGGCATAAAATCCGAATCCCACAGCCACTATGACGGCAAATAAAGCTATAAAAATCTCCATGTGTCCAATGTTTTTATTTGCAAAGATACTGAAAAAAGGAATACGATACCAAGGAATTGGAAAAAAAATTGTACCTTTGCACTCCCTTTTCAAGAATATGATTATGAAAAATTCAAATATAGTAAAGTCACTATTGATGCTCGGCGTGCCTATCATCGTGGGACAACTTGGCATAATAGCCCAGCAATTCGCTGATACGATAATGGTGGGACAGTATGGCACTCAGGAGCTTGCTGCTGCCGGTTTCGTAAACAATGTATTCAATCTTGTGGTCTATTTCATCCTTGGAATATCCTATGCCTCCACACCTGTGATAGGAGCTTACTTCGGGAGCAACGACCATCGTAGCGTAGTGCGGTCGCTCGGCGAGAGCCTTGTGGTCAATCTCGGCGTTTCTCTCTTTGTGGTGGCAGCACTTGTAGCGCTCTTGTGTAACATTGAGATACTTCGTCAACCGGAAGAAATTCTGCCTATCGCTATACCTTATTATATTACGTTGCTGGTGTCGGTGCCGATAATGGCGCTGTTTAATGCTCTGAAGCAATTCTCCGACTCTATCGGTCAGACGAAGATGCCGATGTGGATAATGATAGCCTCCAATGTGCTGAATATCTTCCTCAATTGGCTTTTGATTTTCGGAGTGATGGGTTGTCCACGCTTAGGACTGCTCGGAGCAGGACTTGCCACGCTTACCGCCCGCCTGTTTTGCCTCATAGCATTGGCAGTAGCGATAGCTCTCGGCAAGCGTTACCGCGATGCTTTCACTCAGGACGGCGAGAAATTGTCATTCCGCAAATCCACTCCTACTCTTGCCGGAATGAAGCATCTCCTCTTCATCGGTATTCCGATAAGCATCCAGTTGGGTCTTGAGACGTCGTCATTCAATGCTTGCGCCATCTTTATGGGATGGCTGGGAGCCATTCCTCTCGCTGCGCATCAGGTGATGTGTACCATCTCTACGCTCTGCTTCCAGATAGTATATGGCATTGGAGCGGCAGCCAGCGTGATGATAAGTCATTTTCGTGGTGCCAGCGACTGGGGCAATGTGCGCCGCACATCCACCACGGCATTCTTCCTTTCGCTTGGCATAGTGGGTATGATGATAGTGATGATATATGTTTCGCGTATGCCTCTAATGCACATCTTCACCAACAATGACGAAGTGATAACGGCAGCTTTAGCCCTCTTGCCTTGCTTCTTCCTCTATCAGTTTGGCGACACTATGCAGATAGTCTTTGCCAATGCGCTGAGAGGAATGGAACAGGTCAAGCGCATGATGCTCTATGCCTTCATCGCATACATGATGGTAAGCATCCCGATGAGTTATTTCTTCGCCTTCATCCTCAAATGGGGCACCGTAGGCGTATGGATGGGAATGCCTTTCGGCCTCACCACTGCCGGCGTGCTCTTCTATTGCGATTATCGTAAGGGATTGGCGAAAGCGGAAGTTACCGCCCTTCACTATTCACGTGCTTAGCCGAATTGTCTGAATTAAAATAAATCCCCACTGTCCCTCGGCAGTGGGGATTTTTCAAATATCAATAGAGGAAAATAGAGCATATAATGCAACTTTTGCTCAGAGGAAGTCGCCTTTCTCATGGACTTTTATTAACTTTGCACCAAAGTTTAACATCAGTAACATTTAAGTCAAAGCAAAATCGATTCAACGCAGTTCTTGCAGAAAACGACAATGATTAGCAGAATAAACAGGTAAGTCTGCCTGCACAGTCAGCATATGACGTAACATTATGGTTTACTTGACTTGAACACTTTGGAATACATATCAAACTTCCTAAGTACTAATTTAAGGATTTTCTAAACAATAACAAATAATGATTTGGCAAGAGAAAGCATTAGCAAGTTTGCATAAAAGTTTGACACCCGTTCCTCAAGAGCTCAATGCGCTTGATTGGAAGGGCAATCTGTCAAAGAAGACAGATCGTCTTGCACAGCATATATGTGCGTTTGCTAATCTGGCGGGAGGTGGTGTCCTTGCCATTGGTATAAAAGACGATGCTACATTCGTTGATTTAGACAAAGATACTATCGAACAAGTAACCAAGACTCTTGGCAATATTGCTAAGAATAACTTGGCATGGTCTATTCAGTTAGAACATGCAGTGCTCGATTACGAAGGTCATTCGGTATTGTTTGTACGTATACCAGAACAGCAGAACAAACCTGTCTATCTGAGGGGAAAGGATATCTATGAAGCATACATCAGGTCTGCTGGTCATACAGTGAAGATGTCTCGTGAACAGGTACATGAGATGATTGGTCAGACACATGGAATCACTTTCGAGAAACAGGTTGCAATAAGTTCATTGAGCAAAGATCATATACTTGAACTACTGGATTATAAGAAGTTATACGAAATAACAGACAAGATTCTTCCTCAAGATAAAAACCGTATAATAGATTTCTTGTGTGAACTTGGATTGGTGAATAATCGTGATGATATTTATGACATCACAAACCTTGGTGCAATATTATTTGCTCATAGACTGAGTGATTTCAATGGACTCGCAACCAAAGAAGTCATTGTTCGCAGATATGCTGGTACCAACAATCTTGTCATGGAACTCGAGTACAAGATGACTACTGGTTACGCTGTTGGTTTTTCTGACTTAATAGATATTGTCATGCGGATGACCAGTAAGGAAAAGATAGAAACATTGCGAACAGCAGTACCGACATATCCACGCGTAGCAATAAGAGAACTTGTTGCAAATATGTGTATCCATCAAGATTTCTCTATCAAAGGTATGCCTATTACTATTGAAATTTTTGCAGACAGACTTGTTATGACAAACCCAGGATTCTGCATGAATGACATAAATCGTCTTATTGACCTACCTCCACATTCACGTAACGAAGAAATGGCTCAACTGATGTTGCAACTAGATATGTGTGAGCGTCGTGGTAGTGGTTATGATCGGGCTGTTGCAGCAATAGAAGAAATGAAACTTCCTGCTTATAAGGTACAAAGTGGTGAAGATTATACCAGAGTCTATCTCTATCCTCAAAAGTCACTTAATGAGATGACTCGTGAAGAGAAAGTTACAGCATGCTATCAACATGCCTGTATTCTTTATGAAGATAATAAAACACTGAATAATCAAGCCGTTAGAGAGCGATTCGGTTTGGACAAAAACAAGAATAGTGTAGCCTCACGTATCATTGCAGATGCGGTAGAACAAGGTTTCATAAAGTCGTTTGACGATAAAAATACGTCTAAAAAATTCACGTCATATATACCTTTTTATGGATAGGTTTTTAATTGCAAAGAAAATCCACTGCATTATTAAGTCGTTGATAGTCAGTACCTTTTTAATTGCAAAGAAAATCCAATATTGCCATATTGTACTAATTGTGGATTGATTTCATATCGTAAAGACGTACTAATGTGGAATCACAGATTAAATTAAGGAGTAACATTATGACTTGAATAAATCTGACAAAGCGCAGACGCTCAGAGCTGAATAATTAT
The DNA here is from genome assembly GCA_900548195.1 of uncultured Prevotella sp. GTDB lineage: Bacteria > Bacteroidota > Bacteroidia > Bacteroidales > Bacteroidaceae > Prevotella. The sequence goes on from URJQ01000003.1 coordinate 26,795, forward strand.
GAGTTGCATTTTTTGAAATTATGTAAATAGGTAATCAACATTGTTCGAATAATAATATATTTCCCTATTTCCCTCTATTGATATTTTATTTGTGCGATATTCAGCAAAGGAAAAACAGAACAAAAGTGAGGAAGCTAAACTATCATTTCGCAATAGCTTAGCTTTCGCATTGTAATATCTATGCTTTTACCTCCTAAAAGCATAGATATTACAGTGTAAAAGCTATGTTATTAGAGCGTAAAAACTATGCTTTTGCAACGTGGTGATTATCAGATAGTTACAAGAGCGATTTTTTCTATCTTCCTGTATTAGTACAGAAACGGGAAAATAGAACAATTTCCCCAGAGCGGAAGCGGAGTTTGCTGTCGTGACAAAAAGCGAAAAACCGTCAACTTTCCACTAATTTCTGACCTCCAAACCGACAACCAACAACCCACAACCCACAACCCATAACCCACAACCAACAACCACCAACCCACAACCACTCAATAACATTAGTCAATTATTTTTATAAATAAGGTGAAAAAATAGGGGGATTATTGGGAAAATACGGGAATTATGAGTAACTTTGCATCGCAATTTTGGAAACGTAAAAAATAATACACATAAATTTATGTCAGAAACAAAAAAGATAAAGACTGCATTGGTGTCAGTCTTTCACAAGGACGGTCTCGACGAACTGCTTACCAAACTGAATGCAGAAGGCGTGAAGTTCCTTTCTACAGGTGGTACACAGAAGTTTATTGAATCTCTCGGTTTTGAGTGTCAGGCAGTGGAAGAGCTCACCACATATCCTTCTATCCTCGGTGGACGTGTCAAGACCCTTCATCCAAAAGTGTTCGGAGGCATCCTCGGACGTCGCGACAATGAGGGTGACCAGGAGCAGATGAAGAAGTATGAGATTCCTGAAATCGACCTCGTAATCGTAGATCTCTATCCATTCGAGCAGACTGTGGCAAGCGGTGCTTCACAGGCTGATATCATCGAGAAGATTGATATAGGTGGCATCTCTCTCATCCGTGCTGGAGCAAAGAACTTCAATGACGTGGTGATTATCCCTTCAAAGGCAGAGTACAAGATGCTCCTCGACATCTGCAATGAGCAGGGCGCAAACACTACTCTCGCTCAACGTCGCGAGTTTGCTACACGCGCTTTCGGTGTAAGTTCTCATTACGACACCGCTATCAACGCATGGTTTGAGAGCACTAAGTAATGTCTCTCGACCTCGTAAGTAATACATAATATTTCATCAGAACAATGGGATTTTTCTCTTTCGTACAGGAAATAGCAATGGACCTTGGCACTGCCAACACCATTATCATCAGCAATGACAAGATTGTGGTGGACGAACCGTCGGTCGTAGCTCTTGACCGTCGCACCAATGAGATGATAGCAGTGGGCGACAGAGCAAAGAGCATGTATGAGAAGGCGCACGACAATATCCGCACTATCCGCCCTCTTCGCGACGGTGTGATCGCTGACTTCACCGCTTGCGAGCAGATGATGCGCGGTCTTATCAAGATGGTACACTCTGGTCGTCACCTCTTCTCCCCTTCACTCCGTATGGTCATCGGCGTGCCTTCTGGCTCTACTGAGGTGGAACTGCGTGCCGTCCGCGACTCTGCTGAGCATGCAGACGGACGTGATGTATATCTTATCTTCGAGCCAATGGCTGCAGCTATCGGCATCGGCATCGACGTAGAAGCACCTGAAGGCAATATGATTGTCGATATCGGTGGTGGTTCTACTGAGATTGCTGTCATCTCCCTCGGTGGCATTGTCAGCAACAACTCCATCCGCGTGGCAGGTGATGAGCTCACTTCTGACATCCAGGAGTATATGGCTCGCCAGCACAATGTGAAGGTTTCTGAGCGTATGGCTGAGCGTATCAAGATACATGTAGGCTCTGCCCTCACCGACCTTGGCGACGAAGCTCCTGAAGACTACGTGGTACATGGTCCTAATCGTATCACTGCTCTGCCTATGGAGATACCTGTATGCTATCAGGAAATAGCACACTGTATCGACAAGACGGTGGCAAAAATCGAGAACGCTGTGCTCTCAGCGCTCGAAAACACACCGCCTGAGCTGTATGCAGACATCGTGAAGAACGGCATCTACCTCAGTGGTGGCGGCGCTTTGCTCCGTGGTCTCGACATCCGTCTGCAAAACAAGATAGGCATTCCTTTCCATATCGCTGAGGATCCGCTCCACAGTGTGGCAAAGGGCGCAGGCGTAGCATTGAAGAATATTGACCGATTCTCATTCCTTATGAGATAAGACAGTAAAGAGTGACTGCTTCCTATGGGCAGTCACTTTTTATGCTTTGACAATGCAAAGCCTTCTGACCTTTTTCCACATACCAAGTAGGTGATCAGAATTATTATTCATAACCATTCATTATCAAAATAATTCTGATTACCTATCTTATAAGAAAAAGGCAGGGCATTGCGTCTATAATCCAACATATTATTCTCACTTTATCAGGAATGAACAACCTTCTCGATTTCCTTTCCCGACATTATCACTGGTTTCTCTTCGCCTTGCTGGAGGTGATGAGCATGGTCTTGTTGTTCCAATACAACAGCTATCAAGGCTCCGTATGGTTCTCTTCAGCCAATACAGTGGCAGGAAAGGTGTATGAGACGAATGCCAACGTGACGCAGTTTTTCTCTCTCGTCAAACTGAATGAGGAACTGACCCACCGCAATATCTATCTCGAACAGCAGGTGAAGATGCTCTCCGAGCAACTGCTGGACAAGGATGTGGATACCACTCTGGTGAAGAATGCCGGCATGAAGGTGCTGGAACACTTCAAACTGATACCTGCCAAGGTGGTGTCAAACAGCGTAGATAAGAAAGACAACCTCATCACTATCAATAAGGGAGAGGCTGACGGAATAAGAAAAGACATGGGAGTGGTATCCGGCAACGGCGTCGTGGGCATCGTATATATGACAGGAAAGCACTATTCCGTAGTCATCCCTGTGCTCAGCAGTATGTCCAGCATCAGCTGTACCATCGAAAAAAGAGGCTATGTGGGCTATCTACATTGGACTGGAGGCAACAGCCAACTGGCTTATGTGGATGACATTCCGCGCCATGCACATTTCCGCCTCTATGACAGAGTGGTGACAAGTGGCTACTCTTCCGTCTTCCCAGCTGGAATAGCCGTGGGAAAAATACTCCACGTCTATAACTCATCCGACGGACTTTCATATCGTCTGCAAGTGCAGCTCTACACCGATTTCTCACGTCTCCGCGATGTCTGCGTCATAGATGACAGCCAGATACAGGAGCAACTCGACGTCCTGCGTGCTGCGCAAGACTCGCTGGAAAAGAAATAAATACGCATTAAATGAACACCGACATCCTACGCCGTATAGGCTTTATCATCGTCTTCGCACTGGCACAGGGACTGGTGCTGGGAAATATACATCTCTTCAACTGTGCCACACCGTTGCTCTACGTGTATTTCGCATTGCTCTTCCCACGCAATTATCCACGTTGGGCTTCGCTCATCATGTGCTTCTGCCTCGGACTCGCTGTCGATTGCTTCTGCAATACCCCAGGACTCGCGGCGGCTTCGCTCACCCTTGTAGGCTTCGTACAGCCCTACGTGCTCGAGCTTTACCTCGGTAGAGAGGACGAAGACGACTACGTGCCGTCACTCTCCAATATGGGATGGATGAAATATTCCACCTATACGCTCTTCCTTACCCTTATCTTCTGCCTCGCTTTCTTCTCGCTGGAAGCCTTCAGTTTCTTCAACTGGATACAGTGGTTGTCAAGCATCTTGGGCAGTTATATCCTTACCATCGTGCTCATCCTCGTGCTCGAAATGGTAAGAAAATAGAGTAAGGAAGCCACCGAAGCGCTCAAAGAGGTATCTCTCAAGCAGAAGGAGCCACTGTGCCAACGGCTTTTACCGTTGGTTTCACCTCCCAATAATCATCCCCCCACCCCCAAGACCCATGACCAATAACAATCTGGAATATAGACGTTTCGTCATTGGCGGTATCGCAATAGTAATCGTTGTTGTGTATATCGTCAGGCTTTTCGTGCTCCAGATTATGAGCGATGACTATCGCAAGTCCGCAGACTCCAATGCTTTCCTAAAGAAAGTGGAGTACCCTTCACGCGGAGTAATTACCGATAGAAACGGCAAACTCTTAGTCTATAACCAGCCTTCTTACGACATCATGGTCGTGATGAACGAGGCAAAGAACCGCCTCGACACCACGGAATTCTGCAATTCCCTCGGCATCAGCAAGGAATACTTCATCAAGAGAATGGACGACATCAAGGACCGCTCGAAGAATCCCGGCTACTCCAGATTCACACAGCAACTCTTTATGGCGCAGTTGTCAGAAGAAGAATTCTCCGTCTTCCGTGAGAAGATGTTCCGATTCCCGGGCTTCTACATGCAGAGACGCTCCATCAGGCAGTATCAATATCCGTATGCAGCCCATGTATTGGGAGACGTAGCAGAGGTCTCGGCAAGTGATATCGAGAATGACGACTACTATCAGCTCGGCGATTTCATCGGAAAACTCGGCGTGGAGCGATATTACGAGAAGCAGCTGCGAGGCGAAAAGGGCGTGGAGATACTGCTCAGAGATGCCCACGGCAGAATAAAAGGCAAGTATCGCAATGGACTCTACGACCGGAAACCTGTAGCAGGCAAAGACCTCACACTGAGTATTGACGTCAATCTCCAGGCTTTAGGCGAGCGATTGCTCGAAGGAAAGATAGGCAGTATCGTGGCAATAGAGCCAAGCACAGGCGAAGTGCTCTGCATGGTGTCATCACCTACCTACGACCCAAGAATGATGGTAGGACGCCAAAGAGGAAAAAATCACCGCAAACTATCGGAGAACATCTGGAAACCACTGCTCAATCGAAGCATAATGGGACAGTATCCGCCAGGTTCTACCTTCAAGACCTCACAGGCTTTGACCTATATGACCGAGGGAATAATCAATTCCCACACCGCATTCCCTTGCCATCATGGCTTCTCTTACAGAGGATTGCACGTGGGATGTCACGGACATAGTTCGCCGACGGCTATCGTGGAAGCTCTCTCCACTTCATGTAATGCCTACTTCTGCTGGGGACTATATTACATGATAGGAAACAGAAAGAAATATCATTCACCCCACGACGCGATGAATGTATGGCGTGACTACATGGTTTCCATGGGATTCGGCTACAAACTTGGTATCGACCTGCCAGGAGAAAAGCGTGGACTGATACCTAATGGAGATTATTATAACAACGCTTACAAAGGCTCATGGAATGGTCTTACCGTCATTTCCATCAGTATCGGACAGGGTGAGGTCAATCTGACTCCATTGCAAATAGCCAACCTCGGAGCCACTATAGCCAATCGCGGATATTATATCACGCCGCACGTGGTGAAAAGAGTGAAGGGCGAACCGCTCGATTCTGCCTTCACCGTACGCCATTACACGAGGGCTGACCGCAGAGCCTACGACTGGGTAGTGGCAGGAATGCGCTCTTCTGTGGTGAAAGGTACGTGCCGTGCAGCTAACCGCGCCGACTATCTCGTATGCGGAAAGACCGGTACAGCGCAGAACCGCGGACAGGACCACTCCGTATTCATGGGATTCGCGCCTATGGACAATCCCAAGATAGCCATCGCAGTATATGTGGAAAACGGTGGTTTCGGAGCCGAATACGGCGTGCCTATCGGTTCGCTTATGATGGAACAATACATAAATGGCAAACTGTCACCGGCTTCGGAGGCAAGAGCCGGAGAATTCCAAAGAAGAAGAATAGCTTATGGATCAAGGAACAGATAAACAGAAAGGTGTACTCGCATCGCTCGATTGGGTCACCATCGCACTCTATCTCACGCTTCTCGCGTTCGGATGGGTGAGCGTCTGCGGTGCCAGCTACAACTATGGCGAAACCGACATTTTCTCTCTCGCCAGCCGTTCTGGTATGCAGATAGTATGGATAGGCACGTCCATCTGTCTCGGTTTCATCATCCTGATGCTCGATGACCGATTCTATGACACCTTCGCCTACGCCATCTATGCGCTCCTGCTGTTACTCCTCTTTGCCACCATCTTCAATCCCCATGAGATTAAAGGCTCGCGATCGTGGCTCGTTCTCGGTCCGTTAAGACTGCAACCGGCAGAGTTTGCCAAGTTTGCCACAGCGCTCGCTATCTCCAAACTCATGTCCACCTACGGCTTCGACCTCTCAAAATGGAAGCATTTCGCATCGGCATGCGCCATCATCGTGCTGCCGATGATATTCATCGTAGGACAGAAAGAGACCGGTTCGGCACTCGTCTATTTCGCCTTTTTCCTGATGCTCTACCGCGAAGGAATGTCTGGCAGCTTCCTTTTCACGGGCGTGGCGATGATTATCTATTTCATCATCGGCATCCGATATGCCGAACCTACCATCTGGGATATACCGACATCTGTGGGCCATTTCTCCGTACTTCTTATGGTACAGATATTTACCTCCGCATTGGTATGGGTCTATTGTAAAGATTCCAAGACTGCCAAGACGATATTCGGCTACTGCGTAGGCATCACGATAGGCTCGCTATTGTTTGCTGAATACGTCATTCCTTTCGACATAGTGTGGGTGCAACTCATCCTCTGTGCAGCGATGGTGGGCTATCTGCTCTATTGCGTACTGGAGCAAAGGATAAGGCAATATTTCTTTATCATGCTCTTTGCTCTCGGCAGTATCACCTTCTTCTATTCCGCAGACTATGTGCTCAATCATGTGATGCAGCCCCACCAGCGCGTGCGTATCAATGTGCTTCTCGGTCTGGAGCAAGACCTTGCCGGTGCCGGATATAATGTCCATCAGAGTGAGATAGCCATCGGCTCGGGCGGATTGGAAGGAAAAGGCTTCCTCAATGGCACTCAGACCAAACTGAAATTCGTGCCTGAGCAGGACACTGACTTCATATTCTGCACCGTAGGCGAGGAAGAAGGCTTCGTGGGAAGTGCCGGAGTATTGCTCCTTTTCCTTGCTCTCATCCTGCGATTGATACACGTAGCTGAGCGACAACCATATAAATTCGGGCGAGTCTATGGTTATTGCGTCCTGAGCATATTCCTTTTCCACGTCTTTGTCAATGTGGGCATGGTGCTCGGACTGACTCCTGTCATCGGAATCCCATTGCCTTTCTTCAGTTATGGAGGCTCCAGTCTCTGGGGATTTACCTTCCTCCTCTTTATATTCCTCCGCATAGATGCCGGTCGAAACCTCGTAAGAACCTGACAAGAGCCTTTTCCCCACCTTATTATATATATAGTAAAGTCCCGCACATTTCTGAACAGACGTTTTAAATAGCGAAATAAAGGATAAAAACTTTTATTTTACATCCGACTTTCAATATTGCGTCATTCATGTTGTATATCTGATATTATGTAAGTATTTTATCATTGTTTTATTACAGATTATCACTTTTACCAATTATAAAAACAATTAACAGTACATTTGTTTTACCATATTAAGGAATAATAGTAATTTTGCAATCAATTAAACAACGATAAAAGACAAAAAGATAGTTTTATCAGGATTTTATTATCATAATGTAAACTAAAAGCACGAATATTCAATCATGAGCACTCAACAGGAACAAGGACTTTACAACGCGCAATACGAACACGATGCGTGTGGCGTTGGAATGGTTGTAAACATTCATGGCAACAAGAGCCATGAATTGGTGGATAACGCTCTCAAAGTGTTGGAGAATATGGAGCATCGCGGTGCTGAGACACGCGACAAGACTGGTGATGGAGCAGGCATACTGCTTCAGATTCCTCATGAATTCATTCTCCTTCAGGGCATTCCAGTGCCGGAGAAAGGACGATACGGCACGGGTATCTTCTTCCTTCCAAAGGATGAGAAGAAACAAAGCGAGATACTGAGTGTGATGATTGAAGAGATAGAGCGTGAGGGTCTGCAACTGATGCACCTGAGGAATGTGCCTGTCAATGAGGACGTTCCCGGCGTAGCAGCGCGTAATGTCATGCCTGCCATCAAGCAGGTGTTTATCACTGGCGTGGCTGAAGAAGAAGTGGAGCACTTTGACCGCATACTCTATAAGATAAGAAAAAAGATAGAAAACAGGGTGAAGGACGATGAGGATTTCTATATCTGCTCGCTTTCATCCAAGAATATTGTATATAAAGGTATGCTTACCAGCGGACAGTTGCGCCGCTTCTTCCCCGATTTGAGCAATAATTACTTCACTTCCGGCTTGGCACTCGTACACAGTCGCTTCTCCACCAACACTTTCCCTAAATGGAAACTCGCACAGCCTTTCCGCCTGCTCTGCCATAATGGCGAGATAAATACAGTGCGCGGAAACCGTGGATGGATGAAGGCTCGCGAGAGCGTGCTCAGCAGTGAGGCTCTCGGAGATATCAAGGATATACGTCCTATCATCGAGGAAAACATGAGCGACTCTGCAAGTCTCGACAATGTATTCGAGTTTCTCGTCATGTCAGGCCTCTCTCTGCCACAGGCTATGGCTATCCTCGTGCCGGAATCATTCAATGACAAGAACCCTATATCTGAGGATTTGAAGGCTTTCTACGAGTATTACTCCATACTGATGGAGCCTTGGGACGGTCCTGCAGCATTGATGTTCAGCGATGGTCGCTTTGCAGGAGGTATGCTCGACCGCAACGGTTTGCGCCCATCACGCTACACCATCACCAAGCAAGGCATGATGGTAGTGGCAAGTGAGGTGGGAGTAATGGACTTCGAGCCAAGCGATGTGGTAAGCAAGGGACGTCTCGAACCTGGTAAAATCCTGCTTATCGACACCCAGGAGGGCAAGATATATTATGACGGAGAAATAAAGGAGAAACTCGCTAAGGAGCATCCTTACCGCGAATGGCTTTCCACAAACCGCATACAGTTGGAGAAACTCAAGAGCGGACGCAAAGTGGAAAACAGCGTAAGCGACTACGACCGCAAACTGAGAGCCTTCGGTTTCGGTCAGGAAGACATCGACCGCACTATCGTGCCAATGTGTACGGTGGGTCAGGAACCTGTCGCTGCCATGGGTAATGACACCCCTCTCGCTGTCATAAGCGAGCGCCCTCAGATTCTCTTCAACTATTTCCGCCAGCAGTTTGCACAGGTGACAAACCCTGCTATCGACCCTATCCGCGAGGAACTCGTCATGTCCTTGACTGAATACATAGGCAGAGTGGGCAGCGGAATCCTTACTCCTGACGAGTCAAACTGCAAGATGGTACGCCTGCCACAGCCTGTATTGACAAATACTCAGCTCGACATTCTCTGCAACATCCGTTACAAGGGATTCAACACCACAAAGCTCCCTATCCTCTTTGACATAGAGAAAGGCGAAAGCGGACTCAGCAGTGCGCTCGATGAACTGTGTAAGCAGGCTGAGAACAGCGTGGATGAAGGCGTCAACTATATCATTCTCAGCGACAGAGACATTGACAGTCAGCATGCTGCCATTCCTTCACTGCTCGCTGTAAGTGCCGTACATCATTACCTTATCAGCGTAGGCAAGCGCGTACAGACCGCTCTTATCGTCGAGAGTGGTGAGATACGCGAGGTGATGCACGCCGCTTTGCTCCTCGGTTATGGTGCCAGCGCCATCAATCCTTACATGACTTTTGCCGTCATCAATGATCTCGTGGCAAAGCATAAGATACAGGAAGAATATGCCACAGCGGAGAAAAACTATATCAAAGCCGTGGATAAAGGTCTGAAGAAGATAATGTCAAAGATGGGCATTTCCACCATACGCTCCTACCGTGGTGCTAAAATCTTTGAGTCAATCGGACTCTCTGAGGGACTGCTGAAGAAATATTTCGGCACCGAAACCAGCACTATTGGCGGTATCGGACTGAGAGACATCGCTCGCGAATATACCTCTCTCAACAAGGATGCTTTCTCTGAGGCACATAGCGAAGGAGAGTTGCTGCCTAATAACGGTCTCTTCTCCTATCGTAAAGATGGCATTGACCATGCCTGGAACCCAGAGGCCATCGCCAACTTGCAGATTGCCACACGCTTGGGCTCTTACAAGAAATATAAAGAATGGGCAGAAATCGTGGATAAAAAGGAGAAACCTATCTTCCTGCGCGACTTCATGTCATTCAAGAAAGCTGCCGTCCCAACGCCTCTTGACGAGGTGGAACCTGTGGAAAGTATCGTCAAGCACTTTGTGACTGGTGCCATGTCATTCGGTGCTCTCAGCATTGAGGCACACGAAGCTCTTGCTCTTGCCATGAACAAACTCGGCACACGAAGCAACACTGGTGAAGGCGGCGAGGACAATAAGCGCTATCATACCTCTGTGGATGGCGTAAGCCTCAGCAGTAAGACCAAGCAGATAGCATCCGGACGCTTCGGCGTCACAGCGGAATACCTTGTCAATGCCGAGGAACTTCAGATCAAAGTAGCTCAGGGTGCTAAGCCTGGTGAGGGCGGACAGTTGCCTGGATTCAAGGTCAATGAAATCATTGCCAAGACTCGTAACGCTATTCCTGGCATCACTCTCATCTCTCCTCCACCTCATCATGACATCTATTCCATCGAGGACCTTGCCCAACTCATCTATGATCTCAAGAATATCAACCCTACAGCAGCGGTAAGCGTAAAGCTCGTAGCTGAGAGCGGTGTGGGCACTATCGCCGCCGGTGTAGCTAAGGCAAAGGCTGATCTCATCGTCATCTCTGGCGCTGAGGGCGGCACTGGTGCAAGTCCTGCCAGCAGTATGCGCTTTGCTGGTATCTCTCCAGAGATTGGTCTTGCCGAGACACAGCAGACTCTGGTGATGAATGGCTTGCGTAATCAGGTGAGATTGCAGACTGATGGCCAACTGAAAACGGCACGTGACGTCATCCTTATGGCTATGCTCGGCGCTGATGAGTTTAGTTTTGGCACTCTGCCTCTTATCGTTCTCGGTTGCGTAATGATGCGCAAATGTAACACTAACACTTGCCCTGTGGGCGTTGCCACTCAGGATGAGAGGCTCAGAGCTAAGTTCCGCGGACGTGCTGAGTATGTAGTCAATTTCTTTACTTTCCTTGCAGAGCAGACACGTGAGTATCTCTCACAGCTCGGAGTGAAGAATCTGAAGGACATCATCGGACGTACCGACCTCATTGAGGTAATGCCTCGCGACCCTAACACCAAGCAGGGCACGATAGATTTCTCACGTCTTCTCTTTGCCGAACCTACCGACAAGCCTCTCTATTGGGATCGTGGCGAATACACGAAGGTAAGCGGCGTGAAGGATGAAGACATCATCCATGCTTGCCAGACGGCTATAGAGAATGGCGAAGAGGTGAGTCTCGACTACGCCATCAAGAACACTGACCGCGCGGTAACTACGATGTTGTCAGGCGTTGTCGCAAAGAAATATGGTGAAAATGGTCTGCCTGACTCTACGATAAATATCAAGTTTAAGGGCTCTGCCGGTCAGAGTTTCGGTGCTTTTGCCGTGAAAGGCCTCAACATTCGCCTTGAAGGTGAGACCAATGACTATTTCGGCAAGGGTCTCTCTGGTGGCAGAATAAGCATTCTTCCGCCTTCTCGCCTCAATGCTGACTATGTGGCTGAGGATAATATCATCGCTGGAAACACTGGCCTTTACGGTGCTACAAGTGGCGAACTCTATGTCAATGGTCGTGTGGGCGAGCGCTTCGGAGTGAGAAACTCTGGTGCTATCGCCGTGATTGAAGGCGCTGGCGACCACTGTTGCGAGTATATGACAGGCGGACGTGTGGTTGTCTTGGGTAAGACAGGACGCAATTTTGCCGCTGGTATGAGCGGTGGACTTGCCTATGTATGGGACAAGAATCATGATTTCGACTACTTCTGTAATATGGATCAGGTGGAGATAAACCTCGTGGAAGAGGCTTCCGCACGTAAGGAACTCCACGAACTTATCCGTCAACACTATCTCTATACCGGCTCTGCTTTGGCACGCCGCATGCTCGACGACTGGAATAAATACGTCGAGGACTTCATCCAGGTAACGCCTATCGAATACAAGCGCGTACTGCAGGAAGAGAAAATGCGACAGCTTCAGGAGAAGATTGCCAATATGCAGTTGATCAACAGTTAAGGATAGATAACCATACACAAAAACAAACAATGGGAAAACTTAAAGCATTCATGGAGGTACCACGACTGGAAGCCGGTTACCGTCCTATACACGATAGAATACAAGACTTCGGAGAGGTGGAACAAACTCTCAATACCCACGACCGCAAGATGCAGGCAAGTCGCTGTATGGACTGCGGAGTGCCTTTCTGCCACTGGGCTTGTCCGCTCGGCAATAAGGCGCCGGAATGGAATGACGCTCTCTATAAAGGAGACTGGGAATTAGCTTATCGCCTGCTTAATGCCACTAACGACTTTCCGGAATTTACAGGAAGAATATGCCCTGCCCTATGCGAAAAGGCTTGCGTGCTCAATCTTACAGACCATGCTCCGGTAACCAACCGTGAGGATGAAGCCGCTATCACTGAGGCTGCATGGAGAGAAAACTACATTAAGCCTCAGACTTACGAGCGTAATGGCAAGACTGTCGCTGTCATCGGAGCTGGTCCTGCCGGACTCGTAGCCGCTAACAGACTTAACAAGATGGGATATACCGTCACCGTGTTTGAGAAAAATGAAGCTGCTGGTGGTTTGCTTCGCTATGGTATTCCTAACTTCAAGCTCAACAAGACCGTCATTGATCGTCGTCTCGCATTGCTGAAAGAGGAAGGCATCGTCTTCAAATTCAATACCCCTATTGAGGAGAATGCACTGCCGGAAGGCTTTGATGCTTATGTCATCAGCACTGGAACTCCTGTAGCACGCGACTTGAAAGCACCGGGAAGAGAACTCAAAGGCGTGCATTTCGCTCTCGAATTACTGTCCCAACAGAACAGAGTATTGGCTGGAATGGAATTTAGCAAGGAAGACCGCGTTACGGCAAAGGGCAAAGATGTCCTCGTGATAGGTGGCGGAGATACGGGTTCTGACTGCATCGGAACTTCTCATCGTCAGGGTTGCAAGAGCGTGACACAGATAGAGATAATGCCAAAACCGGTGGAAGGACCTGATGACCCTAATAATCCTTGGCCTAATTATCCAAGGGTACTCAAGACCACTTCAAGTCATGAAGAGGGATGCACACGCCGTTGGAACATCAATACTCTTGAGTTTATTGGCAAAAATGGCCGTCTCACAGGTGTGAAAGTGCAGCCTATCGACTGGAAACCAAATCCTGAAGGCGGACGTCCTATAATGATTGAGGCTGGCGAACCGGAGATTATCAAGTGTGAGATTTGCTTCCTTGCGATGGGTTTCCTCAAGCCTCAGCACGCCGAGCAGCCTTCTAATGTCTTCATCTGTGGTGATGCGCAGAATGGTGCCTCCCTTGTAGTAAGGGCAATGGCAAGCGGACGCGATGCTGCAAAGAAGGTGGATGCCTACATTAAGTCATTAGCATAATGTCAGTCCGCCACCGCGTCAGCAGCGTTACCGACTGATTCAAGACCATCTCTCAGCGCCCTTACCGCAAAAGGTCGCCACTGTGTCAGCCGCGTTACCGGCTGATTTCCATCTATAAAAAATCAAAAAAAACAAAGCAACAACCATGTGTGGAATTGTATCAATATTCAATATACAGCAGCAGACAAGCGAACTGCGCCAGAAAGCACTGCGAATGAGCCAGAAAATCCGTCACCGTGGTCCTGACTGGAGCGGCATATACTGCGGCAAAACGGCGATATTGGCGCATGAAAGACTGAGTATCGTCGATCCGGAAAGCGGCAAGCAGCCCCTTTTCTCGGTCGATGGCAAGCAGATTCTTGCCGTAAACGGAGAAATTTACAATCATAAGGATATCAGAAAGCAATACGAAGGCAAGTACGAGTTTCAGACAGGAAGCGACTGTGAGGTAATCCTTGCCCTCTACCGTGACAAGGGTATCGACTTCCTGGAGGACATCAGCGGCATATTCGCTTTCGCATTATACGATGAAGAGAACGATTCCTTCCTCATCGCACGCGATCAAATCGGCGTTATTCCTTTGTATATAGGCTATGATAGCGATGGTAAAGTGTATGTAGCCAGCGAGCTAAAGGCTCTCGAAGGTCAGTGCGAACGCTACGAGCCTTTCCTTCCTGGACATTATTACTGGAGCAAAGACCCTGGGATGAAGCGCTGGTACAAGCGTGACTGGTTCGATTATGATGCCGTTAAGGACAATCCTGCCAGCAGTGAAGACATCCGACAGGCTTTGCGCAACGCCGTGAAAAAGCAGATGATGAGTGACGTTCCTTATGGTGTATTGCTCTCTGGAGGTCTTGACAGCAGCGTTATCAGCGCCATAACGCAAAGTTATTCCGAGCGAAGAATTGAGGATAACAGCCAGACAAAGGCTTGGTGGCCACGCCTTCACTCTTTTGCCGTAGGACTAAAGGGGGCTCCTGACCTTGCAAAAGCCCGCATGGTTGCTGATCATATCGGCACTGTACACCACGAAATCAACTATACCATACAGGAAGGTCTTGATGCCATCCGTGACGTGATTTACTTTATCGAGACTTACGACGTCACCACAGTGCGTGCTTCCACACCAATGTATCTCCTTGCCCGCGTCATCAAGTCGATGGGAATTAAGATGGTGCTGTCTGGAGAAGGCGCTGACGAGATATTCGGAGGCTACCTTTATTTCCACAAAGCACCGTCAGCAGAGGAGTTTCACAAAGAGACTGTGCGCAAACTCTCCAAACTGTATCTCTATGATTGCCTCCGTGCCAACAAGAGTCTGGCGGCTTGGGGAGTGGAAGGCCGTGTGCCTTTCCTCGACAAAGAGTTTCTCGACGTTGCGATGCGCACCAATCCTGCTGCCAAGATGTGTCCTGGCAAGACGATGGAGAAGCGTATCGTCCGCGAGGCTTTCTCGGATATGCTGCCTGAAGAGATAGTATGGCGACAGAAGGAGCAGTTTAGTGACGGCGTAGGTTACAGTTGGATTGACACCTTAAAGAAGATGACTGAAGAACTGGTGACCGACGAACAGATGGCTCACGCTGCAGAGCGATTCCCTATCAACACGCCGATGTGCAAGGAAGAGTACTACTATCGCAGCATCTTCGAAGAGCATTTCCCAAGCGAAAGCGCTGCCCGCAGTGTCCCTCATGAGGCAAGCGTGGCTTGTTCCACTGCCATTGCCCTCGAATGGGACGAGGCATGGAAGAATATGAACGAGCCTTCCGGACGCGCTGTCGCTGGAGTACATAATTCTGCTATTTAATCAATTCTGCATTTATAACAGTATTAAGAAAATATACAATGGAACCTTTAAAGCACGAATGTGGCGTAGCAATGATCCGTCTGCTAAAGCCATTGGAGTATTACGAGAAAAAATACGGCTCGCTGTATTACGCTCTCAACAAGTTGTATCTACTCATGGAGAAACAACACAACAGAGGACAGGAAGGCGCCGGACTGGCTTGCGTCAGACTGAGCGCCAAACCTGGCGACGAATATATGTTTCGTGAGCGTGCCGCCGGGACAACAGCGATAACGGAAATCTTCAATGCCGTGCGCAAAGAGCAGGACGAAGAGACGGTGGAAGGACAACTTCCGCCATTCATCGGCGAGCTCTACATGGGTCATCTACGTTATTCCACTACGGGAAAGAGCGGACTTGACTACATTCACCCTTTCCTTCGTCGCAACAACTGGAGAGCGAAAAACCTTGCTCTCTGTGGCAATTTCAATCTGACTAACGTCGATGAGGTATTCCAACGCATAGTGGCTAATGGTCAGCATCCACGTAAATACGCTGACACTCATATCCTTCTGGAGCAGGTAGGTCACAGATTGGACCGTGAAGTGGAGCGTGTATATAATATATGTAGCGCGGAAGGCAAGACCGGACTTGACCTTACCAACGCCATAGAGCAGCGGATAGACATCGCCAACGTGCTTCGCACGAGCAGTTGCTATTGGGATGGTGGCTACGTGATGTGCGGAGTGACTGGCAGCGGTGAGTCTTTCGCCCTTCGTGATCCATGGGGCATCCGCACCGCTTTCTGGTATTTGGACGATGAAATCCTCGTGCTTACCTCGGAGCGTCCGGTCATTCAGACGGTGCTCAATGTGCCGATGGAGGAAATCCACGAGCTTCAGCCGGGCGAAGCCTTGCTGACAAGTCAGGACGGCACTGTACGTCTGGAACATATCAACGCTGCAAAAGAGAAGAGAGCTTGCTCTTTTGAGCGCATTTATTTTAGTCGCGGTAGTGATTTCGACATTTATCACGAGCGCAAGGAATTAGGCAGGAGACTGGTAAATCAGATTCTTCCTGCCATTGATTGTGATATAGAGCATACTGTTTTTTCGTATATTCCAAACACTGCCGAAGTGGCTTTCTTCGGTCTTGTAGAGGGAATGGACAAGTATCTCAACCAACTGAAAGGCAAGAAACTGAAAGAACTGATTGCCGACCCATCCAGAGCATCGGAGATTGACCACATCCTCTCGATGCGAATACGCAGTGAAAAGGTGGCTATTAAGGACATAAAGCTCCGCACTTTCATTGCTGAAGGCAACAGCAGGAATGACCTTGCGGCTCATGTCTATGACATCACCTACGGAAGTCTGGAGCCTTACGTTGACAATCTCGTCATAATCGACGACAGTATCGTGCGCGGCACCACTCTGCGCCAGAGTATCATTCGCATTCTCGACCGCCTTCATCCTAAGAAGACCATCATCGTGTCATCTTCTCCACAGATACGCTATCCTGATTATTACGGTATTGATATGTCAAGCATGGAGCAGTTTATCGCTTTCAAAGCGGCTGTCGCTTTACTGGAAGAGCGTGGCATGAGCGAAATACTCGACAAGGTGTATGAGGAAATCAAATCTGGCGACACGTCTGTAAATCATGTAAAGGAAATCTATGCGCCATTCTCTGACGAAGAGATAAGCACAAAGATTGCCCAACTGCTGACTCCTTCAGACATCGGCACAGAGGTACAGATTATCTTCCAGTCGATTGACGAACTGCACAAAGCCTGCCCCGACCATCTCGGCGACTGGTATTTCACTGGTGACTACCCTACTCCGGGCGGAATGCGGATGCTCAATCGCACTTACATGGATTTCTACGAAACGGCACAAAAGTAGCAAGCCACCGTGCCAGCATCCGCTAATCACCCCTTATAACGCAAGCGACCGCCACCGTGTCAGCCACGTTACTGGTTGATTCCCAAAAATCCTTCCCACAATAATAACCCCACATTCCCAAAAGCAATGGCAAAATACATCTTCGTAACAGGAGGCGTAGTTTCCTCCTTAGGCAAAGGTATCATCTCTGCTTCCATAGGCAAACTGCTGCAAGCAAGAGGCTATAAGATAACCATCCAGAAGTTTGACCCATACATCAACATCGACCCCGGCACGCTCAATCCTTACGAACACGGCGAATGCTACGTCACTGTTGACGGCATGGAGACCGACCTTGACCTCGGTCACTACGAGCGTTTCACCGGTATCCAGACCACAAAAGCCAACAGTATGACAACGGGACGCATCTACAAGTCGGTCATCGACAAGGAGCGTCATGGTGATTTCCTCGGAAAGACCATACAAGTGGTGCCTCATATCACTGACGAGATAAAGAATAACATCAAGTATCTCGGAGAAACTGGGCTCTATGACTTCGTTATCACAGAGATAGGCGGCACGATTGGCGACATCGAGAGCGCCCCTTTCCTGGAAGCTATCCGACAACTGAAATGGGAACTTGGCAAGGATGCCATCAGCGTTCACCTCACCTATGTGCCTTATCTCAGAGCTGCCGGCGAACTGAAGACAAAGCCTACTCAGCATTCCGTCAAGGAAATGCTCAGTTACGGCATTCAGCCTGACATCCTCATCCTCCGCACAGAGAAGCATCTGGACGACAATATGAGGATGAAAGTTGCTGGTTTCTGCAATGTAGATCTGGAATGCGTCATCCAGAGCGAGGACCTTCCAAGCATCTATGAGGTGCCTGTCAATATGCAGCGTCAGGGACTTGACAGCGCTATTCTGCGCAAGATGGGAATCCCTGTCGGCGAGACTCCGCAGCTCGGTCCGTGGCTTCACTTCCTCGAACTGCGCAATTCTGCCACCGAAGTGGTGAATATCGGTCTCGTAGGAAAATACAATCTGCAGGATGCTTATAAGTCCATCAGCGAGAGTCTCTCTCACGCTGCCACATACCATCATCATAAGGTGAATATCACATTCATCAATTCCGAATTTCTCTCCTCCGAAAACATCGAGGAAAAGCTTAGCAATCAGGATGGCATAGTCATCTGTCCTGGCTTCGGACAGCGTGGCATAGAGGGCAAGATTCTTGCCGCCGAATATGCTCGCACTCATGATGTGCCTTGCTTTGGAATATGTCTCGGTATGCAGATGATGGTCATCGAGTTTGCCCGCGACGTGCTGGGCTACAGTGATGCCAACAGCAGTGAGATGGACAATCAGACTCCTCACAACGTCATCGACATGATGGAGGACCAGAAGAATATCTCTAACATGGGCGGAACGATGCGTCTCGGCGCCTACGACTGCCAGTTGGTGAAGGGTTCGAAGGTGGCTTCCATCTACGGAAAGGAGACCATTCGCGAGCGTCATCGTCACCGTTATGAGTTCAACAGCAAGTATCTTGACGAATATGAAGCTCACGGAATGAAGTGTACTGGTCGCAATCCTGAGTCTGGACTGGTGGAGATAGTGGAGATGCCTGAATTGAAATGGTATATCGGAACGCAGTTTCATCCTGAATATCAGAGCACTGTGCTTCATCCTCATCCACTCTTTATGTCCTTCATAGAGGCAGCAATTGGGAAATGAATAATGCATAATTCATAATGCATAATGCATAATTCACTTCTCACGGACTATAAGATTTGGCTGGAAGCCAATACCGAGCGAAGCGAGAGTAACCCGGGACGATGTCTCGGGATATGAATACAAGAAGGAATGGGCTGTCTGGAAGACAGTACCTATATGAAGAAGATACTTGTATTGTATGCTCCAGTCTGATTGGGTACTTTCTTCCAGACAACAAAACAACAAAACAAACAGACAACAAAACAAACAACTATGAATAAAAGAAAAGTTACTCTGAAGCTTGAAGGTGGATACGAGTTTCGTGGCACCAGCTTCGGCTACGAGAAGGCTGTAAATGGCGAGGTAGTCTTCAACACCGCCATGATGGGTTATCCTGAAAGCCTTACCGACCCTTCCTACAGTGGGCAGATTCTGGTGATGACTTTCCCTCTCGTGGGCAATTATGGCGTCCCTTCTGCTTCGGAAGAGGCAAATGGTCTTTCGTCTTTTTATGAGAGCGACCACATCCATGTACGTGCTCTCGTGGTCAGCGACTACTCTGAGGAGTACAGCCATTGGAATGCCAACCGCTCTCTTGCCCAGTGGCTCAAGGAGGAAAAGATTGTGGGAATAGAGGGAATAGACACCCGCGAACTCACCAAGATTCTGCGCGAGCACGGCAGTATGCCAGGCAAGATTGTCTTCGATGATGGTGAGGACATAGAGTTTGAGGACCCAAACCTCGTCAATCAGGTGGATATCGTGAGCACAAAGGTGGTGGAGCATTTCGGTGAAGGCAAGAAGAAGGTATGCCTCGTCGATATGGGAGTGAAGCAAAACATTATCCGCGAGCTTCTGAAATACGACGTCTCCATCACTGTGGTGCCGTGGGATTATGACTTTAATAGCATCGGTGACTTTGATGGACTCTTCATTTCCAATGGTCCTGGCGACCCGAACCTATGCTCGCAGACCGTCACTCACGTCAAGGAATTTATGAAGCAGGGCAAGCCTATCTATGGTATCTGCATGGGAAACCAGATTCTGGCTCTGGCTGCTGGAGCAAAGGTGGAGAAACTGAAATATGGTCATCGTGGTCATAACCAGCCTGTGCGCCTGCTGGAGGATGGAAAACTGACCGAACATTGCTACATCACATCCCAGAACCACGGCTACGCTGTCAATAATGACACCATCCCTGCCGACTGGGAACCACTCTTCATCAATATGAATGACGGTTCGAATGAGGGCATACGCCACAAGTCCCACCCTTGGTTTTCGGCACAGTTTCATCCCGAAGCCTGCTCCGGACCTACCGACACGGAATTTATCTTCGGACAGTTCTTCTCCTTATTATAGCCCACTCTGAAGAGGAATAGAAAATAGGGAATAAGCCCCCTCTTATCCCCCTATAAGGGGGGAGGCTATATACGTACTACGGCTTGCGGTTTCCCAATTGCGTCAGCGCGATTTTTCACTTTTCACTATTCACTTTTCACTATTCACTTATATTTTTCTTAAAACACCATGACCAATAACATAAAGAAAGTCCTGCTCCTCGGATCCGGAGCATTAAAGATAGGCGAAGCCGGAGAATTCGACTACTCCGGAAGCCAAGCGCTGAAAGCGTTGAAGGAGGAAGGCATCAAATCTGTCCTCATCAATCCTAACATCGCCACCGTACAGACATCTGAAGGCGTGGCTGACAGAGTCTATTTCCTGCCTGTCACCCCATATTTCGTAGAAAGAGTCATCGAGAAAGAGCGCCCGGACGGCATTCTGCTCAGCTTTGGCGGACAGACTGCTCTCAACTGTGGCGTAGAACTTTACCACTCCGGAGTGCTGGAGAAGTACGGTGTCAAAGTGTTAGGCACACCGGTTCAAGCCATCATCGACACGGAAGACCGCGAACTCTTCGTCGAAAGGCTCGATGAAATCGGCGTCAACACCATCAAGAGCCATGCCTGCAACACCCTCGAAGAGGCTAAGACAGCGGCAGCGGAACTCGGTTATCCTGTCATCATCCGTGCCGCTTACGCCCTTGGAGGACTGGGTTCTGGATTCTGCGACAATGAGGAGGAACTCATCACCGTAGGCAATAAGGCCCTCTCCTTCTCTCCGCAGATTCTCGTAGAGAAGAGTCTGAAGGGATGGAAGGAGGTGGAATACGAAGTAGTGCGCGACCGTTTCGACAACTGCATCACGGTCTGCAACATGGAAAACTTCGACCCTCTGGGCATCCATACCGGTGAGAGCATCGTCGTGGCACCATCGCAGACACTCTCCAACCGCGATTACCACAAGCTCCGCGAACTGTCCATCAAGATTATCCGCCACATCGGCATCATCGGCGAATGCAATGTGCAGTATGCCTACGACCCTTTCTCTGAGGATTACCGCGTCATCGAGGTCAATGCTCGCCTCTCACGCTCTTCTGCCCTCGCCTCAAAAGCCACCGGTTATCCTCTCGCTTTCGTGGCCGCCAAACTGGGACTCGGCTATGGTCTCTTCGACCTCAAGAACTCAGTGACCAAGACCACGTCGGCTTTCTTTGAGCCGGCTCTCGACTATGTGGTATGCAAGATTCCGCGTTGGGACCTCGGCAAGTTCCAGGGAGTGGATCGCGAACTGGGTTCGAGCATGAAGTCCGTAGGCGAAGTGATGGCTATCGGCCGCACTTTCGAGGAGGCTATACAGAAAGGTCTCCGCATGATAGGTCAGGGAATGCACGGCTTTGTGGAGAATAAAGTGCTGAAAGTGGATGATATAGACAAGGCTCTCCGCGAGCCTACTGACAAGCGTATCTTCGTCATCTCCAAGGCAATGAAAGCCGGCTACACAGTGGATCAGATACACGACCTGACAAAGATAGACAAATGGTTCCTGCAAAAGCTCATGGGC
Organism: uncultured Prevotella sp.; assembly: GCA_900548195.1. Classification (GTDB taxonomy): domain Bacteria; phylum Bacteroidota; class Bacteroidia; order Bacteroidales; family Bacteroidaceae; genus Prevotella. The sequence continues at coordinate 48,587 of URJQ01000003.1, forward strand.
ATCGTGCGCACAGACAGCCTTTTGGCGGAATACTCCGACCTCAACGCTGTGCCTGCCGACCTTCTCATCGAGGCTAAGCGCAAGGGATTCAGCGACTTCCAGATAGCACGCGCCGTGCTCAATGACGGTGAACTGGGACTGCAGGTGCGCTCACGCCGTAAGGAGCTTGGCATTCTCCCTGTCATCAAGCAGATAGACACTCTCGCTGGAGAATTTCCTGCACAGACCAATTACCTCTATCTCACGTACAGCGGAACCGCACACGACATCGCCCTTTCACAGCAACAACCCCCAATCATCGTTCTCGGTTCGGGTGCTTACCGCATAGGTTCCTCTGTGGAATTCGACTGGTGCTCTGTCAATGCTCTGCAAACCGTGCGCAATCAAGGTTGCCCAAGCGTGATGATAAACTACAATCCTGAGACCGTCTCCACCGACTATGACATGTGCGACCGTCTCTATTTCGACGAACTGACCTTCGAGCGTGTGATGGACATCATCGACCTCGAATGCCCGCAAGGCGTCATCCTCTCCGTGGGCGGACAGATACCTAACAATCTCGCCATGCGTCTCGACGAGCAACAGGTGCCTATCCTCGGCACTCAGGCACAGTATATCGACAATGCCGAAGACCGACAGAAATTTTCATCCATGTGCGACCGCATCGGAGTGGTGCAGCCAGCATGGAAGGAACTGACCAATATGGCTGACGTCGATGAATTCATAGCCCAGGTAGGGTTCCCGGTACTCGTGCGTCCTTCCTACGTCCTTTCTGGCGCAGCGATGAATGTATGCTCCAATCATGACGAGTTGGAGCGTTTCCTCCAGATGGCAGCCAATGTGAGCCAGAAGCATCCTGTCGTCATATCACGCTTCATCCAGGGAGCCAAGGAGATAGAGATGGACGCAGTGGCAGACAAAGGCGAGATAATAGCCTACGCCATTTCCGAGCACGTAGAGTTTGCCGGAGTGCATTCAGGCGATGCCACCATACAGTTTCCTCCGCAGAAACTGTACTACGAGACCATGCGCCGCATCAAGAAGGTGGCAAAGAAAATCGCTGCCGAACTGCATATCTCAGGTCCGTTCAACATCCAGTTCATGGCACGCGACAATGACATAATGGTCATCGAATGCAATCTCCGCGCCTCACGCTCCTTCCCGTTTGTCAGCAAGGTGCTGAAGATAAACCTCATCGAACTGGCTTCCAAGATAATGATGGGAGCGCCTTACGAACGTCCTACCAAGACGGAGTTCGACCTCGACTATGTAGGCATCAAGGCTTCACAGTTCTCTTTCAGCCGACTGCAGAAGGCAGACCCTGTCCTCGGTGTGGATATGAGCAGCACAGGCGAGGTGGGCTGTCTCGGTGACGACACCGACTGCGCCATTCTCAAGTCCATGCTCTCCGTCGGACTGCGTGTGCCTGAGCATTCCGTCCTTATCTCTTCTGGTGATGCTCATCAGAAAGCAGCGCTCTTAGAGCCTTGTCGCCATCTGGCGGAAAAGGGTTATCAGCTATATGCCACGGGGGGCAGTTACCGCTATCTGATAGACAATGGAGTGGAATGCAAGCGCGTCTATTGGCCATCGGAGGAGACCCAACCGCAAGCCCTCGACATGATACGCCGCAAGGAGATAGACATGGTAATCAATATCCCGAAGAACCTCACCTCACACGAGTTGTCTAACGGATACAAGATACGCCGTGCCGCCATCGACTTCAATGTCCCTCTCCTCACCAACGACCGCCTTGCCGCCGCCTTCATCCATGCTTTCACCTCCATGACGCTCGATGATCTCGCCATCAAGGCATGGGATGAATACGGCAATGAGTAGGATGAAAAGAATGAAGAATGAAGGATGAAGAATTCGGATTACGTTCTTTGCTTTAAGTTTCTTCGCTTTGAGTTTCTCAAGCAAACAAGACTAACTCCCATTCTTCATTCTACATTCTACATTCTTCATTTAACGACTTCTTCATTTTAAAAATCTATCACGGATAACGCGGCTCTGAGCCTTGTTAAAGCGTTATCCGTGAACTTTTTGAGCGCGTGTGCGGACAGAGCCGAAGGCGAAGGAGCATGTTATCAGGAACTGTCTTCCAGACAGTTCTCTTCTCCTTAGTTATAATCCCGAGACTTCGTCCCGGGTTACTCTCGCTTCGCTCGATACTGTCTTC
>URJQ01000004.1 GCA_900548195.1 uncultured Prevotella sp.
ATCCAGATACAGGGGCGGCAGCTCCGGCAGATAGCCGATGCGCTTTTTGACCTCCTCCGGCTGCTGGGCAATGTCAAAGCCGTCCACCACAACCGTTCCGGAGGAGGAGGGCAGATAGCCGGTGATCATGTTCATGGTAGTGGATTTTCCCGCACCGTTTGGCCCCAGGAATCCAAGGATCTCTCCGTCCTCCACCGTAAAGGAAAGATTTTTTACCGCAGGTATATTGCCATAGAACCGTGTCAGGTTTTTGATTTCAACCATTCCAATTCCCCTTTCAAAATTGTCCATGCCGCGGATGCCGGGTACGGGCACCGGGATGCAGCGTGGATTTTACCCGGCTGCAAGGCAAAAAAGCGGCAGAAACATTCTTAATTATTATCGCAAAAATATATGTACAGGTTATGAATATGCTGTAACCGAATCATGAATGTAAGGTAATTCTGACAATAATGCTACAAAACCGTGCTTATTCTACAAGCATTTTGTGTTGATTTTGTGTAAACGGACTGAAGATTGCATGAAGTTGCAAAGCGGCTATACAAACTGTAATCAAGCAAGTGGATCTCCGGCCAGTTCCAAAAGCAGTAAATAGCAAATTGCCCAAACGACAAGATTAAAACTTATGCAAACCGCCAAAATCATTTTGCCGGGTTCCGCATTTTATGTAAAGGGTTGACAAAGCAGATTCCTTTGTACTATAAGTTTGAGTATGATAGTCAAAAACTTCCAGCATTCTCTTCCTATTCAAAGGATTACTGGGGTTATTACAATGGTGCAAATCCAAATGATTCCAAATTTATAGCCTGTACACCTGCTTATTCGATTTCTACAACTGGCATGGTTAGCCCAATAGAACATTTGGACGGGTCAAACCGATTGGCATCAGAAAAACTGTGTAATGTAGGAATGCTGAAGAAGGTCATCTATCCTACGGGTGGTTATACTCAATATGAATATGAAATACACCGTTTTAATGATAAATACTATTATCCAGATGCAAATAATAGCAAGATAGCGTTTCCTATGGCTTCTTCATACAGTAATAGCTTAAATCTACATGGAACAATGCTCAAAAAGGAGACTTTTAAATCTGCTTCAGATAAACTTGAATTGGTAATTTCTGGCATATTAAAAAATACGTCAGATAAATTGATTGTGAAAGTGTCGGATTCCTCCTCGGGAAAACTCATTGGGACATTTTCTTATAATGGTGTAACAAATCCTCAAATTAGTGCAACAAACAAGTTGTCACTTACTATAGGAAATAACTACACAATAGAGGCGGAACTAACAGCTTCAGCATCAAGTGGATCTTCTACTCTCGCTTCTTGCACATACAAATATGAAGTTGCCAATCCAAACAATTCTACAAAAGCAGGTACAAGTGATGAGAATGGAGGCTATTCCATTGGTGGCGGCTTGAGAATCAAGACAATTAAGAATTATGATTATAATGGCACATACCTGAATGGTGTTAAATATGAATATAATGGTGGTAAACTGTTGTGTCCAACAGTGCAATTAGAGAAACATTACGTTGATTTGACGTGGATGTATATATGTTGGCCTGCAGGTGATCCTATAGCCGGCTATCCAGCATGGGATTTAACAGCAAAATTTTCGTTCAACTACGCAAATACAGAGCCTTCGTATTTATTTGTATGTTCAATGGGCATTCCTGCAACAGTCGGATATGACCAGGTTTCGAAAAATGAAATAGATAAGAATGGCAATGTTCTAAGAAAGACGGTCCTTGATTTCCACAATTATGGATACATAACAGAAGATGGTAACACTAATGCAATTAACTCAAGAATGCAGAACGTTTTCTTTTTCAATAGTTACTACAGTAACAATCCAGCCTATACTCAAGGGCATCTGAATGGAAAAATAAAAAAAGAGACCAGATATTCTGACAAAGGAACTATCACGTATGCCGCTGGGTATTCTTATGAATGTGTCAAACAAGGATCTGTTGTATATCCAAAATGTTTCCCTAACTTCATTCCTGGCTTGCATTACTATGATGCAAAGTTTGATCTGGCTTTCTACAGAAAATTCATTGCTTGGAGCTATCTTACAGGTAAAACCGAGACTTTATATGACAATAATGGAAAAGTGATTTCAAATACTACGTCCTCTTATTCGTATAATCCATCAAACTATCAGGTATCTGAACAAAAAGCAAGCGATGGTCAGAACACTTCACTTACTCACTATTATTATCCTATGGATGGTGGCAACAAATCATCAGGTCTGTCAAATCTAACAAGCAAGCACATAATCGGTGAAGTTACCTCTATTGACACATATAAGAATAATAAGTTCGTGGGTGGAAGCAGATATGATTTTACGCTTAATGCCAACTTGCCAGTGGTAAATAAATGCTATTCTATACTTCCGAATTCCAGCAAGACGCCAATCCTTGAAATGAATGTTACAGCCTGGGATGGCCATGGCAATATTCGCGAATACAAGCAGAAGAATGGAACTCCAGTTACGGTTCTATGGTCGTATGACCATCGCTATCCTGTTATGGAAATAGCAGGCAAGACTTATTCTGAGATTTTGGCTGTAGCTTCAAGTTCAATAACCAGTTTGGAATCTCTACCAATAAACGGCTCTGTCAACGGCTCTGTACAGTCACTATACAATTCGCTTAAGAACAATACAAATCTCAAAGATGCGTATGTTACGGCAATTATCTACGATGGACAGTTCAATGTTGCATGTGTAATGAATCCAAACGGTTATACAAACTACTATAACCGTGACAGTTTTGGAAGATTATCGAGCGTAGTTGACCCAACCAGAGGAATCCTCCAGAGATATGATTACAACTACAAGAACAAATAAAAATGATAAGAATAAAACAATTACTGACTCTCTTTGCTTTTGTCCCTACATTATGTCAGGCACAAACTGCAACAGAGAACTATGTCAAGACCACAACGATGCTTGATGCAGGTGGCAGCAAAAGTATGCAAGCCGTCCAGTATTACAACGGACTTGGCTATCCGACCATTGCCGTAGCTAATACCGGCGACGAGGGTGAGACTGCCTATTCATTGGTCACCTATGACGCTCTTGGACGCGAAGAGCGTAAGTTCCTGCCTGTATCCACGGGCAAGTCCATCCTTTATAAGACACCAGACGTAATCACCCAAGAATCGCAGTCATCTAATGGGTATGGCGACAATGCGGCATATTCACTGACAAAGTATGATGCCCTGGACAGACCGGTTTCTGTCACCACGGCAGGTAGTGTCTTCGCCAGCAAACCGTCCAAGATCGACTACTCAGCAAATGACGACAAAGAGGTCATCTGCTATGGCGTAGGTAGCACCAATAACCTCACTCAGAATTCTTACTATCCTGCCGAGAAACTGGCCAAGGAAACCAGCACGGATCCAGACGGAAAGAAGGTTGAGACGTACAAGGATTTTTTCGGCAATGTCATCCTGCAGCGTGTCGGTGGAACACTCTGCACATATTATGTCTATGACGATCTCGGTCACCTTCGCTTTGTCCTTCCGCCAAAATACCAGACAGAGAAAGACATTGCCAAGACAGGCTACGAATACCGCTATGATGACAGAGGGCGTGTCGTTTACAAGAAACTTCCAGGAGCAGAGTATTGCGAATACAAGTATGACGACGCAGACAGAATGATCTGCTATCAGGATGCAGAAATGCGTAATGCCGGGAAAAAGCGTTTCTTCGTCTATGACAAGTTCAACCATCTTGTCATTCAGGGAATGTGTACTGCATGCTACCAGTCGGGGACTGTGCAGAATGCCACCTTTTCCTCTTCAGACAATGGCGTACTTGGAACTGGATATGTCCTGCCATCAGCCTTTACTTCAGCATTGGCTGGTGCCGTGCTGGAGATTGCAAACTACTATGACGGCAATCAGAAGAACATCAAGTCAACGGCAAAAGTATATCAATACCTCACAGGTATCCAGCAGTCTACATCGAATAACGAACAGAAAGGCATGCTGACGGCAACTGTCTCTGCGGCAGCGTATGGGCAGTTCGTCGCACAGACCATGCTGTATGACATCAGGGGAAACCTCATAAATACCCAGTCAAAGGAGATCGGTGGAAAGCTTGTGTCAAACAAGTGCACATACTCGTTTACCAATAAGCTTGAGACCTCAGATGTAAGTGCGAATGTCTATGGTGAATCATTCACGCTTAAGCATGTATATGGGTACAATAGATATATTGATACCAAAGAGACGTACTCGCTCACGGTGAACCACGGCACTGCCAACAGTACCTCATTCAGATATGACCTGGATAAATTAGGCAGAATGACAAAGGTTACCCGTAATGGGCTGCCTGCAGCAAAGCAAGATGTATCCTACACCTATGATATGCATGGATGGCTTCAGAAGATTGTCACCAATAGTTTTACAGAGGAGCTCTACTACGCAAGTGGTGAAGGAACAAAGTATTACATTGGCAATATCAGCAGCATCAAGTGGAAGGATAATACATCTACGTCATACCGTGGATATAAATACACCTACGATATAGCCAACAGAATGATTGCTGGCACCTATGGCGAGGGAATTTCTCTTACGACAAACGTGGACAGATACAGTGAGAGAATGGGCTACGATGCCAACGGCAATATTACATCGATCTCACGCTATGGCAAGCAGTCCTCTGGCTATGGCTTGATGGACAACCTTACCATCACATACAGCGGCAATCAGTTATCAAATGTCTCAGAAACGGTTGCTGACTATGACTATTCCGGATCTTTTGAATACAAGAAGGCTAAGGGCTCGCAGTACATGTACAACAGGAACGGTTCCCTTATTGCTGATAAGAGCCGAGGCATCGTGTACATCACATACGACTTCAACAACAATCCCAAGCAGATATACTTTGACAACGGCAACGTGACAAAGTATGTCTACAGTGCCTCTGGTGAGAAGCTTCGCGTGGTTCACTACACGGCAAAGCCAAACATCACAAGACAATTTGGCAGACTTCCGGCAGAGCTTACGGTGGCACAAATTTTGCAGAGTGATTCTACGGATTACCTTCTTGGAGGAAGCCTTGTCTTGAAGAATGGCAAGATAGACAAGTTACTCTTTGATGGTGGTTATGCCAAGGCTACGGCCACTGGCACTTACACTGACAGTTTTGCGTTCTACTATTACAACCAAGACCATCTCGGCAATAACCGGGAGGTAGTGGATCCAAGCGGCAATGTGGTGCAGGTAACCAACTACTATCCATTCGGAACTCCATACGCTGATGCTTCTGCTGTTAAGGGCGCAACCCTCCAACAGTATAAGTACAATGGCAAGGAACTTGACCTCATGCACGGACTGAACACCTACGATTATGGCGCAAGGCAGTATTACCCAGTCGTCCCTGTCTGGGACAGGATGGATCCACTCTGCGAGAAGTATTATGGGGTGAGTCCGTATGCTTATTGTGCTAATAATCCGATGAGATATATTGATTCTGATGGCAATGCCATAAAAATATGGTATAAAGACAAAAACGGAAATAACACTTATTATCGTTTTTCTGGATTTCATGGACAAAAGAGCATAAAGATTCCAAACAACCAGTTTGTAAAAGATGTAATTTCTGCATATGTTTATGACACCAAGAATGGAGGAGGTAAAGCATTTTTAAAAGCAGTACATGGTAAACATGACATTTACATTGATGATGCTCGATTATTCATTAAAGGTGAATCAGAATTTAAGGTAGTTGGACATCAGCCTACAGTGTATTGGAATCCTGAAAATGGGCTAAAAACAACAAATAATGGCTTTCAATCTCCAGCCACAATATTAGAACACGAAATGGATCATGCTATCGACCAAACCATGAATCCACACAATCATAAAGAAAGAAGCGATAAATATGATTCGAAATATGACAACAAAGAGGAACGTAGAGTGATCACAGGAAATGAATCACTAACAGCGATAAGAAACGGTGAAGCTACCAGAAGTAACCACAAAGGAAAGCAATACCGAACTATAAGTCCGACATCAATTTTACCATATAAAAATCATAACAGATGAACATTATCAAATTATTTGGAATAACATTCCTTGCCTTTTACATCACAACAGGATGTACGACAGACAGTTCCGGGTTATCAAATCCTATTGTAAAGAATAGTATCGACTCAATATGCGAACTATTAAAGCCTATTAGAGATAGCAAAGTTGAAAGAGTGTATATAGATGAATACTATTTGTCAGAAAAGCGCGAACAGTGGATATACAGCGATAGTATAGAAAAGTATTGTACAAAGGAAGAGATAATCCAACTCGCAAAGGAACATAAGTCCCGAGCTATAAATTACATTGCATTTACTTTATGGCTGAAGAAAGATCCTCATGAAGCGGTTTCGTATCTGATTGAAGATATCAACAACAATGACACATTGTGTGCTGTCAAGTTAGACCAGGGACTACCAGAATCACTTTCAAGCATTCGCGTGGACCTTGTTCAACGCAACAGAGCAAAGTATAACGTCAGTATCGAAGATTCCATCAAGATAGACAAAGCGGTGCTGAGTGCAAAAAACAGGAAGGCTATCTGGTACTATTATGTCCTTACTGGCTATCATTTTGATGATTAGGCACAAAGCTATATAATGCATAATGCATGATTTGGTACTGTCTTCCAGACAGTTGTTTTTGCATTATTATCACCCGAGACTTCGTCCCGGGTTACTCTCGCTTCGCTCGGTACTGTCTTCCAGACAGACTGAGATACCAAACATCAAGTCAATTAAACGCCAAGACAACCAAACATCAATTCAACCAAAACATCAATTTAACCGAACACGAAGACAACCAAAAACATCTTTATCCGTTTTTCATTTGTTTTTATCTATTGATATTTTATTATCAGACACCAAGACAACAATGAAAAATGCAGGTTTCCTCCTACATATTTGATGTAAGTTCCACGTCCATGGAAAGTGCAACACGAGTTAGTGTAATTGTTCCGCTATGATTAATTTTTCATCACTTAGTGAAAAAAAAAAGGCAGTTTCTTTGTTATCTGCTTACTTAATCGTACCTTTGCAACAGCAATCTAAATCTAAATGCTTCAGGGCTTATGTTTCTTCTATGTAGTATATTGAGATATAGAATCATGACAGACACTTGCCCATCGGTCTATAGCATATAAACTTCAAGAATATAAGTAAAAACCACACCTGCTTATGAAAAAGAATCTATTGTCAATAATCGTACTCTTGATGTGTGCGTGCTCTGCAATGGCACAGGACTTTGCCATCGGTGCCGATATAGGATGGAACACCGAGATGGAGAGCAAAGGCATGAAATGGTACAACTGGGCTGGAGAAGAGCGCACGGAATGCACTGCTCTGATGAAGGAACTGGGCATGAATGCAGTGAGAATCCGTGTCTGGGTAAATCCGGAGAAGCACGGCAACTGGTGCTCAAAGGAAGACGTGCTGGAGAAGGCAAAGCGTGCCAAGACGCTCGGAATGGACGTGATGATAGATTTCCACTATAGCGACTGGTGGGCAGACCCTGCCAAGCAGAACATTCCGGCTGCGTGGGAGAAATACTCATTCAAGAAGATGCAGAAGGCCTTGGCTGACCATACCGTCGAGGTCCTTACCCTTCTCAAGGATAATGGCATCACTCCTAAGTGGGTACAGGTGGGCAATGAGACCACCAACGGACTGCTGTGGTCTGTAGAAATGGACCCACAGACCGGTTGGGAGAAGAAGGATGCAGAAGGAAAGACCATTATCACCAAGGCAATGGGACACGTGGAGAGAAATCCTAAGCAGTATGGAGCCTTTATCGGAGCAGGATATGACGCTGTGAAGTCCGTGTTTCCTAATGCTATCGTGATAATACATCTCGACAATGGATTTGATAATGACCTCTACAACCGTAACCTTGACATAGTAAAGGCAAACGGAGGAAAATGGGATATGATAGGAATGTCGCTCTATCCATTCTGGGCAAAGGAGTCAGGAAAGGAAGAGAATGCCGTGATGACTATCAATGACTGCGTGAAGAATATCCGTAAGGTGACAAAGAAATACGGTTGCGACGTGATGATTGTGGAGACAGGCTATGAGGTGGATCCGCAGAATCCGTGGAAAATGCAGCAGGGCAGGGGCGATTATGCTTTGCTGATACGCAGAATGAAGGAAGATACAGAAGGCAGATGTAAGGGAGTGTTCTATTGGGAACCAGAGTGCCGTCCGTCACAATACAAGCTTGGAGCCTTTGACGAACAGGGACATCCCACAGACATCCTTCGTGCTCTTGTGGGAATAGAGAATGGAAAACTCAACATACAGAATTATGACCGCAGAGTGGTAAAGATAAAGACAAACCTCGGCGACATCTATGTGGAGCTCTATAATGAGACACCTGGACATCGTGATAACTTCCTCCGACTGGCTAAGAGCGGCGCTCTCGAAGGCACTTTGTTCCACCGCGTGATAGAGGATTTCATGATACAGGGTGGCGATCCAGACTCAAAGGATGCTCCTAAGACGATGGAAGAGAATCCAGCTCCGCTTCTTGGTGAGGGCAATGTGAAGACTGCTGAAGGCAATGACACCATCTCGGCAGAGATTATCTATCCTCGCTTCTTCCATAAGCGTGGCGTCCTGGCGGCTGCACGTGAGGGAGATGCAGAGAATCCTACCAAGGCAAGCTCCAGTTCACAGTTTTATATCACTTGGGGAAAATACCCAGGCAAAGTGGGCAAGAATCCTTTCAAGCCACTGTTGGACTATTACAAGGAGTATGGCAATGCCGGAACGCCTTGGCTTGACGGTGGATATACGGTCTTTGGAGAAGTAATCTCCGGACTGGAAGTGGTGGATAAGATACAGAAATCACGCACCGACTCCAATGACCGTCCTCTTCGCGATGCTCGTATCGAAAAGATGGAAGTAATTTATTGAACTTTCGCAAATGAAAAATGCCCCTCAGTCCCCACTGCCGTGGGGAAGTGAAAAATATCAAATAGTTTTGTTGTCTGGTTGTTTAGTTGTTTGTCATGTTATTACATTCAACAAAACCACAAAACAACAAAACCACAAAACAACATCCTCACATACATACAATAATGCAAAAAATTCTGATGCTTGCCTTGCTTACCATGTGTTTTGCCTTTGTGCAGGCACAGCAAAAGCATGATTGGGAGGATTATTTCTATGATATCTATGGGCTTGACGATTATGATGAGACACAGATGGCGGAGGATTACGACCGCCTTTGCGAACTCGAGACGTCACCATTGAACATCAATGACGCCACTCTCGACCAGATGATGGACATTCCCGGACTGACCCTTGACCAGGCAGAGCAGATATTCATCTATCGCGACAGATACGGAGGTTTCCTCACTATCGAGGAATTGTCCATGTTGCCAAGCATCGACGCAAGGCAGAGAGTCTTTCTTTCCCATTTCTTTCAGGCAAGACCTGTGGAAAAAGGTGAGTGGTATGCCAAGGAAAATCTGGAGAGAATACTTCGCTCCGGGCATGGAGAAGTGCTGGCTACGGCAGGTATTCCGTTTTATTCCCGTAAAGGAGACAGAGAAGGCTACCTCGGCGAGAAATATAAGTACGGAGTGAAACTGACGGGGAAATTCTCCGACCACATCAAATACGGTCTGATAGGAGCGCAGGATGCCGGTGAGCCATTATTCAAGGGTGGTAATAAATACGGCATGGACTATTACTCCTTCTTTGTCAATGTCAATGGACTTGGCAGGATAAAGAGTATCATCCTCGGGCGTTATAGGGTGAAGATGGGACTGGGACTGGTGCAGAATGGCAATTTCTCATTCGGCAAACAGATAATGCTTGCCTCCATGAGCCGCCCCACTACTCGCATCGCAGGTCACTCCACTCGCTCGGATGCCAACTATCTGCAGGGCATTGCCTCCACCATTGACATCGGGAAAGAGGGCAGTAAGCACAAATGGGAATTGAGCGCATTCTATTCCTACCGATACATTGACGCCACATTGAATGACAGCGGACAAGTGAAGACAATAGTAAAGTCTGGCTATCACCGCACTGTCAGCGAGATGCAGAAGAAATATAACACTGCAGAAGCAAACACCGGAGCGCATATCTCCTACGATTATGGCAGTTGGCACGCAGGGATGACAGGCACATACGATTGGTTTAACCGTGACCTTTCTCCTAATATCTCATCACCATTCCGCCGTTATTCCCCTCGTGGCAATGCTTTCTGGAATCTCAGTTTGGATTATGGCTACATATCTTCTGCCTTTACGCTCTCTGGCGAGACTGCCACTGGCGACTGCGGAGCTATAGCCACGCTCAATGTCATCCAGGCAAAAGTCAGTAATGACCTTACGCTGACAGGCGTGCAGAGGTTTTATTCCTACAGATACTACGCCCTCCATGCCAATGCTTTCAGCGATGGCGGTGCGGTGCAGAATGAGAGTGGAATGTATCTCGGAGCGCAATGGCGGGCTGGGCGCCACCTCGTGATTGACGCATATTCCGACCTCGCCTATCATCCTTGGGCAAAATATCAGGCAAGTGCTTCTTCATATTCATGGGACAACAGCCTTTCCGGCACTTATACCATGAAGCAATGGACTCTCCTTGCTCGCTACCGACTGAGGCTAAAGCAAAGGGATAATGAGGCAGGCACCGCCCTATATGATAGATATGAGCACCGGTTCAGGCTCGCTTTGGATCGTTCTGACGATGTGAAAACGCTACGCACACAGCTGGACCTTAGTAATACTGCATTGGAAAACCATAGTTCTCTCGGCTGGATGCTAAGCCAGATGGGCACGATAAACCTCGCAAACAGCAGCCAATTCTCGGCTATGCTGGCGTATTTCCACACCAAAGACTATGACTCCCGTCTTTATGCACGTGAGAAAAGTCTGCCGGGGTCGTTCTCCATGCCGTCATTCTTTGGCGAAGGAATGCGCTTTTCAGTTCTCTGCAAGGCAAGATTGTCCGACCGCCTTCAGCTCTCAGGCAAGTTGGGCTTCACCAAATACTTCGACCGCGACGTCATTTCCTCCGCTCTGAGGCAGATAGACTCCTCCTGTCAGACAGATTTGGATGTCTCTGCAAAGTGGAAGTTCTAATAAATGAAGAATGCAAGTGTAATCTAAATGCAGGATGCAGAATGTATGAAGAAGATGCGAAAATGATTGTTTTGTTTGAGCGAATCGTTTGAGTGTGAATACTATAATGTATTCTTCATTCTACATTCTTCATTCTTCATTAAACAAAGACCTATATGAAAAAAACAAATCTACTTTTTTTGTTGACCATTCTCCTGTCCATGCTGACAGTGGAAGTCAAAGCGCAGGAAGGACCACTATGGCTCCGTTATCCAGCTATTTCTCCTGATGGCAAGACTATCGCCTTCGCTTATCAGGGAAACATCTTTACAGTGTCATCCAATGGAGGCGAAGCACGCCAGTTGACCAGTCATACCGGCTACGACGCTTACCCTGTATGGAGTCCTGACGGCAAGAAAATTGCCTTTGCATCCACTCGTAAGGGCAGTTATGACGTCTATCTGATGGATGCCAATGGTGGCACTCCGACCCGCCTTACCACAAGCAGTGGCTCTGAGAAACCAATGGCTTTCCTCGATAATGACCACATCCTCTTCACTGCAAGCGTGATGCCTACTGCCAAGAGCATTATCTTCCCAGGAGATTATAATGAAGTGTATAGCGTCAGCGTGAATGGCGGACGCCCTGCATTATTCTCTGCCATTGACATGAATGACGTCTGTGTAGGCACTGACGGAGCTGTGCTCTATCATGACCACAAGGGCTATGAAGACCCATTCCGCAAGCATCACACCAGTCCGATTACCCGTGACATCTGGATGATGCAGAATGGCAAATTCACTAAGATGACAGACTTCAAGGGTGAAGACCGCACACCACGCTGGGCAGCTGATGGCAAGTCATTCTTCTATACCAGTGAGGAAGACGGCACATTCAATGTCTATCGCAAGAATATTGACGGCAGCGGAAAGAAGCGCCTTACGGAGTTTAAGCGTAACCCTGTAAGATTCCTTTCTGTCTCCAAGTCTGATGACCTCTGCTTCACATACGATGGCGAGATATATGTGATGAAGCCGGGACAGACCTCTCCATCCAAGGTCAAGATCAGCATCTTTGCTGATACAGAGGGCGACAAACTTCAGCGTCAGATACTCTCCCGTGGTGCTACAGAGATGACCGTGTCACCTAACGGAAAGGAAGTAGCCTTCGTATTGCGTGGCGATATCTATGTCACAAACGTAGAGTTCAAGACCACTAAGCAGATTACCGACACTCCAGAGCAGGAGCGCAATGTGCAGTTCTCTCCTGATGGCAAATCCCTCGTCTATGCAGCTGAAAGAGATGGCTTGTGGCAGATCTACCAGACCAAGATACGCAATAAGGCAGAGAGACAGTTTGCATACGCTACTGACCTTGACGAGGAGCGTCTCGTGCAGTCTGACCGCACCTCACAGCTTCCTAAGTATAGTCCTGACGGTAAGAAGGTGGCATTCCTTGAAGACCGTGGCACTATCCGCACCATCGACCTCAAGACCAAGGAGGTGAAGACCTGCCTTGATGGCAAATATATGTATTCATACAGCGACGGCGACGTGGATTACAACTGGAGTCCTGACGGCAGATGGTTCGTATGCACATACATTGGTGTAGGTGGATGGAACAATACCGACCTTGCCCTCGTATCATCATCAGGCAATGGCGAGATACACAATCTCACCAACAGCGGATATAGTGAGAGCAACGCCAAGTGGGTGCTCGGAGGCAAAGCATTGCTGTTCCAGAGCGACCGTGCCGGTTACCGTAGTCATGGCTCATGGGGCGCGGAAGACGATGCCTACCTCATGTTCCTGGACGTAGATGCTTACGACCGATTCAATATGACAAAGGAGGAGAAGCAGGCACTCCTTGCCAATGACAAGAAGCAGGATGCTGCTGATACCAAGCCTGCCGCTGACGCAAAGAAGAAGAAAGACAGCAAGAAGAAGGGCAAGGCTGACGCCAAGAAGGCAGAGCCTGCCATTAAGCCTCTTGAGCTCGATCTGGAAAACTGTCAGGACCGCATCGTCCGCCTTACCGTCAACTCAAGCCACATGGGCGACATGGTGCTGAGTCAGGGTGGTGATACCTTATACTATATGTCACGCTTCGAAGGCAATGCAGACCTCTGGATGCACGATATGCGCAATGGTAAGACAGAGATTGTCATGAAGGGCGTAGGAAGCGGAATGATGGAGCCTTCCAAGGATGGTAAGAGCATCTATATCCTCGCTGGCAGTGGCATCAGGAAATTCGAGATGGGCAGTCGCCAGATGAAGTCTGTAGAGTATGAGGCACGCTTCAATTATCGTCCTTACGACGAGCGTAAGTATATGTTCGACCACGTTTGGCGTCAGGTGAAGGATAAGTTCTACTTGGAGAATCTCCACGGAGTGGATTGGCAATACTATCGTGAGACATACGCTAAGTTCCTCCCTTATATCACAAACAATTATGACTTCGCTGACCTCCTGAGCGAGATGCTCGGTGAGCTCAATGCCTCCCATACCGGAGCACGCTATCGCTCTCCATCAGGAGTGGATCTCAGAGGCTCCTGC
This sequence comes from uncultured Prevotella sp., assembly GCA_900548195.1. GTDB lineage: Bacteria > Bacteroidota > Bacteroidia > Bacteroidales > Bacteroidaceae > Prevotella. The sequence goes on from URJQ01000004.1 coordinate 13,680, forward strand.
CTTGGACTCTTCCTTGACCACGCATACACCGGCGACGGACTCAAGGTGGAAGAAGTAATCAAGCGCGGACCATTCGCTGTCAAGAAGACCGGCGTCAAGCCGGGTTGCATCATCGAGAAGATAGATGGAGAACCTATCCTTGCCGGACAGGATTATAACTATATGCTCGATGGCAAAGCAGGCAGGAAGGTGCGCATCGGTGTCTATGACCCAGCGGCAAAGAAGCGCTTTGAGGTAATAGTAAAGCCTATCACTCTCGGTGCACAGAATGAACTTCTCTACAAGCGCTGGGTGGACCGCAACCGTCAGATAGTGGATTCCCTCTCAGGAGGAAAAGTGGCTTACGTGCATGTGAAAGCGATGGACTCACCAAGCTTCCGCACCGTATATCGCGAACTGCTCAGCGATCGCAACCGCAACCGTCAGGCAGTAATCGTCGATGACCGTCATAATGGCGGAGGATGGCTCCATGATGACCTCTGCACACTGCTTTCTGGAAAGGAATACCAGCAGTTTGTGCCACGTGGCAACTATATCGGTCGTGACCCATTCAATAAGTGGACCAAGAAGTCATGCGTCCTGATGTGTGAGGACGACTACAGCAACGGTCACGGTTTCCCTAAGGTATATTCCGACCTCAAGATAGGCAAGCTCATCGGCACGCCAGTGGCAGGCACCATGACGGCAGTATGGTGGGAGACCCTCATCGATGGCAGTCTCGTATTCGGCATTCCTCAGGTAGGCTGTAGAGATATGAGCGGCAAATGGGGCGAGAACACCACTCTCTATCCTGACATCGAAGTCTATAACTCTCCAGAAGACTTCCTCAATGGTCACGACACCCAGCTTGAGCGTGCCGTAGAGGAGATGATGAAATAATCCATGATGGTACCATAGAAAGAAGATAAAAAAAGTGGGCGCTATAAATCCGTTGCGAATTTATAGCGCCCATATTTGGTTGTTGGTTGTCGGTTGTTTAGTTGTCTGGTTGTTGGTTGTTTAGTTGTTGGTAGCTTTGGCTGGAAGCCAATACCGAGCGAAGTGAGAGTAACCCGGGACGCAGTCTCGGGTATTACCAACAATGAAGGGTGAGCTGTCTGGAAGACAGTACCCCATTGATGCACTCACTCGCCTTTGGCTCACTCGCCATGTTCAAAAATATATCACGGATAACCCAGATGCGACGGATCTGTTCTTTTCACGGATTTTTTTATTGTGTCTTGCTTGATTTGTCTGCGCCTGCCGGGCGCTGGGATTTTCACGGATTAACTCTTGCTGGAGGTAATCCAGCGCCGTATAGGCGCAAATACAATCCGTAGTAAATCCAATACCAAGTAGCAACACAAAATTAAATCCGTGAAAAGATAAAATCCGTCGCATCCGCGTTATCTGTGAACTCTTTGAGCGCGTGCGGACAGAGCCGAAGGCGAAGGAGCAAGAATGAATAAGACCCCCTCTTATCCCCCTGTAAGGGGGAGGCTATATAGGGACTGCTCGCTTGAGTTATTTCCCAGTGTTATGTTCATTGAGAAGAATATAAGCGAGCTGTTACTAACCAGCCTCCCCCATTATATGGGGATAAGAGGTGGGCTACAAGCCAACAACTAAACAACAAGCCAACAAAAACAAGGTACTGTCTTCCAGACAGCTCTCTTCTCCTTAGTTATAAATCCCGAGACTTCGTCCCGGGTTACTCTCGCTCTGCTCGGTATTGTCTTCCAGACAAAACCACCTGATACTGTTACGCATCTATCCGTAATCAAGAAAGCCCATCCGCATCCAGAGAATATGAAAATTGCGAAATTATTCCATCTATCCGTAATCAAGGAAAGCCCATCCGCATCCAGAGAAAATGACAATCGCGAAATTATTCCATCTATCTGTATTCAAGGAAAGCCCTTCCGCATCCAGAGAAAATGACAATCGCGAAATTATTCCATCTATCCGTAATCAAGGAAAGCCCATCCATGGAGGGGTTGGGGGAGGGTCAGACTGCTATTTTCGATAGTTAAATTATAAAAAATACTAAATAAGTTTAACGGGGGGGGTAATTATGACATATACGGGAAAAAGGACTAACTTTGCATTATGAATTACATCATGCTGATGCGACAGTGCTGATGCAAGACTCGTGATGGAAATGGATTGCTGCCGACAAAGGGCGCACCATTATTGTAAATTATAAGTAGGTGTTCATAATTATTTATATAATAACAGCATCACCTACCATAGTATCTATAACCTAATATAACAGTTACGTAGGAGTCGCTACGCGCCTTTATATCTGAGATTATATCTACCATACTATTTAATACTCTTAAATATAAAAATAATTAAGAACACCTACTTATGACACAAGATATGTAGTTTATGAAAGAAAACACAACCTACATAACTGACAAAACTGTGGAGAAAGACCGCAAAAAGAAAGACACAAGCGGACCTGTGACCTGCGAAGACTATGACATCGCAAGGCACCCACTGTTCTATGTCCTCCGACTCAAAAAGGAAGAATACGTAAGGCGCGATAGCATCGGGTCGGCATTACTTGTGTTTGTACTGGAAGGGAGTCTGCGAGTCTCCACGGGTATCTATATCAAGGATATGGTGGAGCGAACCAATATGTTTGTATTACATAAGGGCGACAACTTCTTTATCCGCTGTATTGAGGATGCGGCGGTGCTCTTCTGTTGCTTTGATGCCTCGATGGCATTATGCAATGGCTTTACTTCGAGCACCACAACGGGTGCCGAACCACCCACTCTGCAGCAGCGCATAGAGTGCGGCTTGCCACAGTTGCCTATCCATGATATGCTGCAAGCCGAGCTGAAGACAACGCTGAATCAGATAGAAAGCGGACTGTTAAGCGTACGCTTTATGGAATTCAAGCGTTGCGTCGTCGTCATGTTGCTCCGCTCTTTATATAATAAGGAGAACTTGTTTTTCATGTTTCGTTCGGTGCAGAACGATGATTTCGAGTTCAGAGAGCAGATATTCCAGCATTATAATCGCTCTGTCAATGTGGAAGAGCTGTCTATGCTCATGCAGATGCCGCCTGCCACATTCAATCGTAAGTTCAAGAAAGCATTCGGAATGTCTGCCCTCGACTGGATAAATGCCAAGCGAAAGGTGAATGTGCTGATAGATCTGAAGACCACAAGCCTCACAATTAAGGAAATAGCAGAGAAGTATAACCTTACTCCAAACTATCTGACAACCTTCTGCAAGAAGCATCTTGGCGATGTGCCTGCACGCCTTAGAGAGGGCGATGATTGGTCGGAAGATGAAAAATCAGGATTGGATTGACGGCGAAGTGATTGAAAATCGTTGCCTGATGATAGAATAGCGTTGGCATGAAAGGACTGCCAAACCATAATAATATAGTAATTTTGCAGCCGGAAACGGAGTAATGTCTTTCTCACCAAAGAGTGATGGAGCGTTGGTCTGCTTCCGGTTTCTTTTTGTATGTAATGCAGTGATAGAATAAGGAACCTATAACATGGAAATGGAAAGGGACGTAAAGCATAGGTTAATAAGGATGCTACATAATACAATTCAGGAATAACCGATGCTGTGGCGGTGGTCCTGTCACGGCACGAGCAAGTGTGTAATAGATAATTAGTTAGTTTATATCTTATGTCAAAAACAATCTTATCGAGATTTATCATCTTCGTGTTTTTATGTCTGTCGCTTCCTGTAGTAGCGGCAACGGGCGGTGCATCAGACATCAAGAAGCCCATTATGCAGGATAGCAATCCTAATGCAGCGAATTATTTCAACAACCGCCGTGCGCTGGTAGGCCCTGCTTGTATGGTGAATAGCGTCTTTGATGGCGTGCAGGTGCTGGAGGGAGTGAAGAATCTTAAGAATATCTGTAATGAGAATTTGGATGATTATGCTGTTATGCCGTCAGCAGTCACAGCTGGCGTAGTGGCTTCTCCAATCATCAGCATAAAGGACACACATTGCTATTATGCCGGCAATACCCAGGCTGGATTTACCATTTGTGCCAATTCAGATGCAGGTCTGCTGAAACTTGATTTGGCAACATTCTATAAAATACAGTTCTATAAGGATGGAGCAGCTGTAGGCGAGATGAAAAGTGTAGAGACAGAAAAAGGCATAACAGGACTCGGTCTGTCGCTTCTTACTATTCCAGGCTCTTCAATGGTCAACAAGACCTTTGTGGCAACAGCTCCAGGTGATTTTGATGAAATAAAGCTCTTTTACTGTGGAGTAGATGTCAATGCCATTTCATCTATCAATATCAAGTATGCTTTTGTGGGTAGTGCTCGTGAATATACCATTACTAACAACAAGGAAAATGGTATAGCGAAGTATGCTCAGGAACAGGGAAGACAGTCATTTACGCTAAAGACAGGTCTAAATACCAGTGCGGAAAGAGATGTCATTGACGAAGATCTTAACAATGGTTTTGTAGTCAGTGCAGTATTAAAACTGGGTACTTCATTGCCTATTGCTGTTATAGCAAACCCTTCAGACAATGAAGAAGCCTTTCCTGCTGGTACAGAAGTTGGATTCAAATATAACAGTACTACAATCCTTAAAGCTAATTTGGTGGATGGAGCGGAACTTACGCTCTATGATAGAAACGGAAAAAGTATAGGTAATTACCCCATTTCTGCAACCGTATTAAAACTTGGGGCGATAGAAGCAAGCAAGGATGGTGAACTCTCATTAAAAGCGCCGAAAGCCTTTTCGCAAGTCAAATTAGTATTCCCTGGTGTGCTAAGCATTAATTTAGGTGCAGACGTAGTAAACTACGCCTTCGTCCGCATGGCGCCAGACAAAGCATCGCATCATTGTCCTATCGAAGCCACTGCTGGCAGAGAGGTGTGCGGTTGCGAGAATGAATTTCAGTTGGAGCACAATCCTAAGGTGGATGTGACATGGAGCGTTGTGGAGCAACCGAATGGTTCTAACGTGATATTAGACCCCAAAAGCGGCAGAGTCACCGATGTATATGTGCCAGGAAAATACACATTCAGGGCAACAGCAAGCGATGGTTGCTGGGAAGAAACCACCATCAACTATGCTCCTCATGTCAGTCCTGCAGAGCAAGGAGTCGCTCTGCTGGTAAACAATGAGGGCGCTGGAAAAACAAAATATGTGCTTAGCGGCAATGATGGTGGTGCATTGCTGAATATTTTCGGCAGCACAGAAGAGAGTAACAAGATTCTTTCTTCTGACCTAAATTCCTGCGCTGCTGTGCAGCCGGGAGTAACACTTGCAGGTCTTAAAGACATTGTAGGTATCAAGACGGCAGACAATTCCCATATTGTCGGCAATGTTTTCGACTATAAGAAACATAAGATGAAGGCTGGCTTTGTGGTATCTTCAAAGGTGACAGGACTTAATCTCGACGTTCTGACATTCTTCACCATCGAGCTTCGCAAGAATGGAGTGAAGGTGATAAATGAACCTACCACTCATTGGGGCGCAATATCAGCAGGACTTATAGGCTCCGAAGCTCCACACAAGATACGTCTGACCATAGATGTGCCGGACGGATGTGACTTTGACGAGATTGTGCTTCAGGATGCGGGAGTGCTCGGAGCTGACCTTTCAAAGCTAAATATCTACTATGCTTACGTGAGCAATGCAGATCAGGAGAACTCTATAGACAATATTCTTTATGGCGGTGTGCCGGTCTCTTGGGAGAAAACTAATGCCACGATAGACTATTCAATCTCCCAACCGTTTTCCGTGGCAAACATCGGTAATGGCTACAATCAGTGGAGTAACCTGATAGACACCAGTTTTGACACTTCAATGACATTCCCTCTCGGAGTGGACCTTGGCGGTGCTGTACTTGCAGTAAACATCGGCAGGAAGGTAAATCCGGGACAGCCTATCGTCATGGTGACAAGCAAACTCAAGTTGGGACTTGATGTGAAACTGGGCGATGGACTGAAACTTGCCACCTATCTTGATGGAAATCTACAGGAAGAACTGACAAACTGGAACGTTCTCGGTGCTGATGTCATATCAGAAGGAGGCAGCAGTTACGCAATGCTCAAGCCTGAGAAACCATTTAATCAAGTACGCATCACGCAGGCAAACGTGGCAAGTGCTTTGGGAAATATTCAGATACAGGGATTTGCTATCTGCTCAAGCGTCAATGAAGATGGCTCTTTGCCAGACTGTCCGGAGAAACTTCTGGTGCTCGATGAGGATTCCACTCTCAATGAGAAGCGAAACTTCGAGAAAGCAAGATTGGTGTTCCACCGCACATTCAACAAGGAAAAATGGAACTCATTGATACTCCCTGTAAGCATGAATGCAAAGCAGTTGGCTGCTGCTTTCGGTGATGGAACGCTTATCTCAAAGTATGATAAGGTGGAAGGCAGATACATTCTCTTTGAACCTATCACATCAGAGACGAATGGAGTTGTCCTCGAAGCCAATGTTCCTTACATCATCTGTCCTAAAAAGGATCCTGAGATGGTGGAGAACAAGACATATGACACAGGTGATAATATCGTGAAGATTATCACTGGTCCGGTGTATTCGGTTACTGGAATCAATTACACTGACCAGACTGCCAAACTCATATATGATGACAAGGCCAACTGCACAGTGATGACCCATTACGGCTCTTACGAGAGACCTACATCGGTTCCTACTGGCTCCTATATGCTTAATGGTGGCGATTTGTATCATACAGCCAGGGAGCATAATGTGAAAGCATACCGTTGCTGGCTTGAGGAAAACCCTTCAGCAGGGTCAAAGCCGGCAGGCTTCTCGCTGCAGATGGCATTCAGCAAGCCGTTTGATGAAACCTCTACCGGCATACGTGTCATTGAGGAAAATGCACTGACTGGAGCGAAAGGCATCTACAGCATCAGTGGTATGCGCATGAATCAGCGCAATGGCGGTAGCCTGCCAAAGGGCATATATATCATAAACAACAAGAAAGTGATCGTAAAATAACTCAAAAAGACACACATATATACAATATGAACAACAATATGAGAAAGAAACAATATGTCACTCCGCTCATCGACGTTATTCATAATGAGTCAGAGGACATGATGGTGCAAGTCAGCCGTTGGTGTCCAACAGGCGATAAACCTGGGTTCGGTGTTATAGAAGAGGATCCTAACAACCCTCTCCCAGGTGGTGATGACTCATGGGGCGCCAAGGAGAACGATTTCCTCGATTATGGCGACGATTTCTTCAGAGACTAAGATTTTCATATAGACGAAAGTCATAACACTAAAAGCCCAGGGCAAGGAGACTTGCTCTGGGCTTGATTTATCTGGAAACCAACGGTAAAAGCCGTTGGCACAGTGGCGAACTGACGGTAAATGGGGGATGGGCTTAGTCGTAGAAGCCTGGCTGCTTGTATTCTATGCCCAGTTCGCTATCCACAGTGGCGAGGACGCCCTGTATCTGTCCCATTGCAAACATACGTCCGAGGAGCGTATAGCCAGCATTATGTCCGTGGTTGCTCTCATCGAAGACGCCGCCAGGCTGGTCCGTGAATGTCATGCCATGATCCACACGCATAGGGAGACGTCTGCCGGAATTGCATTTGCCTTCCATCTCTGCCTTTTCGAAGATGCGGCATAGCTCTATGAGATGACCTCTGCCTCCGAGATGTGAAGCCTCGGTGAAGTTGCCGTTAGGGAAGATATGGCATGAGCGGAGGTGAACGAAGTGTGTGCGGTCAGCAAATTGCTTTGCCATTGCAACGCAATCATTGTGCTCTCCCGCAGAGAAAGAGCCTGCGCAGAAGGTAAGACCATTGTGCTGGTTTGGCACAGCGTCGAGCATCCACTGGATATCCTCTGCAGTGCCTATGATGCGTGGCAGACCGAAGACAGGATAAGGAGGGTCGTCAGGGTGTACGCACATATTGATGTCATATTCATCGCATATCGGCATGATGGCTTCGAGCCAGTATTTCATGTTTTCCTGCAGCTGATGCTTGTCTATTCCATCATAGAGCTTGAGGAGGTCGCGGAATTTCTGCACCGGTGCGGCATCGCCTTCGCTGAAGTTTCCTGATACGAAGCCCTGCGTCTTGATGATGATATTCTCCACGAGGGCGTGGTCCTGCTCAGGAGTAGTGGACTTCTTCATCTCGTCAGCTTCTGCCACGAGGTCGCGTCCCCACTTATGTCTCTTGGAGAACTCAGCCCAATCCTCACGTGCTCCCTCACGCTGGAGGATATATATGTCGAAGTAGGCGAAGGTGCCCCAGTCCATATATAGGTTTGTAGCGCCGTTAGGATTATCGTGTGTGAGGTCAGTACGAGCCCAGTCGAGCACTGGCATGAAATTATAGCAGATGCACTTGATTCCCTCTTCTCCGAGGTTGCGAAGGCTTTGCTTATACACTTCTATCTGATGCTCGCGGTCGGGACCGGCATACTTGATGGTCTCCACTACAGGCAGTGACTCTACTACGCTCCATTTCATGCCGTAAGACTCGATGTATTCCTTGAGTTCGTGTATCTTCTCGCGGGTCCATACTTCTCCGAGCGGCACGTCATGCAGTGCTGTCACTATGCCTTCCACTCCTATTTGCTTTAGTTGGGCAAGGGTAATCTTATCCTTCTTGCCAAACCATCTCCATGTTCTTTCCATTGATTTATATTGTTGTTTTATTGTATTATTGTTAGAGAGCGAAATATTATTAGAGAGTGAAAAGTGAAGAGTGAAAAGTGAAGAGTGAAAAATCGCGCTGACGCAATTTGGAAAACTCTTACAAACTTTTTTACTTTTCACTTACGATTATGCCCAAGAACATCTCAAGCCCGTTAGGCGATTTTTCACTTTTCACTCTTCACTTTTCACTTAAGATTTACGATTTATGAGTCTTCTACCTTGCACTAACGTACTTATGCAATGTCTCTCTGACAGCGCCAGGACCGGCAAAGAGCTCCTTTACCATGCCTTCTATCTTCTCTCCCAAACCGGCTTCATAGAGATCGAGACCGAATACGTCCTTGCGTGAGTAGAGATTACGGAGGCAAGAGAAGTCCTGATCGGCTTTACCCACTTCGAGAGGCGCTACGATGGCCTGCAGCTCAGCGAGCAATGGGTCGGTGGAAGGTTCGAAAGGCTGGCAGGAATCATCGAGACCCTTGAGGTAACGAGCGTATCCAGCGAGTACAAGAGGGATAAGTATGAGGTTGCTCATGTCGAGGTGACGCGCGATATACTTCTTGATGGTCTCGCCAAAGCGGATAGGGAGCTTCTGACTGGTGTCGGTGGCGATACGCTGCGGAGCGTCAGGCATAAACGGATTAGGCAGTCGCTTATTGATGACAGTGCCGATAAACTCATACGGATTGAGCACGCCAGGGTCTGTCACCACCGGCATAGCCTCGATATATCCTATCTTCTGGATGAAAGCGCGGAGGTCAGGGTCAGCCATTTCAGCGGAGATAAGCGTATAGCCGAGCATACATCCGTAGATGGACATGGCGGTATGGAGCGGATTGAGGCAGGTGGTCACCTTCATGGTCTCCACCTCATCGACTGTCTTACGGGTGGTATAGAGGGCACCTCCAAGTTCGAGTGGCGGGCGACCGTTGGTGTAATCGTCCTCACAGACGAGATACTGCACCTCCTCCGAATTGACGAAAGGCGCGGTGAAAGTATGCTTCTCGGTGATGATGGTGCTGTTGTCCTCAAATCCATCCTCTGCCAGCATAGCCTGTACTTTCTCATGTGGGCGTGGCGTAATCTTGTCGATCATAGACCAAGGGTAAGAAATCTTACTGTCGTCATTGACGTAATCGAGGAATCCAGCCTCTACGATGCCGTCCTTAGTCCATTGTTCGGCATAAGCCTTGACACCTTTCTTGACGTGGTCGCCATTGTGAGAGCAGTTGTCAGTGGATTGGAGAGTGAGCGGAAGTTTGCCAGCCTTGTATCTCTCATAGAGCAGGGCGGTGAGCTTTCCCATAGCAAAGACAGCATCGAGACCGCGCTGGAGGTCAGTTTCATTATAAGAATATCCTTTCTCGGTGATGGTGAAAGTGACCATCTGCAGGCTTGGAGCCTGGAATATCTCCACGAGTCGAGCCCAGTCGTCAGCAAACTGCTTGTCAGCCTTAAGGCTTTCCGTCACGGACGCAATCACCTTTTTCTCTATAGTGCCGTTGGACTGCAGGCTAACGAGAAGTGAGAGATTATGGTAAGGGCGGTAAGCCTTGTCTATTATTTCGTAGTCGAAGCTCTCAGCCACTATTACTCCGCGGTCGTATTTGCCAGTATTGAGGGCGTCATTGAGTATAGCGGCAGGGAAAGCGCGGAAGATGTTTCCAGCTCCGAAGTGAATCCAGGTAGGCTGGTCGTGGGTCTTTTTAGCCACAGCATTGATGTCAAATCGTGGAAGCTGGTAGCCTTTTGCTTCCCATTCGGCAGCGTTGAGGTTGCCTGAGATGATGTCGTTTAGTTTCATAGATTATTGTTTATTTATTGGATATTATCGATTGTGTAGTAGGCTGATGAATACATTGTTAGTGTACGAATAAAAGCCAATTGCAAAATTACAAAGAATATCTGAACTGGCAAAGGATGTACTTTCTAAAATGTAACATAAAGTTTTTTTTTTGTTACATAATGGATTCTTTAGGTAGTAGGTAATAGGTAATAGATAATAGGAGATTAGTATCTGCTTTCTTGCGCTCGCTTTTTATTCTCTTTGGTGTTCCCCTCTTGACACAGTACGTGCTACCACACTAATGTATCTCTTTGCCCGCGTCATTAAGTCGATGGGGATTCCTCTCAATAAGATTAGGCTGGAAGCCTATACCGAGCGAAGCGAGAGTAACCCGGGACGAAGTCTCGGGATTAAAGAAGACATACAAACAGCTGTCTGGAAGACAGTACCCCTCAAGGATTTAATCCTCAAGAAACCTATCATTATCAGGATTAAGCCCAAACTCCATGAGCAGACTCCGATACTCTTCAGCGAAGCTTCTCATTTTATGATGTTCCTTTTGAGTCTTTACATACTCTATTACAGTAGGCCTATCTTTTACCGAATAAGTAAACGCTGCATATCCATTACCCCAAGATTCGAACATCGGAAACCATTCTCTATGTTCTTTTACCCAGTGGGAAGTCTCCTGCTTGAGAGTCTTGACAAAGTCACTAACAGCGATTGACGGATGTACCTCTACACAAATATGCACATGATCGGGCATGGAATTTATGCGATATAGAGTACATTTCTTTTCCTTGCAGATACCAAATATATAGGCATACAAGTCTCTTTCATGTTCTTCTGTAATCGTCCTTTGACTTCTTTTAGTACGCCAGACGATGTGATAGGTTAGACTGATGTGACTCATTTGATTATTTTTATTTGGTTTTATTATTCGTTTTGGTACTGTCTTCCAGACAGCTGATTTTTATCATACTTAAATCCCGAGACTTCGTCCCGGGTTACTCTCGCTACGCTCGGTATAGGCTTCCAGCCTAATCTTGAAGCTATCTCTTTGCGTTCTGTAAAGGTTTTCTGACCAATCTTGACGCAATCTCGTTACGCTGGATATAGGCTTCCAACCTAATCTTGACGTTATCACGCAGTGCTCGGTATAAGCAAAGACATAATCGTCAGAGTGATTTCAGCACAAAAGTAAGGAAAAAAAGTGAAATGGAGAAGATGTCTCGATGTTTTCTTGCTGAAATGGATAAAAATTAGTACTTTTGTATCGGTTTTACATCTTTAATAAATAATGCTGACATTTACCATCATTACCTGCACTTACAATGCAAGTCAATACATAGACCGGACGCTTGACAGTGTGCTTCGCCAAACCTATCCGCATATCGATCACCTCATCATCGACGGACTATCGAAAGACGACACCGTGGAGAAAGCGAAGAAGTATGCTGAAATGCAGTCGCCCCACTCCATCCGCATCAAATGCGAGAAGGACAAAGGACTCTATGATGCCATGAACAAAGGCATTGACCTGTCCTTGGGCAACTATATCATATTCCTGAATGCCGGCGACATCTTCGCTTCTAACACCACTCTGGCTGACATTGCCAAGCAAGTGGAGGGCATGAAGGAACTTCCTGCCGTCATCTATGGCGACACCGACATCGTAAACGAAGCTGGAGAATTCATACGCAAGAGACGTCTCGCTCCGCCTGAGCATCTGGACTGGAAGAGCTTCAAGCATGGAATGCTGGTCTGCCATCAGTCTTTCTATGCCAATACAGACATCTGCAAGCACGTGCATTACGACATGAAATACCGCTTATCCGCAGATGTGGACTGGTGTATCAGAGTGATGAAGCTGGCAGAGCAAAACAAACGCGAGATACACAACTCCCACCTCACGCTCTGTTCCTACCTCGATGGCGGAATGTCAGTGAAGAATCATCGCGCATCGCTCATAGAGAGATTCCGCGTGATGCAAAGCCATTACGGACTGTTCACCGCAGTGTGGATGCACCTGTGGTTCGTCATAAGGGCTTTTACAAAGAAATAACGACCGACCGGAAGATGGAAAGCACCACCTGACACTACTGAAAAGAAATGATAAAAAGACTGAAAGAACTATACGACAGCGACCCCAAATACGGGCAGTTCCTACGCTTCTGCATCAACGGAGTGCTGGCTGTAGGCATACAGTACGCCGTATATCTCGTCTGCATACTGTGGATGAACGAGTTTGTGGCTAACACTATAGGCTATTTCGTGTCGTTCTGCTGCAACTTTATCATCACCAGCTACTGGACTTTCCGCAGCCGTCCGTCATGGAAAAAGCTGACAGGATTTGGCGGTTCACACGTGATAAACTATTTAGTACAGCAATGCTTCCTCGCGATTTACCTCAATATGGGCATTCCAAAGGAGTGGGCGGCACTCGTGGCAATGTGTTCTGCCGTGCCAATAAACTTCACCCTATTGCATTTCGTCTATAAGAAAAAGGACTGAATACTACGCTTTTCCAGCGTTTCACATGGTAATTTCACGATAAAATCCAAGTTTTCACACCTACATACGTCGTAATCAAGAAAAAAAACGTACCTTTGCAGAATTAAAACAACAAAAATATAATCAAATATGAACTTTCTAGACAGAAACGAATTTAATTTCCAACCTTCAGAAAAAGTCATCAAAGCCATAAAGGAATTCGACCCAGAAACGCTTTGCTTCTACACCAGAATATATGACGAGGGAAAGAAAAGCGTTGTTACTGTACGTCTTTCGGAGATATACAATGTACCTGAAGAACAAATCCTGTTAGGTTATGGCGGTGAGGAAATGCTCAAAAATGCCATTCACTACTATCTGATGGAAGGAGATAACAAGACCATTCTCATCCCAGAATTTTCATGGTGGTACTATAATCGCGTGGCAGGCGAATGCGGAGGTTCATTCCAGATGTACCCACTCTACGAGACTGATGACACCTTCGCTTACAATGTCGATGAGGTAATAGAATATACCAACCGCATACATCCACGTATGCTCCTCCTCGCTTCTCCTAATAATCCTACTGGAAACAGCCTCACCTCTGAGGAAATAGGACGCATCATGGAGAATATTCCTTCTGACACTATGGTGTTTGTGGACGAGGCTTACGCAAGCTTTATCACCACTGATACTGACTATATCGCTCCGCTCGTGATGAAATATAATAACCTCATCATCGCACGCACACTCAGCAAATTCTATGGTCTCCCAGGTCTCCGCGTAGGATTCGGATTTATCGGTGCTGGACATGATATGTTCCTCAGCTACTGTAACAAGTACCTTGGCTACAACCGTTTCTCTGAAGCTGTGGCTCTTGCTGCCCTCGAAAGCGACGATCACTATCGTAACGTGGCTGATAAGATGGAATGGGACCGCCAACTCTTTAAGAAAGAGCTCGGTAATCTCCCAGGTTTCAAGGTGTATAAGAGTTGTGCAAACTTCATCCTCATCAAGTATCCTACTGCTATCAAGGATGAACTGAAGAAGGCAATGGCTGAACAGGACTACAAGATTAAGTTCATGTCTGACAAGGGACTCGAAGATTGTCTCCGCATTACTCTCGGTCGCCCTGAGCAAATTCAGGTGGTAGTAGATACTATCAAGCGCTGCGCTACTGCAAAATAACATTTAAGTAAGTAGGCTAAAAATATGAAATAAGTAGGTGGTCAATATTGTTTTGATCACCTACTTATATCAAATAATGGGCTTACATGCCTTTTCCCTACTCCTTCTTACTCATTATTCTTTATTCCTCACTTCATATTTTTATTGAATGAAAGCAATAATCCTGGCTGCAGGAATGGCTTCACGCCTCCGCCCTTTGACTGAGAACACACCAAAATGCCTACTCAAAGTGGGCGAGAAATGCTTGTTGCAACGTAGCATTGACGCATTGATAAGCAATGGAATACACGACTTTGTCATCGTGACTGGTTACCTCCATGAGATGATAGAGACATTCGTCGCTGAGCAATATGGCAATAGCATTAACGTGAAGTTTATCCACAATGCCGTATTCGACTCCACCAACAATATCTATTCTCTCTGGCTTGCACGCCCTGAAGCAGAAGGACAGGACATTCTCTTGCTCGACTCTGACCTGCTCTATGACCCTCAAATCATAGCAAGAGTGCTGGCATCAGACGCTGACAACGTGCTCACCCTTATCCGACACGAACTCGGTGAGGAAGAGATGAAGGTGGTATTAGACCCTAATAACGGCACTATCACCGAAATAAGCAAGACCTGTAATCCTGCTGATGCAGAGGGAGAAAGCCTCGGTATCGAAAAGATGGGACGAGATTATACTAACGCTCTCTATCAGGAACTGGAGCCTATGATGAATGAGGAGCACCTCGAAAACGTATTCTATGAGCGTGCTTTCGAGCGCCTTCTTGCTAAAGGACATACATATAAGGTCATTGATGTGACCGAACTATTCTCTTGCGAGCTCGATACCGTGGAGGATTTCGAGAATGCTAAGGCAAAAATTCCTGCTGAATTATACTAAACAAAGGCATATATGAAGGTCGGATTTGACGCTAAAAGATACTTTCACAATAATACAGGACTGGGAAACTACAGCCGTACTCTTGTGGACGGACTGAAAAATATGTTTCCCGACAATGACTACATACTCTATGATGAGAAATCATTCACACGCACATTCCGCCTTGGACACAAAGCGGAAAGCGATGGGTGTGACATCTTTCATGGACTTAGCAACGAGTTGCCTTTCGACATAAAGGGAAGAAAAGCGAAGAGCATTGTTACAATGCACGATGTGGCATGGCTCACTTTCCCCGATATGTACCACTGGGCTGACCGCCATATCTACGACTATAAATATGGCAATTCATGCAAAAGAGCGGATAAGGTAATCGCTATTTCTGAATCTACCAAGCGTGATGTAATACGTTTCTACGGTGTTCCAGAGGATAGAATCGAGGTAATATATCAGCCAGTGCAGGAGTATTACTACTCTCCACTGTCACAAAGTGACTGCGACCGCTTTATCAGAGAGCAGTTTGGAGAAGATGGTCTCCCCCCTTATATCCTATATGTAGGTAGTATCAACTCCAGAAAAAACCTTCTCGGTGCGCTCCAAGCCCTCACTCTTATTCCTGAAGAGCAGCGTCCTCTATTGCTGATTGTGGGCAACGGGAGGGAATATCGCCATGAGTGTGAAGCTTTTATACAAAAGAATCATCTGGAGAAATACACGAGAATAGAGACTTCTATCCATAATAATTTGCTCCTTCAGGCACTCTATACCAACGCTATGGCGTTCATATATCCATCTTTCTACGAAGGTTTCGGACTGCCCGTGGTGGAAGCAGCGCTACAAAAGACACCTGTCATCACCACGACTGTAAGCTCCTTGCCAGAAGCTGCCGGCCCTGACGCTTGCCTGATAGACCCTCACAGCGATGATGCCGTCGAGCAAATGAGGCACTATATGGAGAAACTATGCTCGGACAGACATTATGCTGACGAAGTGGGAACCAAAATGGAAGCCTACTCCCGCGCAATGTTCTCACCGGAGAAGCTCACTTCCGACATCATGAATCTTTATCAGATGGTTCTGTAAATTATCACCGTTATGTGAAAACTCTATTAGAATAATGACGTTTTGTTATAGCTAATTTATAGAACCACCCTAACTCGAAATGTAATACCACATGGCAAATTACGATATTCGTCCTCTTCAACTTCGCATTCTTAAAATCCTGCAGGCCATTGACTCTGTATGCAAGGAGCACGACCTGAGATACTATCTCTGGGCTGGAACAATGCTCGGAGCCGTCCGTCATAAGGGCTTCATACCGTGGGATGACGACCTGGACATAGCTATGCCACGCAAAGACTATGAGATTCTGATGCAGCATGCCAAGGAATGGATTCCACAACCCTATGAAGCCAAGTGCGCAGAGATTGACCCTACATATTCGGGAGCGTTCGCAAAAGTCATCGACAGCAGCACTACGCTTATCGAGCGTGAGCACTACAACTATCTCGCAGGCATCTATATCGACATCTTTCCCCTCGACGGAATGCCGAAATCACACGTTATGCAAATGTGGCAGATGACAAAATACAAGGCATACTGCAAGCTGATATACTTCTATCACCGCGATCCTTTCAAGCACGGACATGGTCCGAGCAGCTGGATTCCATTGACTGTGAAAAAGCTTTTCACACATGATGGACTGCACAAAAGCGTTCGCAAGGTGATGATGCGCTACTCTTACGACGATTCAAAGTACGTAATAGACTATGATGACAAGAACCTCAGAGGACTGATGCAGAAAGACATCGTCAATCCTCCTGCGCTTGTCCGCTTTGAAGACGGAATGTTCAGCGGTGTAGCACAACCAGATATATATCTTACAAAGAAATATGGCGACTACATGACCATCCCGTCAGGAGAGCATCAGCGACAGCATAACTTCTTTTACCTCGATTACAATACTCCATACAAGGAATATCACGACAAGCGTTCCTTCACCAACAGATAGATAAAGATGCAACAAAAGGTTACTGTCATAACGGTTTGCTTCAATGCAGAGAATGAACTGAAGCGAACTGTGGAAAGTGTATTGAGTCAGGATTACGGCAATCTTGAACTCGTAATCGTGGATGGCGGATCGAAAGACCATACGAAAGACTATCTGCTGACGCTGCCACAGGACAGGATAAAATGGATTTCCGAGCCTGACAAAGGCATCTATGACGCTATGAACAAGGGCGTAAGGATGGCAACCGGCGACTGGATTATCTTCCTGAATTCCGCAGATACCTTTACCGGAACTTCCGTAGTGAGCCAGGTCTTTGATGGTATCACCCCTGATAACGACATCATCTATGGCGACGTGATGAAAGACGGCATCGTGAAAAAGGCAGAAGAAGTGCACAACAGCCACCGTATGTTCTTCTGCCATCAATGCGTTTTCGTCAGAAAGAAACTGCTCTCCGAATGCCCTTTCGACCTAAAATACAGGATGTCGGCAGACTTCAAGTTCTTCAAACTTATGGTATTGCGAAACAAGAACTTCGTAAAAAAGGACATTCCTATCGCCAATTTCGACCAGACAGGCATATCAAACACGCACCGTTCTGCCGGTATTGCCGAGAACATCCGCATCATATTCGAGGTGGATAGCATGAAAGATATTCTCAAACTCGCACCAAGAATGATTTTCCAATACATGATGTGCAGACTGAGGGGTAAGTGACTGCCCCACTCCATGCCGTCATTTCATGTTCTCCCTTTACTTTATCAAAGCATAACCACTGCCATATTATATCCCGAAAAGAATGAAAAAGCGAATAATTCTCTCCACTGAAAGCCAGTACGTCCACGACTTGATGGAACGGATACCGGAAGCATTTGCATCCGGCGAGGGGGAGTTATTGTACGACAAGCGCAACAAGATTCGCCGTTTCACACTGGAAGATGGAAGCGTGGTCATAGTGAAACAATACAAGAAGCCTAACTTCTTCCAGCGGATATGCTACAGCACATTCTGGAACAACAAGGCAAAGAAATCATATATCTTCGGCAACAGGCTGCTGAATCTCGGCATTGACACGCCACGCCCTATCGCTGCTGTCACCTATTATAATAATATAGGGATGGTAAACCGATACTATTTCGCTTCCACGGAGGACAGCCGACCTGACTGTCTCATTCTCCGTGATGGCAATATGGACAATCCCCAGCCGCTGATAGATGCGCTTTCCGCTTACCTCATCCATCTGCATGAGTTGGGATTCCTGCATGGTGACACCAATCTCTCCAACTTTCTCTACTCCAGGAATGCAGACGGCTCATTCTCATTCTCGGTGATTGACACCAACCGGTCACACTTTCTCGGTCGCCCTGCCAGCAGAAAAGAAGCGTTATCCAATCTCATTCGCCTCACCCACAAGCGGTCATTGCTCTGCGAAATCATCACTTCCTACGCCTTGCAGCGTGGATGGAACGCCGAAGATGCAGTGAAGACGGTATTCCATCTCATAGAAAAAAGGGAGAAAAGGAAAAACTTTCTGCATTTATTCAAGTGATTTCCGGTCTCCTTTTGGTCTGTATTGTTGTTCACTAAGAATAAAGCTCAACTATCGCAGACAAAAGAAATGCCCCTCAGTCCCCACTGTCGTGGGGAAGATTAAAACATCAATAGAGAAAAATAAAGAAAAAATAGAAAAATATATTTGTTTATTTTTATTTGTTGATATTTTATTGTAGGTTATCAGCTTGGCAGATAAAACCCGCCAAATCAACATTCCACAAACATAGTCTATAAGCCAAATAATCGCAATGTGGCTTATATCAGAATCCACACAGATACAGTTAAACAAACGATATGCGTTACGTTGCAGGGCTTTACGGCATGGAAAATTGTCCTGTTTTTCCAGTTTCGCAACGCGACAAGAAAGCTGCTTTGTAACACATTGATAACCAATAGAATGCAAAAGCATAGTTTTTACAATGCAAAAGCATAGATATTACCTCCTAATATCATAGCTTTTACGAGGTAATATCTATGCTTTTACTTTCCAATATCTCAACTATCGCGGAATAATAGCCGAGTCTTCTCCCTTTTGTTCCATTTTTCCTATCCACATCTACCATGGGTATATGAATGCTACATCTCAAATCATAGCATCACTTAGCGTCGCTTCAGATACTCTTCATACGGCTTTTCTGCATCATAAAGCATGGTGCCGTGCATCGTAGGTGCCTGAACCGGCTTCATATAGTCGCCATATTCGAGGCGAAGAAGCTCGTCATAACCTGATGGACACGGTATCATCAGATGCTCAAATGGCAGCATTAAGGTCTCTTTATAGCAGCCCAGATACTTGATTGGCAGAGTCATATTCTGACAAAGGAAGGCTCCATACGCCTTGCGATCATCCATTTCCACGGACTTTACCACCTTTTCAAACTGCTCATACCAATATTTGTCCGACAGAATCTTAGTGTGGTTTCGGCACCAGAGATAAAGGGACTTCGGCAGACAGTGGGTCAATTTGCGCACGAGTTTCAATTTCTGGTTTGCTTTTCTCACCTTTACATAATGGCGTTTAAGGGCACGTGGATTAGAAGGAAGCGTGTCAATGACGAAGATATCTATGAATATGTTCTGCTGATGACGCTGTGGCTTGCCGTCAGTGCGTATCGCTGTGGTGCCTTTCATGTGGAGCTGGGCATAGCGGTTGATGTAATATGGATGCGAACTGATGGTCTGCAGATAGTAAGGATCTTCGAATTCATCCGACAATTCCAGCAGTTTGTCATAGTCGCTGCGCAGCATTGCCACATCAATATCATCGTCCCAAGGAATGAAACCCTTTTCTCTGACGGCACCGATGAGCGTTCCCGAGTCAGCAAAGACACGGAGATTATGCTCCTTGCAGACGCGCATCAGTTCCTGAAAGAGGTCCATCTGCACCGCCCAAGCTTTCTTCATAGTCTCGGATATGGTGTAATCTCTCCTTGTTTCTTCGTTCAGAAAGCCTTCCGGAACTGGGTATTTCAAGTTTAGCATTGTTGTTGTTTTCTTTAGATTGGGGTGTTATTCGTGAGCGGAATTGCCCGTAAAAGCGGGCAACACAGTGGCTCTTCGATGTCGTGGGATTATTATTGCAGATATATATGAGAGACACTGCTGACAAATATGATTACATTCTCTTCTGCAATTCGGTGAAAGCTGTGCGGAAGAAGTAGCCAGAAGCGATTTTATCACTCATTGCTTTGACATTCTTCTGCATTCGTTTATAATCTTCAAGCGTCACTTTCTCCAGCACTTCACCGAGGTTTTCCAGCGTATCTACGCATATTCCGATGCCATTTTCCTCAATAAAAGGAGCCAGAGCTGCGGTCTTTCCGATGATGACAGGAGCGCTACAACGCAGGTAAAGCAATATCTTGTGAGGATTATTGTAAGCCATATACTCACCTATCATGCCCTTTCCTTCTGTCAGAGACTCGCCATACCATGACAATCCGAAGTCGCCGAGGTTGTTTTCCATCAGTTCATAGTCGGCAGCAAAGCCCTTATATACGAGTTCTTCCTTAGCTAAATCCTCACGGAAACCAGCTCCATAGAGATAGAACTTATGACCTTTGAGCTGTTCAGGAAGCATATAGATAAACTCATTGTGCTTTGTAGTAAGACTTCCAGCAAAGAAAATGCTATACTCTCCCGGTGCATTAGGTGCCTGACGCTTTGACGTTATTGGAGCAGGAGATAAGTAATCGAAGAGTCCTATTATTTGCATCTCGCCCTGATAGCCATAATCCTTCAGCCATTTGTGCATAGTAGGATTATGCACTATGAGAGCATCAGAGTGTGCCAGACGCTCCATCTCACGCTCTACGGTAAGTTTCTTGCGTCTGAAGCATCCCAGGTCATGGATTACAGTGACCACTTTCACTCCTTTCCTGTGAGCCATATCGCACACGAACTCATAGTATTTCTTCATAGGATACTGTATGACAAGCGTATCACCACGGCGCAATGACATCACACCCTTCATCACACTGGTGAATGTATAGAAGAAATCAAAGACCATATTATGACGACGACTCTGCTGAAGTCCAAGGTTTTGGAACCCCATATCAGTCATTATCTTCTCTAAATCGGTTCGAACACGACCGCCACCTGACTTTACTGTCTTGTAGTTTCGTGAGATAAAGCAATTTCTCATATTAGTTGTTATTAGATTGATTCTTTGTTTTAAGGTCTATAACATTATGCTTTTAGGCTGGCATTTTAGTGCTTATTGGGTAGCATTACTTTGGTTTTGTGATGCGAACGCTATCTATCAGCGCATCATTAGCCACGTCATAAGCCTTGTATGTCACTGCCTTCGCATCGACATCTATTATCTGATAGTAGCGGCTTCCCTGGATTACAGGGTAGAAACGCTTGGACGGATGCAGATGATATTCCTTTGGCGAGCAATGGGAAATGACATATAGCGGTGGATTAAGGCAGTCATGCCCCTTCAGAGGCGTTTCATCTGCCGTGCAATGCGCATATCCATGCTCGTGACCTTGCAGCACAAGGTCTGCTTTTGCATCGCATATAATGTCATTAAACATCCATCTCTGTATCAGATTGTTATTCTCTCGTCGTACAGAATAGAGCGGATGATGGAGCATCACTATGCGATGATCTGCCTTTATCTTCTCCATCTGCGTCTTAAGCCATGCTGCTTGGGCAAAGAGGAAGAAGATTTCACGGTCAGAATCGAGCAGGAAGAATGCCGTATTGTGATACTTCAGAGCAAAGAGCTGATTGTTGTCGTCTCGCTCTTCCATGCCTTTCAGGAAGTAAGGGAAGGTCAATGAGAATCTTCTCTCAAGCTTTCGCAATGGATATTTGAGGTAATCATGGTTGCCAGTGACATTCATTATCGGCATTGCAGTGCAGATACTGTCTATTCCTCTGAATGTCTCATTGAAATAAGCATCTGTAGGACGCTCGATGAGATCACCGGCAAAAGCCACAAATTCCACCTCAGGATGGCGCTGGATGGCACGTTTCAGCATACTGTTTACCACGCCATTGATGGTGTCCTGCACGTCTCCCACATACATGAAGGAGAATGATTTCGCCTTCGGATTGCTGGTATGGAAGCGGTACCACTTGGATTTCACGCCCTCAGTCTCCACTTGGTAGGAGTATTCCTGCTGTGGTTTCAGTCCTTTCAGTTCACAACGATAGAACGCAGCCTTGCCTGAACGTGAGACGAAGACCTCTCCTGTGGCTGGATAAGCTATGGTATCGGAGTCGCAGACGAGGTAAAGGCGAGCTGACTTATCCACTTCCTCGCCGCAAGTCCAGCCCACAAAGCGCGAGTTTTCACCGTGATTGCCGAATGTAAGGATTACTCTCGACGGTACATCCGATGCCTTATAGGGCTGTTCTTCCGGATTATGAAACCACGCATCCCATCTGATTGCGGTCAGAATGCAGAGTGCCACGAGGATTACTCCTATTATACTCAATGCTATCTTCATCTGAATTGTTCTCCTATTAGCTTTTGTTATTACCTGTTTTGCGAAGAAATCTGACGGCTGGAGCGTGGATTTCTGCTCCCAATACCGTGGGTTTCTCTCTGTGATAAGTTTCTATTTCCTATTTGACAATCAGCAGATTATGATTCATTCTGAACATATATTGCTGAATAACGCTCTTCAGTCTGTCCTCATATATCTTCGGACAGCGTTCCTTTACATCGTTTTTCTGCAACGTATCAGTGCGAAATTCGTAGGCATGCACCACCTTATCGCCGTCAAACTGTATCATCCAGTCTCCCTGAAGGAACTGATAATAGCCGTTGGTAGGTATGTAATTGAAGGCAAATGTGTCCTCTGCCTTACTGTTTATCACGTCCTGTCCGAATGCGATATACGGTTTGTCGTAATTCAAAAGCCCAAGTACCGTCGGCATGATGTCATTCTGGCTCATTATCTTCTCTTTGTCATAACCCTTCACCTGCTTCATTCCAGGGGCATAAATGACGATTGGCACCTTGTATCTGCCGAGGTCTGACGTGAATTGTGGGTCTATTGACTCCGAGGTATGGTCGGATGTGATGACGAAGATGGTGTTCTTAAACCATTTCTGCTTCTTTGCCTTCTCGAAAAAGAGGCGCAAAGCATTGTCAGAATACTTGATACAGCCGAATATTCTTACGTCTGTGGCAGGGAATTTATCCTTATATCGCTCTGGAATAGCGTATGGAGGATGTGACGATGCTGTAAAGACAGAGGTGACGAAAGGCTGCTTCATCTCATTCATCCTGTCGCAATAGAACTGCAGGAACTCTTCATCCCATATCGCCCAAGTGCCGTCAAAGTCGGCATCACCGTGGTAATTAGGGTCTTGTTTGTATTCTGTTCTGCCGTAATACTTTTGGAATCCGGATGCTTTTGCAAAGGCTTCAAAGCCCATACTGCCATTTTCTGCACCGTGAAAGAATGCAGATGTGTAACCTTTATTGCGGGAAAGCTCGCCTGCTATGCCTGAAATCTCATTCATAGAAGCAGGAGTAAGGAAGAATGGCTCTACGAAACTTGGAATCGAACTGAGTACTGAAGGCATGGCATCAATGCTCTTTCTGCCTGTGGCAAAACTGTATTCGAAGCTCATTCCCTCCTTTGCAAGCGACGAAAGGAAAGGCATATAGCCGCGAGCCATGGCTTGTCTGCCAAAGCTTTCCATGATAAAGATGACTACATTCTTCGCCTTGAATTTGCCTTTGACCTGTGGCAGATGAAGCGGAGAATAGAGATTATCTGCTTCCTGCTCGGTCATATAGTCACGTTCTACGAATGGTTTCTTGCCGATGGTGCGCATTATGCTGAACGGAGTATTGAGCACTATGCCTGCATCAATGGCATGATCGACGTATTGATTGGCATTCGACATGGTGATAGGGCGCACGGCAGTGGTAAATCCGCCACGCATTCCGCCAATGGTAAGCACTATCGCGGCGATGAGAGCTATGATTTGACTCACATAATAGATAGGTATTGACTCCACATCTCCGCTCTTTGGCGCCTTAAATTTCTTCCATAAGACGACTCCCATTATGATAGCGATGACAAAAAGGTACCAGTAAGGCAAGGCTTCATGAAAGATTATGGTGACGATATTGCCCTCACCACCAAATTCCTGCAATACATTCCATGTGGTTCGTCTGCCTGTAAATGGGAAATATGCGCAGTCGCAGAGGTTTGCTCCGAGTCCTATTATATTGACAAGGACGTACAATCGGCGCACGATGTCGTAATATAACGGCTTTTTCTCCTTGATATGGAGAGGCAAAAGGAATGCAAGTATCAGCCAACAGTTGAGGTATAGTATGGCGGTGCAATCGAATCGCAGTCCGGCAACA
Source organism: uncultured Prevotella sp. (assembly GCA_900548195.1). Lineage (GTDB taxonomy): Bacteria > Bacteroidota > Bacteroidia > Bacteroidales > Bacteroidaceae > Prevotella. The sequence continues at coordinate 38,077 of URJQ01000004.1, forward strand.
AGGAGATTAAAGAGGTATCCGGCTGTCATGTGGTCCTCATACATCCCACTATTACACCAGACGAAGATGATTCTGGTCACTGTAAAGAGGATGAAGACCCAGAGAAGATTGTGGATAAGTGCCTTTATTGTGGTAAATGAAAACTTTGCGAACATGTTTTTTCTTGTTTTTATTTCTTGTTTTGTGTGGACATATCAGCCGGTAACGCTGTGGGCATGAGGGCGGGATTGTTGCCTTATTAGGTATTCTTCGTAGGTGCGTTTCCATCTGTTGTGGGACCAAAGGTAGAGATGTGGCGCCTTACGGATGGAGTCTTCGAGAAGAGCGAGACATCGTTTTGTAATCTCATACTCAGGCTCTTGCGATGCGTTTTCAGAGACAACGTCGAATGTAGCCACATATTTGCCACGCTTAGGGCGCTCCATTCTGACAAAGACCACGCGGTCATTCATCTTCTTTGCTATTCTCTCTGCACCGGTAAAGACTGGAGTATTGTGATTGAGGAACGGTGTCCAAAGGTGTATATTCTCCCATTTCGGTGCCTGATCGAATATATATCCGAAGAGATAAGGGCGCTTTTCACGCTTCAAAACGACGAGTTGACGCAGTATATCACGCTTCGGCACAGGCGTTCCGCCAAGACTTGCTCTTGCTTCCTTCATGAGATTATCCATGAAATCATTCCTTAAAGGATGATAAATCAGCCCTGAGAAGACGTGACTGTACCCCTTTGGGTAATAAAGACCTACGGCTGAGAGCCATTCCCAGTTGCAGTAATGCCCGAGAAATACGGCAGCTCCCTGCCCTCGATCATAGGCATCAGTCAGCTTTTCCATACCTCTGAACTCCAGATGTTGCTTCATTTGCTCGGGAGTAATGGTAAGTAGCTTGACGGTTTCCACGAAATAGTCGCATAACCAATGATAGAATTTCCGCTCAATGTCGCGCAATTCCTTATGCGTCTTTTCGGGAAAAGCAGATGACAGGTTCTTTCTCACTATCTTCTTTCTGTAGCCTATGATGCAATAGAGAATGACATAGACCATATCTGAGATAGCGTATAGGACGCAGAATGGGAGTCTTGATATTTGTTTTATTATGAAATGCATCTGTTAGAGAGGCGGTTTGCGGGACCTGGGACGGTCACGAATTGGGGAGATTCCTCTGGTATTGAGCAGAGAGGGGATGTGAAGACCGGGAATATCCGCCGATAACGCGGCGAACACAGGGGCGGACTCTTGAGGATATCTACTGCTGATGTGGCAGAGAGGGGATGTGGAGACCGGGGGGATTACTTCAACTGATCGATGTCATCGTAGAGTTTTTGGAGATATGCCTGGGCATTGCGGAGGTTCTTTCCCTTAGCCAGACCTTCGTCGAAGACGGTCTTTTTCTGCTCATTATCATAGATTACCTGATTGTCTTCAGTCACCATACCGACGGCATCAGGGACTGTGAAGAATGCGAAATGCGGGGCATTGGCATCAAGTAGGTCCTTTGAGAACTTGTATTCACTATGCTTTACTCCGAGCAAAGTAAGTAGAGTGGCAGCTATATCCTGCTGGGAACCAATGACAGGAATGCGCTTTGGCTTAGTGATAGCGCCGCCAGAGAGGATTAGAGGTATCTGATAACGATAGAGTTGGAAGTTGTTCATCTTGGCTGGATAACAGCCGAGATGGTCTGGAACGATGAGAAGCAGGGTGCTATCCCATAGTTTTTTGCGCTTAATATCAGCGATATAATCTCCCAAACACTTGTCTGCGAAATAGAAAGCATTGAGAGCCTTGTCCTTGTATTTATCCACAGGCACCTCATAAGGCTCGTGACTGCTGGACGTTTGCACCACGAAGAGTCGGTTTCCGCTTTGCTTTTGCGCCGTCATCTCCTTGATAGCACGCTGGAATAGGTAGCTATCATCTACTCCCCATTTGCTCTTCGGGATTCTGGAGTCATAGTCTTCTTCAGATATTATGGTCTCAAAACCCGTGGCATGGAGGTAAGCTCGCATATTGGTGAAGTTGGCATCCCCCCCATATATATAATGTGTAGCGAAGCCAACATTATTGAGTGAGCGCGCGATACCATAGAGATTATTGGTCTTATGCGGATATTTCATGAGGCTGGATGTAGGCTGTGCAGGATAACCAGACAGTATAGCCACCAGTCCACGGTCGGTACGGAAGCTGTTTGCATAGAAATTTGTGAAATAAACGCCTTGATTTGATAGAGCATCAATCGTGTTTGTGACGCCTTTCACATTGCCTTTCTCGCTCATGATGTATGAAGAGAAGCTCTCCATAATGACCATTACGACGTTTACGCCCTGCTCTTCTCCAGCCTTTCCAGCCTCCAAAGACTTGAGGAAATCAGGTGAAAGAGGTACAGACATCGCCGTGGTGTCGGCAGGATTGAGGTCTCTTTGCTTGGTGTAAACCATCTTCTGGAAGCGTTCTGTAGCCTCTTTATCGTCCATAAAGCGATACTTTGAAGCGAAGTCTTCATCGTGTGTGACAGAATAAAGGAAGCTGAACACAGGATTGACAGCGCAATGATTGAGTCTGAAATTATTGCTGAAGAACACGGAACCCACATTGTTAGTAGCCACGGAGAGTCCACCTCTCACAGGGATAACGAGCAGAGCAGTAAGCAATATCAGCGCAGCAGTGCGGCCAATCTTCACCTTTAGCGGACTGCGAGGCACGGGTTGGCTACCATGTCTTCTGCTTTTTCCTTGCATGGCACGACGTGGATGCACCAGTTTCTCTATTATATAATATATAAATAAGGTGATAACGACAAGTACGACAAAGCCCAAGAAAAGGTCGAGAGTTTCTACACTTGCCATTGCATCGCCAGGAGAAGTGCGGAGATAGAATAGCGGAGTGGAGTCGAGAGGGAAGCCCCAATATCCATAAAGCACGATGTTAGCGAGCGTAGCCATCGCCAAAGCGAGGGAGATAATGCCGAAATATGTTCGCCATATATAGACTAAAGCCTTTCTGTTCCACCATACGCTGACGATAAGAATCAAGGCAGGAACGAAGCAAACATATCCTGCTACAGCCACATCGAGTCGCAAGGCATTCCATAACATTTGGAAGAAAGGCGAGTCGCCTTCGTCTTTGATGATAGTCTCATTGACGAAATAGAATGCCATGTGGCCAAGCGTGCCAATCAGTGTGACCAATATGAAGGTCTTTATCAGGGCTAATGCTTTTTTCATTTTCTTGGAATTTGGGGATTGAGGATGAGGATATTGGAGATATCAGCCGGTAACGCGGCTGACACAGGGGCTTATTTAAATGAAGAATGAGGAATGAAGAATGAAGAATATGGATTACATTCTATTACTTGAGTATTCTCATAGAGCCTTCACAAGTAAGTAGGACTGACATTGATTCTTCATCTTGAATATTCTACAATCTACATTAAAATATACTTATGCCTGCATATCATGGAGCTTACGATAATATCCATCAATGGCGAGGAGAGATTCATGCGTGCCGCTCTCCACGATTTTACCTTCATGCAGCACATATATCTCGTCCGCATTACGGATGGTGGAAAGTCGATGGGCAATGGCAACAGTGGTGCGGGTCTTCATAAGACGCTCAAGAGCATCCTGCACCAGGCGCTCCGACTCAGTGTCGAGAGCAGACGTAGCCTCATCGAGAATGAGAATAGGAGGATTCTTGAGTATGGCGCGAGCAATGCTGACACGCTGGCGCTGACCACCGGATAGACGGCCGCCACGGTCGCCAATCATCGTGTTGTAACCGTCTTCGGAAGCCGTGATGAAATCATGCGCATTGGCAATGCGTGCTGCATTCTCCACTTCCTCCTGCGTAGCGGAGTCCACTCCGAAGGTGATATTGTTGTAGAACGTATCATTGAAGAGGATAGCCTCCTGATTTACGTTTCCAATCAACTGCCTCAGGTCATGTATTCCGAGGTCTTTCACATTGATACCGTCGATTAGCACCTCGCCTTCCACTGTGTCATAATAGCGCGGAATGAGATCGACGAGAGTGGATTTGCCCGAACCAGACTGTCCCACAAGAGCGATAGTCTTGCCCTTTGGGATAGTGATATTGATATTGCGGAGCACCCAATGCGGTTCGCCGGTCTTGGTGTCAGAATAAGCGAAGGACACATTGCGGAACTCGATCTCATGCTCGAACGACTTGATATGCACTGGATCAGCCTTCTCAGGGATAGTATCCTGCGCCTGAAGAATCTTATCCACGCGCTCCATAGAGGCGAGTCCCTTCGGAATATTGTAACCTGCCTTGGAAAATTCCTTAAGCGGATTGATGATACTATACAGGATTACCATATAATAGATGAATGTAGGACCAGAGAGAGCATAGCCTCCAAGGACCAGCATACCGCCAAACCAAAGGACGATAACGATCATCACCGTGCCGAGAAACTCCGACATAGGGTGAGCCATCTGCTGACGAATGTTCACTCGCATGATATTATTCCTGTATCCAGAATTGATAGCATCAAAGCGAGCATTCATCTTGTCTTCAGCACAGAACGCCTTGATGATGCGCAATCCGCCAAGCGTTTCCTCCACCTGACTCATCGTATCGCTCCATAGAGCCTGCGCCTCAATGGATCTACGCTTGAGCTTTCTGCCCACTACTCCCATAAACCAGCCGAACACAGGCACGAAGATGATGGTGAAAATGGTGAGCTGCCATGAGATGAAGAGCATCGTGCCGAAATAGACAATGATAAGCACCGGATTCTTGAAGAGCATATCGAGACTCGACATAATGCTGCTTTCTATCTCCTGCACGTCGCCAGACATACGGGCAATGATGTCTCCCTTGCGTTCTTCACTAAAGAAAGAAAGCGGCAGACTCGTAATCTTGCGATAGAGCTGATTGCGTATATCCCTCACCACTCCAGTGCGGATAGGGATGATAGTGGCAGAAGAAAGGAAGTAAGCACCCGTCTTGAGTCCGGTCATCACAGCCAAAACGATACCAATAACGAGCAAGGTAGTCGATTCGCCCCAGTCAGTAATCATCATGTTGACATAATAATCAGCATTATTACTGAGCACATCCTTGACATTGCCCCAGTCCCATGCCATGAGCGAAGTAGCCTTATTGGTGTCGCCTACTTGGAAAATAATCTGCAGTATAGGTATAAGCGTGGCAAAAGAGAAGATGTTAAGCGCTGCCGACAGCACATTGAATACAACGGAAAGCACAAGGTATTTTTTGTATGGCGGCACGAAGCGACGTAGCACCTGGAGAAATTCTTTCATGCAATATTTTTATTCTATTCGTATTGTAAATTATATATTCCGTGCAAAGTTACACATTATTTATAATATATGGAAATTTTTCAGGCAATTACGCTACTTTATTGACATAAAAAACTCATTTCGAGCCCGACGTGGCATTCAGTATTTTCTGTCCGTAAAGAGAAGAAAATACGTAGTTTTTTAGCATTTTGTAAGATCATATAAAAATCATTTGAAAAAATGTTATCAAAAAGTTTACTAAAGCATTGAAAATGAAAGGGGATTTGAAAACTTTCTGATGCAAAGTCGAGAAAAAGGCTTTTACGAAAACGTTTACATAGTGTCGCTTACCACCTAAGGTACAAGTAGATACAAGAATGGTCGTGTAAAGAAATATTACGAATTGCAAAAAACTGTAAAATAGACACTAAAAATAGGCAAAAACCAGAATTTGCATTGATTTAAGTCAAAGAAAAGCGAATTTTTATTATTTTCTTTTGAAATTGTTTGCGCACACAACAAAAAGTTTATACCTTTGCATCGTCAAAAGGAAAAAAGGAGATTTCCAATAAAACTTCAGACGGACTCTGAAAGGAAACCACTCCGGAAAAGATTTCCTCTCTGACACTTACAATAGTGATTGTTTAGGTTAGTAGAATAATAGATTTAGGTTTTAGTTATTAGGTTAAAGATTGTTTGACTCTTGGATAACAAAAAGAAGACTGTGAAGTTTTCTTTCAATTTTGAAAAGGATTTTAGTTAAACATATTTTTTTCAATGCGCTGCAGCTCGTGAAGAGTAGCAGCGCATTTTTCTTTGTATCATTTTATTCGAACTTTGAGTTACAAAGCAAATTCCTGAAAATCAGGTTTCGCAACGCTATTTTCCCATGTTTTGAAGGCAAAAAAGCAAGTTTTCCACAGTTTTCACCATGTTTTTCATGTCATAAAGCAGTGATTTCACCTTGCAATGTCTTAGCTTTTACCTCCTAATAACTATGCTTTTACCT
>URJQ01000005.1 GCA_900548195.1 uncultured Prevotella sp.
AATCATGATAACCTATTTATTATTCGATGTAATTGCTTTATGAATACACTATCAAACTTTGGCTTTTTCCTCATGAATGCACCGCCCTCGATTGATTTTCTCTTTGGTGAAGAGATGCTAAAGATAGGCTTTTGTATTGGCAAAGCATAGTTACCGCATTGCAATAGCATTGGATTAAACCCATGAAAGCCAAAATATTATCCACCTAAAATGGCGTAATAACATAATAATCTCTGCGATGCCTTACTCTACTTTGGCTGGAGGAGGACCTTCCCTACGAATATCTTGCAATGAAGGAGGTCCCTGTTGTACCAGTCTTTCCGCATCAATAGAGTCCTTACGAGCATTCATCAGCGAATCTTTATTACCCTTATCATCATCCTTTTCCTCCGCTTTCTTTTCCTCATGTGCAATAACTATTCTGACATTAGAAATAGAAGCAAGGCGTACAGTGGATGAAGGAACATCATTAAGGTTGCTGGAAACGATGAAATAACCACTTACTTTCTTGATTCCAAGATGCTTATCATCCTGTATAGAGAAAGAAGTAGTGCCCTGCTGTGTGGCATGACGCGTTTCAGAAGCAACGCTATCATTCTGGAAAGTCACAGCCATTACAGCCACGACGTCACGCATTCCGTCCTGATAAACGAACTGAGTAGAGAACTGCATTGTCAGTCTGTCACCCTTTCTGATAGTGGAATCAGCAGGAATAGAATAACTCTTAATGTTGTAAGGCTCATTAGGAACAAGGATAAAGTTACGCTCCATATTCCAGATATTAGCGGTATCAGCCGAGAAGCCTTCGCCATTGAGCGCCACTTCACCACCAAGACTTACTATTTCATCACGCATTCGCTCTGCAACATTATTGTAAATCTCATGCAATTCGTCAGCATGACGACAATAATAAGTGAATGAAGAGTCCCATTCAGCTTGCGTTATTTCATATTTCTTGAGCACAGCAGCACGATATTCGGTTTCCTTCATCGCCCTTTTATCATAGTCTCCTTTGTCAGCCATCCCCTGTGCGAGGTGCATATCATAGATTATGTCTTCCATCTTTCCACGAGATAGAATCTCCTGGGAGTCGGAAGAACAAGAACAAAGAATGATTCCTAATAAGAAAATATAAAATAACTGTTTCACAATCAACGCTATTACATTAGACAAACAAAATGCTATATATCAGTAATAGTCAAGCTATTATCTGATAGTTACAATCTTTTTTACTCCTTATACCGCAGCTTTAATTCGCTGAAAGGTGCTTTAATTCCTTACGACAGAAAAGCAACAGCGCCACGACACTGACGCTTATACTTGCATCAGCGAAGTTAAACACAGGACTAAAGAATATGAACTGCTCTCCACCACAGAAAGGGAACCAGTCAGGATAGTGACTTACGATGAGCGGGAAATAGAACATATCCACCACTCTACCTTCGAGGAACGGAGCATAACCCGTGCCGAAAGGAACGAAATAAGACACCCATTCCGGTGAAGCATTGGAGAAAATAAGCCCATAGAACATACAGTCAATGAGGTTTCCCGCCGCTCCAGCCAGCAGCATAGACAGCAATACGATGTAAATCACTCTTGCCCCACGGAGTATTTGCCGTGCAATATACCACCCAATCACAAATATTGCGACGAAGCGGAATAGTGACAGCATTATCTTAGGCATGATAGACATACCCCAAGCCATACCATTGTTTTCTATATATAAAATGTAGAACCAATCAGTTATGCGGATACTCTCATGCAATGTCATAGAAGTCTTGACCTCAATCTTAATGATTTGGTCAATGACTATTATGGCAAGGGCCACAATAATAGCTATTGCAGCCTGCCATTTCTTATTATTTGTCATTCTTATCTTTATTTTTTTCTTGCGTTCTTTGACTCAACGCTGAGAGTAGCATGAGGAACAATGCGCAGACGTTCCTTAGGTATAAGTTCGCCAGTCAAGCGATCCACACCGTAAGTCTTATTCTGAATGCGCAGCAGTGCAGCCTCCAGTCCTCTAATAAACTTCTCCTGCCTTGCGGCAAACATCATAGTTTCCTCCTTAGTCTGGGTGATACTACCCTCTTCGAGAATCTTATATGTAGGCGAAGTGTCAGCCACGTCGTTGCCATCATCATTACGCAGGATGCTCATCAACTGCTTATAATTTTCACGGGCAACAGCCAATTTCTCTTCTATAATAACTCGGAACTCCTCGAGATCCTCATCACTGTACCTCTTTTTAATTTCAGCCATAATATAATAGATTAAAATGTTATTAGTTATATATGTCAAATAATGATGTAGAAACCATGTGATTATCACATCATTAGTATGTTTCGTATATCAGTATGCTTAGGAAAAGCAGATACATCAACGACTGTCAATCGAGCAAATCATAGGAGACGTGCCTCCAATCTTTGAACAAGAGAAGAGAAGAATGGTAGAAAACCTGTAAGTGCCAACCGTATCTCACGTCGATGAGACACGGCTGGCACAAAGTTATCTTTATGCCTTAGTCACAATGATTTTGGCATTAAAGTCACCAAATTCAGCCTCTACGCCTTCAGAAGCGTCACCCATAGCGATGCTATTAGCAAGCACCTGCGCAGCAATATGGTCACCAAAGACCTTAACAGCCGCAGCAAGCTGCTCATTATCTTCAAGTATTACATTGATGCGGTCAGTGATTTCAAATCCACTATCCTTACGCATAGCCTGTATTCTCTTGATAATCAGACGTGCGATGCCTTCATTCTTAAGTTCAGGAGTAATCTCAATATCGAGAGCGACCGTGATTTTGCCATCCTGAGCGATGGTCCATCCAGGGATGTCCTCAGAGATAATCTCCACATCAGCGACCTCAATATCAGCATTCTGTCCCTCTACGAGGAGAGAAATCTTGCCATTCTGCTCCAGTTGAGCAATCTGTTCCTGAGACATAGCCATCACAGCAGCGTTGATACTCTTCATCAACTTGCCGAACTTCTTACCCATTGTGCGGAAGTTACACTTCACTTTCTTGACGAGCTGCATACCGTTTCCGTCCTCAATAAATCTGAGTTCCTTCACGTTAGTCTCAGCAAGGATGACATTAGCCATACGCTCAATGCGCTCCTTCATCTGATTATCAGAAGCAGGAATAGAAATAGCCTGAAGAGCCTGGATTACAGGAATCTTCACCTTCTTACGCAATGAGAGTACCATAGAAGTGACCTGCATTGCAAGCTGCATAGCCTGCTCGAGTTCAGAGTCGATGAAAGCCTCATTAGCCTCTGGGAACTTAGCAAGATGTACGCTCTCAGACTTATCCTTACCAGTAACGGAATTAAGGTCAAGGAACAACTGATCTGCATAGAAAGGAGATACAGGAGCAATGAGACGAGCCACAGTATCGATGCAAGTATATAGAGTCTGATAAGCAGACAACTTATCCTTTGTCATGCCACCGCCCCAGAAGCGCTTCTTATTAAGACGGATATACCAGTTAGAAAGCTTGTCTATCACAAAGTTTTGGATTAAGCGCCCAGCCGGAGTAACGTCATAATCAGCGAGATAACGATCTACATCCTTAACGAGAGAGTTAAGTTCAGAGAGCAACCAACGGTCGAAGTCAGGACGCTCTTCGAAAGGAACCTCATCCTCAGAGTAATCGAATCCATCGACATTAGCATAGAGAGTGAAGAATGAATAAGCCTGATAAAGCTTTACGAAGAAAGCGCTTGTAACATCCTTTACGCCAGCAGGGTCAAAAGAAAGGTTGTCCCATGGAGAAGAGTTTGTCACCATATACCAACGTACAGCATCAGTGCCATAGATGCCGATGCAATCGAATGGATTGATAACATTACCGATACGCTTTGACATCTTGATGCCATTCTTATCGAGGACGAGACCATTTGAGATTACGTTCTTATAGGCAACAGAATCAAACACCATAGTAGCGATAGCATGAAGAGTAAAGAACCATCCACGCGTCTGGTCCACTCCCTCTGCAATAAAGTCAGCAGGGAACGCCTTACCTTCATCTACGAGCTCACGATTTTCGAATGGATAGTGAATCTGAGCATAAGGCATAGCGCCAGAATCAAACCATACGTCGATAAGATCCAGCTCACGTGTGAGTACATTACCCTTATCAGAGACGAGCTTTATATCATCCACATACGGACGATGGAGGTCAATTCTGTCATAGTTTTCGTGGGAATAATCTCCAGGAACGAAGCCTTTAGCCTTGAGAGGATTCTCCTTCATTACTCCAGCTGCTACCGCCTTTTCAATCTCATTATAGAGTTCCTCTACCGAACCGATACAAAGTTCCTCCTTAGTATCGCGGTTACGCCAGATAGGAAGTGGAGTTCCCCAATAGCGAGAGCGTGAGAGATTCCAGTCGTTAAGGTTCTCCAGCCACTTGCCGAAGCGTCCTGAACCAGTAGATTCCGGATGCCAGTTGATGGTCTTGTTCAACTCGAACATACGCTCTTTCTTTGCAGTGGAGCGGATAAACCATGAGTCGAGCGGATAATAGAGGACAGGCTTGTCAGTACGCCAGCAGTGAGGATAGTTGTGAACATGCTTCTCAATCTTGAAAGCAGTGCCCTCTTCCTTCATCTCAAGGCAGATAACCACGTTGAGATCCATATCCTTAGTGGCAGCTTTCTCATCGTACTTACCGCCTACATTGTACTTAGGGTCATACGCATTCTTCACATATTCGCCAGCGTGATGCCAGTAAGAATCGTTTACGCAGAGAGAGACGAACTTCTGATCCATATCCTCCTTGACGAAGTAGCGACCCTTAAAGTCCACCATAGGACGAGTATCACCAGCCTTGTCAATGACAAAGAGAGAAGGAATACCTGCGTCCTTAGCCACCTTAGCGTCATCAGCACCGAAAGTAGGAGCAATATGCACGATACCAGTACCGTCCTCTGTAGTAACATAGTCACCAGGGATTACGCGGAAAGCATCAGCCTCCTTGACGATAATCTCATCGTCTTCAAGAGCGCAAGGCTTAATCCATGGCATCAACTGCTGATAGTGAATGCCTACGAGGTCAACACCTTTACCCTTCCAAATGATTTCCATAGGGATTTCATTACCCTCTTCATCCTTTGCACACTGGAAGTAAGCGCCCATTCGGCTCTCAGCTATGATATAGATAGCCTCCTCATTAGTGTAAGGATTATTGCCCTTAAGAGCTACATAGTCAATCTTCGGACCTACGCAAAGCGCGGTATTTGAAGGCAATGTCCAAGGAGTGGTGGTCCAAGCGAGGACATACACAGGCAGGTCAGACTTGATGAAGTCGAGCGAATCCGTCACCTTGAACTGTGCAGTAACAGTAGTATCCTTCACGTCACGATAGCAACCAGGCTGGTTGAGCTCATGACTTGAAAGACCAGTACCAGCAGCAGGAGAGTAAGGCTGAATGGTATAACCCTTATAGAGGAGATTTTTCTGATAGAGCTGCTTGAGAAGATACCAGAGAGTCTCTATGTATTTATTGTCATAAGTGATATAAGGATGCTCGAGATCCACCCAATATCCCATCTTATTAGTGAGCTGAGTCCACTCGTCAGTGTACATCATCACATTCTTGCGGCAAGCGTCATTGTAATCATCCACGCTGATTTTCTTGCCTATATCCTCTTTGGTAATGCCGAGACTTTTCTCTACTGAAAGCTCAACTGGGAGTCCGTGAGTATCCCAACCAGCCTTTCTCTTTACCTGAAAGCCCTTCATGGTCTTATATCTGAGGAAAGTATCCTTGATGGTACGTCCCATTACATGATGGATACCAGGATGACCATTGGCAGATGGAGGTCCTTCGAAGAAGATAAACTGAGGACATCCCTCTCGCTCATCTATGCTTTTATGGAACAAATCCTTCTTCTCCCACTGGGCGAGCACCTCATTATTTGTCTCAACGAGGTTCAAGCTTTTTCTTTCTGCGAATTTTTTTGCCATTTATTTATATAGATTTTATATTTTGTTTCAAAGAATCCAAAGGGCATTTCCTTTGCCTTACAAAAAGACATGAAAAGCGCCCGAAAATATATCAAAGATATATAATCGGGCGCAAAGTTACTAAAAAAAGTCGAGACAGGCAAATCTTTGGGCTTATTTTCACCCTAACGTCTGCCACATTACATTTGCATTACGAAATGAGAGGACACGGAGGTTTTACTCATCCTTCTCTTCTGCCTCATGCTCAGCAATGAGTTTCTGCTGCAAATCATTAGGCACGAGCTCGTAAGAAGCGAACTTTGTAGTGAATGAAGCACGTCCACCAGTGAGTGAACTCAATGCGATACTGTAGCTTGCAAGCTCCTTGAGAGGAATCTTAGCCTGGAGTTTCTGGTATCCATTCTCAGATTCCATACCCATGATGAGGGCACGACGTCCCTGAAGGTCACTCATCACGTCACCCATATAGTCTGCAGGCACATAGACCTCAAGGTCATAGATAGGCTCAAGAATCTTAGGACCAGCATTCTTGAACGCCTCAGAGAAAGCGTTTCTTGCAGCAAGCATGAATGAAAGTTCGTTAGAGTCAACTGGGTGCATCTTACCATCATAGACGATAACGCGCACGTCACGAGCATAAGAGCCGGTGAGCGGACCACGCTCCATCTTCTCCATTATACCCTTGAGGATAGCAGGCATGAATCTCATATCAATAGCACCACCTACTACAGTGTTGATAAACACGAGCTTACCACCCCATTCGAGGTTTACTTCCTCACGGCTCTTGAGGTTAATCTTTACCTCCTGACCATTGAGCTTGTAAGTGGTAGGATCAGGCATACCATCTGCGTATGGCTCTACGATAAGGTGAACCTCACCAAACTGTCCAGCACCACCAGACTGTTTCTTATGGCGATATTCAGCCTGAGCGCTCTTAGTGATAGTCTCACGATATGGAATCTTAGGTTCAACGTATTCCACCTGAATCTTTTCATTATTCTCCAGACGCCACTTGAGTGTGCGCAAATGGAACTCACCCTGTCCATGAACGATTACCTGACGAAGCTCCTTGCTCTGCTCAACTACCCATGTAGGATCCTCCTGACGCATTCTGGTCAGAGCAGCCATAAGCTTTTCAGTCTCAGCCTCATTCTTTGCCTTGATAGCACGTGAGAATTTAGGGTTAGGATATTTCACGAAGTCGAAACGGTTTTCGCAATCCTTGCCGTTAAGGGTGTTACCAGTCTTGACATCCTTGAGCTTAACAGCACAACCGATATCACCAGCTTTCAGTTCCTCTACAGGCACGCGATTAGAACCAGCGCAAACATATATCTGACCAATTCTTTCCTTAGAGCCACGGTCTGCATTAGAAAGGTCGTCGCCAGGCTTGATGCTTCCGCTCATCACCTTAAAGTACTGCACCTCACCGATATGTGGCTCAACGCCAGTCTTGAAGAAATATACTGACTCTGGACCATTGACATCCACTGCCACTTCCTCGCCACGAGTATTGTGAACCTTAGGCATTTCATCTACGAAAGGTACTACATTACCGAGGAATTCCATAAGTCTGCGAACGCCCATGCACTTTCCTGCACATACACAGAATACTGGGAAGATGCTACGAGTGATGAGTCCCTTGCGGATACCCTCGCGCATTTCGTCCTCAGTCAGGGTTTCTGTCTCGAAGAACTTATCCATCAGTCCTTCATCATTCTCAGCCGCTGCCTCAACGAGAGCCTTATGGAGCTCCATAGCCTTATCCATTTCCTCAGCGGGTATATCCTCGATAATAGGAGCACCACCTTCTGGACCCCATGAATACTTCTTCATCAGGAGGACGTCGATGAGGGAATTGAAGTTAGGACCTTCATTGAGCGGATACTGGACAGGCACAACCTTTGAGCCATAGATATCCTGAAGGCGCTCAAGGCTGTTTTCATAGTTACACTTTTCAGAGTCAAGCTGATTGATAAGGAAGATAACTGGCTTCTTCAGTTTTTCGGTATAACGGAAGTGATTCTGTGTACCTACCTCCGGACCATACTGTCCATTGATGAGCAGCACAGCGGTATCTGTGACATTGAGAGCGGTAAGAGCAGAACCGACGAAGTCGTCTGAACCTGGGCAGTCAATGATATTGAGCTTCTTATTGTTCCATTCCACATGATAGACAGTAGAGAAAACGGAATATCCGTACTCCTGCTCTACAGGGAAATAGTCACTTACTGTATTTTTCTGAGTGATGCGTCCACGACGCTGGATGACCCCAGCTTCATATAGGAGAGACTCGGTAAGGGTTGTCTTACCAGAACCATCATTACCGAGAAGGGCAATGTTCTTGATTTCGTTTGTTTGGTATACCTTCATAGTTTTTGCTTTAAGGTTTAGTTTGTTATTAGGATTATACTTTTAAAGGTTGGGAGTGTTTCCCGAAATCGTTTTCAAAGTTAATGAATGCAACTGTGAAAACAAAACATTTATGGCAAAAAAGTAGTTTTTTTAAGTTTTTTTTGACTTTTCAATTGTTATTATGGCAATTATTCATACCTTTGCATTCAATTCGTCCAATAATAATTTCATTTCTCTATTTTTACCCATGGCAGGCATCTACGTCCACATTCCTTTCTGCAAGAGTCGCTGCATATACTGCGGATTCTACTCCACCACCCTATTTGATTATCAGGCAGAATACGTAGAATCACTAATAAAAGAATTAGACGACAGAAAGGATTATCTCGGCTCCGAACCCGTCAAGACGATATACATAGGCGGAGGCACGCCTTCACTGCTCAAGCCTTCATCGCTCAAAAGGCTATGCACAGCTCTGCAAGACCGCCCACACCTTATATATAATATAGAGGAATTTACCATGGAATGCAATCCCGACGACATCACGGACGAATATGCCAGCCTCATAGCATCGCTCGGAATAAACCGCGTGAGCATGGGAGCGCAGACGTTCAGCGACGAGAGATTGGCATTCCTGCATCGTCGCCACCGCTCTGGAGACGTAAGAAAGGCTGTCGAGACACTAAGGAGAAACGGCATTGAAAATATAAGCATCGACCTGATGTTCGGTTTTCCGGATGAAAATCTCAACGACTGGCAGAGCGACATCGACGAAGCATTAAGCCTTGGAGTGCAGCATATCTCCGCTTATTCGCTGATGTATGAAGATGGAACACCACTTTTCCGCCTGCTCAACGAGAAAAAAATCAAAGAGATAAAAGAGGAAACAAGCCTCAAGATGTATGAAATGCTCATCGAATCTCTCACAAACAACGGCTTTGAGCATTATGAAATATCTAATTTCGCATTGCCTGGCTACCGTTCCAAGCACAACAGCAGTTACTGGAAGCAGATTCCTTACCTCGGCATTGGAGCCTCAGCCCACTCCTACAACATCGTTTCTCGACAATGGAACATAGCTGACGTGAAGGACTATATCCGCTTCGTCAACTCGTCTTCGCATGAATACATAGAGGAAACCGAGCACCTCACCGACACAGAGCGCTATAATGACATCATCACCACTACCTTGCGCACCAGCGACGGAATAGACACCCGCACGCTTCCACAGCGTCACTGCGACTTTATCCAGAAGGCTTCACAGAAGCACATTGCCTTAGGCAACCTATCTTTAGACAATGGTATAATTCGCTTGACACGCCAAGGACTCTTCATCAGTGACTCCATTATGGTGGATTTGATTGAGGAATAGCTGACAACAAGCAGACTTCGCCAAAGACCAATAAGGCATTTCACTACTGTCATGTGAAGGTTTTACTCGATTGCAAAGACCGTTTTGCTAAAGACCACTACAAGGTTTATTCCGTCAAACGAGAACTGAAATCCTGACGGAAAAATGGAACAAAAAGTCAATCACATAACTATCATTTTGCGATATCTATGCTTTCACGCTGCGAAAGCATAGATATTACATCGTAAAAGCATAGATATTACCTCCTAATAGCATAGCTTTTACGCCCTAAAAACTATGCTTTTATAACGCTTTGATTTTCAGATTATTACAAAGCAGTACGCAAGGCATTTTCCAAATACAGAAAAATCGAACAATTTTAGCAAAGAAATACTGCCGAGAAACGGGAATAAAAAAAGTCACCAAGAATTTCTTCTTGATGACTTTTGTCGGGGTGACAGGACTCGAACCTGCGACAGCCTGGTCCCAAACCAGGAACGCTACCAACTGCGCTACACCCCGGAGAACTAACCTTTATTATTAGGCATTGTTCTGAATTGCGGTGCAAAGGTACACATTATTTCTGAATTGACCAAATCTTTTCCGATTTATTTTCTTCAAAATATGCAATTCATTTACATCCTTAACATAAATCAAGACCACAGACTTCAAACCACAATATAAGTCACGATTGCCAAATTGCCTTGTTCCCCTGCTCTGCAATCACTCATTCTCACTTGCCTCCTCACGCTTCTTTCTCGGTTTTCCTTTTGTCCAACCGCCAGTATGCTCCTTGGAACGCATATTCGAAAGTTCTTCAAGCATTGCTATTCGCTCTTCTACCAGAAGCCCTTTATTCTTTCGCTTCATATTATATTTCCACCAGTTGAGCAACCCACGGTTTTCCACCTTATGCTTATCCGGCAGATGCTTGTGTGATATGATATACTCTTTCAGTTCTGCATACTTCTCCATCCACATCTTTTCTCTGACACCTTCCATAGTTGTATTCCTCCATTTCCCCATTAGCACTTTACGAACACCCGTTCCATCTTGCTTCTTTCACTTCAGAAGCACTGACAGAAGCATACTGCGTTCAAAAGCCACATCGGGAGTGTTAATTATTATTCCGTTCTCACATTTACGAAAAAAGCCAGTCTGGAGCATTATCCCCGACTGGCTTTCATTATGTTTTTTCTATTAAAGTAAATACTAAAAACTACTTTATCACGCCCTGCTCCTGGAATATTCCCTTGAGAATCTCCACAGAGCGGTCAACCTGTTCCTTGGTATGCGTAGCCATAAGGGCATAACGCACGAGAGTGTCAGATGGCGCACATGCTGGTGGAACAACAGGGTTGATAAACACGCCACGCTCGAATGCAAGAGCGGTGATGAGGAATGTCTTGTCCACATCGCGGATGTAAAGCGGGATGATAGGTGACTCCGTGTCGCCGATTTCGAAGCCTTCTTCCTTGAAACGCTTGAGAGCATACTTGGTAACATCCCAAAGTCTGTCGATAATCTCTGGCTCAGTCTTGAGGATATCAAGCGCTTTCTGAGCGGCAGCAGTAGCAGCTGGTGTATTAGAAGCAGAGAATATATATGTACGCACGTTATGGCGAAGGAAGTTGATTGTATCCCAATCACCAGCGATAAAGCCACCGATAGAAGCGAGCGACTTAGAGAAAGTACCCATGATGAGGTCCACCTCGTGGGTAAGTCCGAAATGATCACACACACCACGACCGTTCTTTCCGAACACTCCGATACCATGAGCCTCATCGACCATGATAGAACAGTTGTACTTATGCTTGAGCTCTACGATTTGAGGAAGCTTAGCGAGGTCGCCTTCCATAGAGAAAACGCCGTCAACGACGATGAGCTTCACAGCATCATAAGGCAACTTCTTGAGGATATTCTCAAGATCCTCCATGTCGTTGTGCTTATATTTCAACTGACGTGCGAAGGAGAGACGACGTCCATCAACGATAGAAGCGTGATCACGGTCATCGCAGATAATATAGTCCTCACGACCACATACCATTGCCACCACGCCTGCATTGACAGAGAAACCAGTAGAGAAGCAGAGAGCTTCATCCTTGCCCACAAACTCAGCAAGGTCTTTTTCCAATTTAACGTGAATGTCGAGGGTGCCATTAAGGAAACGACTTCCTGCACAACCAGTGCCGTACTTGTCGATGGCAGCCTTGGCAGCTTCACAGATTCGCTCATCACCTACAAGGCCAGTGTAAGCATTGGAACCGAACATAAGAACTTTATGTCCTCCCATATCAACTTCTGTGCCTTGCTTGCCGGTGATTTCACGGAAGTAAGGATAAACACCTGCTTCCATAAACTTCTGTGGCAAGCGGTAACTTTCAAATTTTTTCTGTAACTGTCCCATTTATTTTTTATGTATTATTTCTTTGCATTAAGACAGCAGAACCAGCCTTTCCTGACAGTAGGGACTAACCGATTCAAGTGCCTTTTACAGTAATTTAAGGTAAGGTTTTAGGACCATGCTGACTGAACAGACGGCTCAAAAATAATGCCTTTTACACTAAATAGGATGCAAAGTTACAAAAAAAATAGTTATTATAGCATATTTTTATCAAGAAATATACCTTTTTCTGTTAATTTCAGGTAAAAACATCTATAATATTACGCTATTTTTAGTAAATTTGCAGTCCCGAAAACATGTATTTCCCAACAATGGCAAAGAAAAAGATCATATTCATCATAAACCCGATTTCAGGCACGGCAAACAAAGACTCCATGCCATCGCTCATCGAAAGATATATCGACAAGGCGATTTTTGATGTAGAAATCAGATTTACGGAATATTCCGGACATGCTTCCGAGATTGCCACTGAAGCAAAGAATACGGGTGTAGATATCGTAGTTGCAGTCGGAGGCGACGGCACCATCAATGAGGTAGCGCGCTCTGTCATCGACAGCCGCACTGCCCTTGGCATTATACCTTGCGGTTCCGGCAACGGACTCGCGCGTCATCTGATGCTCCCGCTCAATGTAAAAGGGGCACTGGAGATAATCAATTCATGCGAGATACACGACCTCGACTATGGCATTATCAACGGTCATCCTTTCTTCTGCACATGCGGAATGGGCTTTGACGCCTTCATAAGCGCAAAATTTGCAGAGGCTGGCAAGCGCGGCCCGATGACATATGCCGAGTTTATATTCAAGGAAGGACTGTCATACAAACCTGAGACATACGAAGTTACATTCGACGAGTATCACGCCACATACAAGGCATTCCTCATCTCATGCGCCAATGCTTCACAGTATGGCAACGATGCTTACATTGCTCCACAAGCCAGTATGGCTGATGGATTGATGGACGTCATCATCATGGAGCCTTTCGACCTCATCGAAGCTCCACAGATAAGCATTGAAATGTTCAACAAGACACTGAACAAAAACTCCAAAATCAAGTCTTTCAAGACCAAGAAACTGCACGTTCACCGTGCAAAGCCTGGAGTAATACATTATGATGGCGACCCTGTCGAGGCTCCTGCAGACCTTGACATCGAACTGATTCACCGCGGAATACGCATCGTCGTCAATCCTAATGCAGACAAGCGACGCAGACGTCCTAACATCGTTCAGAATGCCTTCAGCGACCTTTTCAATGAGATAAACTCCGTGCGAGACAATGTCGAGAGACTCACCTCTGAGGCTACACACCCTGCCAAGCACGTAAAAGCTATAAATCAATTTATACAGAATAAGTTAAAATAAAAACAGCCTCCTTTTGGGGAGGCTGTTTTTATTTTGTCTTATCATAATATTTCTGATTACCTACTTATCTTTTTGAGCATCAATACAATTCTTTCACACTTTGACAGCATTATAATCTTGTGACAGAGCGTACACCTTTTATGGCACGAAGCTTCTTTATCAGCGCCTCAAGGCGATGCTTATCATCAATCTGCACTACAAGATTGCCGGAGAAAAGACCGTCATCAGAATTGATTGTTATACTTCTGAGCACCAGTTTGTCCTCCTTAGAAATGACAGAGGTAAGGTTTGTCACAATACCTATATCATCATTGCCCACAACGCGCAGAGTGACAGCATACTGAGTCTGACCCTTTCCGCTCCATCTCGCTTTCACCACACGATAGCCGAAGCGCGTCTTCAGATCCGTGGCATTAGGACAATTCTCATGATGTATCTTGATTCCACCGTTGACTGTCACAAAGCCGAAGATTGGATCGCCGTAGATAGGTTGGCAACAACGTGCCAATGTATAGTCGATTCCCTTCATATCACGGTCGATAATAAGGGTATCACTGGCTGAAGCCGACGTCTTCTGCTGAGGAGAATTAGAAAATTGAAACTCTTCCGCAGAGCGAACAGGTGCAGCATTGGCGTATGCGTTGTCCTCATGCTGTTTCATTTCCTGATAACGCTCCACCACTATGTTTGGCTCCAACGCCTCATTGACGATGTCACGATAGAAGTCAGAGGTTTCCTTATATCCCATCTTTCGGATAAGACGCATCAGAATGCTCTCATCGACATCTATCTTCTTGTTGCGGAACTTACGTTCAAGAAGTTCTTTTGCATACAGTCCTGCAGCCTGTTGGCTCTCTCTGATAGCCTGACGCACCTTTGCTTTGCCACGAGAAGTCTTGACTATATTGAGCCATTCCTTCTTAGGCGTCTGCTTGGAGTTTGTGATAATCTCCACAGTATCACCGCTATTGAGCACCTCGCGCAATGTTACATTCTTGCCATTGATTTTTGCTCCCGTACAGTGACTGCCGATATTGCTATGGATATGATATGCAAAATCGAGCACGGTGGCGCCTTTAGGAAACTTCAGAATGTCGCCTTTAGGAGAGAATACATAGACCTCCTTGTCATAAAGGTCAGCCTTAAACTGATCCATCACTTGGAGATCATCACCTGCTTCGAGCGCTGTGCGGATACTGGCAAGCCATTCATCAAGGCCACCCTGCTCTCCTTTCACGCCTTTATAACGCCAATGAGCAGCGAGACCATGCTCTGCAATCTCGTCCATTCGCTCTGTTCGTATCTGCACTTCCACCCATTTCTGACCTGGTCCGAGCACTGTGATATGCAGACTTTCATATCCATTGGTCTTAGGAACACTGAGCCAGTCGCGCAATCTCTTAGGATTAGGCTGGTACATATCTGTTATGATACTATATACCTGCCAGCATTCCATTTTCTCACGCTCGATTTCCGAGTCAAGAATGATACGTATCGCAAAGAGATCATAGACACCTTCAAACTGGCATTTCTGCTTTTTCATCTTCTGCCAGATGGAGTGTATGCTCTTGGTACGTCCCTTTATGTGGAATTTCAAGCCCAAAGCTTCCAGTTTCTGCTGGATAGGACCTATGAAATCGCTAATATATTTGTCACGCGAAGCCTTCGTTTCATTAAGCTTCTCGCGTATCATATAATAGGTATCATGCTCCAGATACTTCAGAGAGAGGTCCTCCAGTTCGCTCTTCAGCTTATACAATCCTAACTTATGTGCAAGCGGAGCATATAGATAACTGGCTTCCTCTGCCACACGATGCCTTGCTTCCTCATTCTCTGTATCACGTATCTCGCGCATGACATTCACGCGATCAGCAATCATAATGAGGATTACGCGCATATCTTCTGCAAAGGACACGATGAGGTTTCGGAAGTTTTCCGTCTCCACTACCGGCGTCTTCTTGTAGAGTTCATGCAGACGCACAAGTCCTTTTACTATATTCGCGACACTTTCTCCGAACTCATTCTGCACGCTTTCCTGCGTAACATGACCATTTATCACGCTGGTATAGAGCATCGTAGCGATTACGCCGTCCCTGCTGAGTCCTATTTCCTCTACCGCAATCACGGCAGTCTGCATGCTCATCAGCACAGGATTAAGTCCGAAAGCATCACGCTGTATGGTGTTATTCTCTGTGGCTTCGACAATATATTTCTGCAAAGCCTGTTCGTCATTCGGTTGTAAAGCCGACCCAATCTTCTCCTTCAGTTGGTCCCTCAGGAGAAGAATCTTTTCGATTTCCGAGTCTGTGAAGGATGGAGTCATATAGCTATTATTTGAATATAAAGAAGCTCTAAGAATTTCCCGTCATGATTTTGATTGCCTTTTGCTAACCTTTTTACGCCTTATTTTCAAAGGACTCGAAGCGCCTTTAGAATGCCTTTATGCCATATTCTACTACATTTCAAAGCGCCATTACAAGTTCCTTGAGTCATATTATATGACAAATCATAGCGTCACATCCATGAATTTAGACCATAATGAAAGTGTTTTCACACAATAATATGGAGGATTACGCACTATAATATAGAGGCTTTCACGCTATAATATAGAGGCTTTCACAACATGATAACGGTAATTCTTAGAACCGATTATTTATTTGTATTTGCACTATTATGTTGCGTTACAATCGAAAGAAGATTGCTTTATTTCATATCTTTTTCCTCAAGCATATCTCCTTCGACGTAAAGACGAATCATATCAGTCTTCGCATTTGTACGCACTGTGATAGTCTTCTTGAAGTGACCAGGAAACTTTCCCTTGCCATTATAAGTGATAGTAATCGTGCCTTTCTCTCCTGGCTTGATAGGCTTCTTGGTGTATTCAGGGATAGTACATCCGCAACTTGCCACAGCCTGATTGATAACCAGAGGCTTATCGCCTACATTCTGGAATGTAAAGACACACTTAACCACAGGACTCTTTACAGAGAAAGAGCCAAAGTTATGAACAGTTTTGTCAAACTTAATCTCTGCCTGAGCCATCATTGCCACAGTGCAGAGCAACATTGCCATGAGTGAAAAAAACTTTTTCATATCGTTATTTGTTTTTAATTAGTTTAATATTTGGTGATTATCAGTCGATGATTGATGCCTAACATCAGATGCTATTGGGATTCGGACGTATATTTATGCGATATAGAAGAGCCACGAATGACTGCCATTCTGTCCGCAACCATAAGCCACTAACTATCAAAGACCTAGACAATTTCTACGTCAATTCAAAGACCTCAGATGCACATTTGCGCTTAAGCACATCGAAAGCGAAGTCCTTGCCCACGACTATACCGTACGAACGAAGCACCTGCTCCACGGTCTTCTGTGCGAGAACCGGATGGTTATTCTCCTCCGAAAGATGACAAAGCCATACATGTCTGAGCTCAGAAGTGGCGTTATTGGCAAGCGCTTCACCACATTCTCGGTTGCTAAGGTGCCCGTTAGGACTCAAGATTCTATCCTTCAGAAACTGTGGATAGTTGCCTACCTTAAGCATTTCCTCATCATAATTGGCTTCAAGAACGAGGTAATTAGCCTCTCCTATGTAAGTCTTCATCTCCTCTGTGACATGTCCCACGTCAGTCATAAGGCAGAATACTACTCCATCATACTCCACTCTGTAGCCCACATTGTCAGAACTATCATGCGGAACACTGAATGGAGTGACCAGAAAATCACCGATTTTGATCTGCTCATTCTTTTCTATCACATGAGCGAGACTGCCTGGAACTTTCTTGTGGACACTATAATTTCGCCCAATACCTTCGTGTACTTCACGCGTAGCATGGACTGGAATGTTATATTCAGTACTAAGAGCGCCAACCGACTTTATGTGATCAGCGTGGTCATGCGTCACAAGTATATTCTTAACGCTCTCAATCTTGATGTCATAATCATGCAGGTACTTCTTCAGTTTTCTTATTGCGACACCTGCATCGAGAAGCAGTCCATCGGTTCCAGTGGAGAGATAGTAGCAGTTACCACTACTTCCACTTCCGAAAGATATAAATTTTAGCATTTTGGTTGATATTTTATGCAAAAGTAAGTAAAAAGGATGAGATTCCCAATATTTTTCTGTACCTTTGTAAAAATTTTATAACTTTTTATATGAACAGATACCTTTTCACTACTATATTTGCAATGATTTGCCTTTCTGGAGCACTTTTTTCGTGCGAAAAAGAGCCATCATCAGAAGACAAAGCCAAAGAGACTGCCGGACTGTTTGCCAAGTATTATTACACATGGCGACTGGCTGATGCCATCAGTCTCACTGACGAGAATATGGAATTGCGCATCCGCTTTCTATCAAGCAATGTGCATAAGGCAGACATTGAAGTGCTTCATGGCGCCACAGAAACGCCAGAAATAGAGGTGGACGACATCACAATGGAGGATGATAGCAATGCTATTGCTACCGTATTGCTCGACAATGTCTATATGATGGACACGCTTGGAACGAAAGTCCACCTATATAAAGACGTGAAAAAGAAACTAAAGCTGAAACTCAAAGATGCCGGATGGCGAGTAGTAAGCATAGAGGAAAACTAATGAGCAGATAGCAATAATGCCGTAAAAGCATTGCTATTCCGCTCGAATATCACCATGATAAAGACCTAAACATCAACACACTACATCTTACAGTCAAAGAAAATGAAGAACAAAAACAAAGCTCTGACAGTATATAAGGCAAGTGCAGGAAGCGGAAAGACATTCACTCTTGCCGTAGAATTCATCAAACTGCTTATCATAGACCCTAAAAGATACGAAAACATCCTTGCCGTTACCTTTACCAATAAGGCTACAGAAGAGATGAAACATCGCATCGTCAGCCAGCTTTTCGGCATTTCCAAAGGACTGAAAAGTAGCGATAGCTACCTCAATAAGATATCTTCAGAATTGGATTATACTAAGGAACTGGTGCGTGAACGTGCCGGTATTGCCCTCTATAATCTGCTTCATAACTACAACAGATTTCGCATTCAGACCATCGATGCCTTCTTCCAGAGCGTGCTCCGCAATATGGTCAAGGAGCTCGGACTGGGCAATAATATGCGTATTTCCTTACAGGACAGCATGGTAATAAGCGAAGCTGTGGATGCGATGATGGAGACATTGGACCAGGATAAGACGTTGATGAACTGGATAATGCAGTTTATCGATGAGAAGATGGATGACGGAAAATCCTGGAATATCAGCACAGAAATCAAGGAATTCGGCAAAAATCTGACCAAAGAATTTTTCAAAGCAAACGAGCATCTCCTTACTGACATAGCCAAAGACCAATCCTTCTTCACTGAATACAAGAAGGAGATGAACGCAATATTGCAGACTTCGAAGAAGAAATTCATAGACATCGGCAATGGATTTGACATCTTGATGAATGAAAATGGCGTTACTATAAACGATTTCGCATACAAGTCAACCGGCGTTCCAAGCTATTTCATCAAATTAAAGAATGGCAATTACGGTCTCGAAGATGCGAAATTCCTTTCTGAAAGGGCAAAGAACGGCATGACAAATGCCTCAACCTGGGGAAAAGGACACATTGCCGAACTGGCAGAATCCGTCTTTATGCCTTACCTTCAGAATGCAGAAAGAGAGAGACAAGCAAGCATTCGAAAAGCGAAATCTGCCAAGACGACGCTCAAAAACCTCAACAAGATGCGCCTGCTGTTCAGGATTCGTGAAGAAATGAACCACCTCAACGAGCAGAATGCACGCTTTATGCTCTCCAATACTCAGACCACTCTGAGCAGCATGATAAAGGCAGGAGACAGCAATGCTCCATTTATATACGAGAAAATCGGTGCATATCTCAAGCATATCATGATCGATGAGTTTCAGGATACGAGTACTGTACAATGGGAAAACTTCCGCATTCTCCTCGACAACTGTATGTCGCAAGCTGATACCACCGACGATGGAAGCGGCAATATTGTGCACAATCTCATAGTGGGAGATGTGAAACAGAGCATCTATCGCTTCCGTTCCGGTGACTGGCGACTGCTGAATAACATAGAAGAAGAATTCACTACGTATGCAGGAGAACAGACATTGAACACCGTTCCCCTGCAAACCAACTGGCGCTCAGAGCGTAATATCATCGAATTCAATAATGCTTTCTTCCGCGAAGCCATCAAAATAGAGGCTGAAAGGATAATGCCGGAGAATGAATTGGAGCAGAAAGACTTCATCGAAGCTAACAATCTCTCTGCGGAAGTGGCGCAATTACAGCGTGATTACGCCACGAAACTGAGAAAAGCGTATAGCGACGTGAGGCAGGATGTGCCGAAAGATAAAGCTGAACGCGGCTTTGTCAAGGTGGATTTGCTCACAGAAGACATAAAGGAAGAGTTTGTAGAAGCCGCACTTGAGCGCACATTGAGCTACGTAAAGGGCCTTATCAATCAGAATGTAGCCCATAGCAGCATCGCAATCCTCGTAAGAAATAATGATGAAGCGACGAGAGTGGCAAACTATTTTGCAGAGAACAGTCCTGAGATACCTATCATCTCCGACCAGGCATTCATGCTCAAGGCGTCCTCTCTCGTGATGATTATCGTAAACAGCATGAAGTATCTGCGCAACGAGAACGACATAAAGGCGAAGCTTTCACTATTGAAGCTCTACGTTTCCTTCGTTTTAGGCGAGGATATCAACGATGATGCCCTGCTTACAGACGCTGATTCTTTCTGCCGATATATGCCGGAAAGCATCTACAGTGCGCAAGGTAGGCAGAAGATGCTATCCATGTCGCTCTACGAACTTACCGAGCATCTCTTCCAAATACTGTCTCTCGACCGCATCCACGGTCAGGAACCATACGCTTGTGCCTTCTTCGATGGACTGAAAAAGTTCCTTGAAGACAATGGCGCCATACTCAATGACTTCCTCAAATACTGGGATGAAGAGCTCTGCCAAAAGCCAATATCCATCGGAAGCGTGAGCAGTTTGCGCGTTATTACCATACACAAGAGTAAGGGATTGGAGTTCCCTCACGTCATAATGCCATTCACATCATGGCTCACCACCACGACTAACGGTGAGACATTATGGTGCCGCACGCATGAGGAACCATTCTCTCGCCTGCCTTTCATCCCTGTGGATTACCGCAAAAGGGAAAGCCTTGACAACTCCATCTACGAGAATTACGGTGCGGAGGAATGGATGCAGGAGATAGTAGATAATCTCAATCTCCTCTACGTAGCATTCACCAGAGCAGGGCGTTCGCTCTATATCATTGCCAATCAGGACATCAGTGACAACCATCGCTCACGCCTTCTCATCGCCACACTGCAGAATATGGAGCTATTCAACTCTCTGAAAGGAGCGGAATATGATGGCATAAAAGAAATAAAACTGGAGAAACCTAAGAAGAGTTCGTCTCGAAAAGCAAAGGACAGCGCCCCCGAAGAGGAGCCAAGGGAATGCTCTTTCATCTTCGGAGAGCATTATCTGAAAGAGAAAAAGCAGGAAGAGAAGGACAATGTCTTTGAAATCATCCCTACGGACGAGAACGTCACGGTGCATAGTTACGACAATGGCAACATCCTTTTCCGTCAAAGTAACAAGAGCCGCGAGTTTGCTAATGACACATTGGACGATGAAGACAGCAAGAGGTTTACCACAATGGGAAGCATCATGCACGCTCTTTTCTCGCAGATACATACTTATGACGACGTGGAAAAGACGCTCCGACAGTTTGAATTTGATGGTATCATCTATGATGAGACGCTGTCTCCTGAGCAGCTCAAGGAGCAGTTAAAGTCAAAGTTTGATATTCCAATGGTAAAAGATTGGTTCTCTGACCGTTGGACGGTATTCAACGAATGCAACATAATGCGAATAGTTGGAGGAAAAATAGTCAACGAACGCCCCGACAGAGTCATCACTGACGGCAAAGAAACCATCGTCATCGACTATAAATTCGGCAAAAAGGACGACAAGTATAAGCGCCAAGTGCAACGCTATATGAGCCTGATGGAAGATATGGGATACCCAAATGTTCGTGGATTTATATGGTATGTCCATGAAGATAACGGCATCATAGAAGTCCAGAAATAGTTTGTTGGATACCAACCAACGACCCAAAACCAACAACCAACAACCCTTCCTAACATGAATACATTCCTCAACGCAATAGCTAAAGACCTCCTGGAGAAATACGGCAACAACCTTTCCGAGATTGTTGTAGTGTTTCCTAACAAGCGCGCCTCACTCTTCCTCAACGAAGAACTGATACTTCAGTCTGGAGGCAAACCTGTCTGGAGCCCGCAATATATGACCATCAGTGAGCTTTACCGTTCACTTTCCCCACTGCTTGTAGCCGACCAAATCAAGCTCGTCTGCGAACTATTCAAGCACTATAGCCACTTTACCAAGAGTCAAGAGACGCTTGACGACTTCTATGGTTGGGGCGAACTGATGCTCAGCGACTTCGATGATCTCGACAAGAACATGGGCGATTACGAGAAGATATTCGCTAACACCAACGACCTCCACGACTTCGACTCTGTGGATTTCCTTACCGAAGAGCAGAAAGAACTGCTGACACGATTCTTCAAAAACTTTGACGGAGACCACAAATCACCGCTCAAAGAGAATTTCGCAAGCCTATGGAACGTCCTCGCTTCCATATATTCTTCTTACCGTGAAGCATTGAGGAGCGAAGGAATAGCCTATGAAGGAATGCTCTATCGCGACGTAGCAGAGCATTTCGACCCTACAGGTCTCAAGGCAAAGATGTACGTATTTGCCGGTTTCAACCTTCTACAAAAAGTGGAGCAACGCCTCTTTGAAGAACTTGCAAGGGAGAAAAAAGCCATCTTCTACTGGGATTATGACTCCTACTATATGAACAACGGCAACGAAGCTGGAAAGTACATCTCCGCCTATCTCCATGCTTTCCCTAACCAGCTGGCTGGCAAAGATATCTACTCCAACCTCACTAAGAAGGAGAATATCACTTTCCTCTCCGCCTCCACCGAAGATATCCAAGCGAGATACATCAGCCAATGGCTTACTCCAGAGCGCATCAAGGCAGGAAAACGCACCGCCATCGTAATGTGCGACGAGAAGATTCTGCCTACCATAATCCACTGTCTGCCACCTGACGTAAAAGACATCAATATCACGACGGGTTATCCTCTCTCACAAACCCTTATCGCAACCCTCGTCAAAGAGATATTCGCATTGAAACTGTCAGGCTCTTCGCGTCTGAAAGGCACGCTGAGACTGCATCAAGTAAACTCCATTCTCCACCATCCATACATGAAATTCATCTCGGAGAAAGCAGTGGAGATTACTGCCCGTATCAATGCCGACCACATCTTCTACCCTACCATCGACGAGCTTTCGGCTGACGAAAACCTTGCCGTGCTCTTCGCTCCACTGACCTCTTACCGTGGCAATCCTGCCGACACAGACGCAAGACTGACACGCAACAAGGAGATGCTGCGCTGCATTCTGACCATAATAAAGCAGATAGCAATAAACAGCGCGAAGGCAAACGACAACCAAGAGGACGATAATACCGACGACAACAAGCACGAAATGTCACGCGAACAGCAACTGATGCAGGAGTCTGTATTCCGTATGCACCAACTCATCACTCGCGTGAACACACTCCTTGAGAGTGGCGAACTGGACATAAGCGAGATGTCTTTGCAAAGTCTTGTCTTCCAGATAGTACGTTCCACCAACGTGCCTTTACATGGTGAACCGATAATGGGCATTCAGATAATGGGCGTACTGGAGACTCGTCTGCTCGACTTTGACCATATGCTCATACTCTCTGCCAACGAAGGCAACATCCCAAAGGGCGTGGATGACGCCTCTTTCATTCCTCACAGCATACGAAAGGCGTATGGTCTGACCACGGTGGAGAATAAGGTGGGCATCTTCGCCTATTATTTCCATCGCATGATGCAAAGGGCTGGCGACGTCACCTTTACATATAATAATGCAGCCAACGACACAAAGACCAATGAAATGAGCCGATTCATGATGCAACTGATGGCAGAAAGCACTCTTCCAATCCAGCAACACGCCATGATTTCCGACCTTTCGGTAAACCGTTCCTGCATCGAAGCCGTGGAAAAGACCGCTCCTGTCATCGAGAAGCTCAACAGTATCGATCACATTTCCCCTACTGCTTTGAGCAAATATCTGCGCTGTCCGCTGAGTTTCTTCTATCGTTTCATCTGCGATATAAAGGATGAGGAAACCAATGATGAGGACGAAATGGACAACAGAATCTTCGGTCTTGTATTCCATAAAGCTGCAGAAACGCTCTATTCTCCTTTCAAAGGAAGGGACGTGACAAAGGAAGACCTGGAATACATCCGCAAGGACGAGTCGCTCATTTCACGCGCTATCATCAAGGGATTCAAGGAAGAACTCTTCAATATCAAGGACGACAGGAACATGCCTGCCCTTGATGGAATGCAGATGGTCAACATGAATATCATCAGAAAGATGATACTCTGCCTGATAGATTACGACATTTCGCACGCACCTTTCCACATCGAAGACCTGGAAAAGAGAATCTATGACTCCGTCTCTTTCCGCACAAGTGCCGGCACACGCACGCTGAAAGTCAAGGGATTCATCGACCGTCTCGACATAGTAACTGGATTCAATGGCAACAAGACCATGAGAGTGGTGGATTACAAGACAGGCGCAAGCCGTCCAAAGGCATTGAAATCCGTGGAGGAAATATTCCTGCATGAGCAGAAAGCCGACACTCATCCAGACTATTATCTCCAGACTTTGCTCTATTCCAAGATACTTACAGCTCCAGACAATGGTGCTCCATACACACAGATGCCAGTATCCCCTGCCCTGCTCTATCCGCATTTCGCCCGTGAGGAGGGTTATAATCCTGTAATACGCTTCGACAAAACTCCTGTCTATGATGTAAAAGAGTACCTCGATGAGTACTGCAAAGGTCTGTCAGACCTTCTCTCTGAGATATTCGATGAGACAAAGAAGTTTGAACCTGCAACGGATCCTAAACAGTGTCAGCGCTGCTTCTATCAGGATATGTGCGGCAAGAAGAAATAAGTGGATTGGGGGTTGTTGGTTATGGGTTGTTGGTTATGGGTTGATTTGTTTCAATCTACCAACAACCGACAACCAACAACCGACAACCATCAAACCATCCCCCATCAACCAATGCTCTCCATAATAATCCCAGCATATAATGTAGAACGCTACATCAAAGCGTGTCTCCAAAGCGTCATCCCCGTGACAAAGCAAGGTCACGAGGTGGAGATTATTGTCATCAATGATGGTTCCACCGACGGCACGCTTTCTGTCATAGAGGCGTTTAGGGCAAGCACGTCCGCTCGGATGACCATCATCAATCAGCCAAACGGCGGACCGAGTAATGCCAGAAACAGTGGACTGAAAGCCGCCAAGGGACGATATGTATGGTTTATAGACGGTGACGACCGTCTTCTGCCCGGTGTCACACTGCCATGGAAGGAGATGGAGGACGACCAAGAAATTGACGTGATAGGCATAGAAATGGTGCAAAGCAAGGAGTGTGCCGATGGCAAAACCACGGAAGCGCCAAAGCCTTATCACCGCTATATCCCGCCTTACAGAGCCGTATTCTGCCCAGCAAGAGACTTTCTCCCTGGCAGAAACCTTATGCCTTGCCCTGTAGCTTACATCATCCGCCGTGAGTTTCTCATCTCTGAGGGACTTACTTTCCGCGAAGGCATATATCATGAGGACGAGGACTTCACTCTGCGCTTATTCCTCTCAGCCTCATCTTTCATAGCGACACCGTGCAGGATATACGATTATATCCTCCATCCCGGCACCATCACCACTACCACAGACCTTGCAAAGCAGGAGAAAAAGCTCCGTGACATCCTATCCATCATCCGCGACATCCAGCACCATCCACACATAGATTGCGCCCGATACAAGTTGGATTACCTCGCCGTTGACACCCTTCGTCTGCTTCTCCGCCAGCACCACAGCAAGACTTTCCAGCGTGAAGTGGTCGAAGCCCTTCGCACTCTCCACCTCTTTCCCCTCCCTTGGCATTGGGAATGGAAGTACATTCTCTTTCGTTTGTTCACATTGTTGCGATTTCATTCTTGGTAGATTTGGCAGTTTATTGCATTTCACAATGTAACAAAATAAGAGGGAGAAAAACAGAACAAAAAAGTGAAAGCCAAGCTATCATTTTGCTATAGCTAAGCTTTCACGTTGCAAAAGCATAGATATTACCTCGTAAAAGCATAGATATTAGGGTGTAATATCTATGCTTTTACCCTCTAAAAACTATGCTTTTGCAACACATTGTCAGTCAGCACATTACAAAGCCACATCTTCATAGCTTTATCATTACAGAAAAATCGAACAATTTTATCGCTGGATTTCGATGTGTCAGTCATAAAAAACGCGAAGAAACACAATATGCCTTTGCCTATACTATCGCTCCACTCTGTATAGACAAAGGCATAAGTTTGCAGATTATTTGTTTGGATAATTATTGAAATTTGACCAACAACCAACAACCAACAACCCACAACCATCATTATTCTCTGACATCTCCTCAGATATACAAGCTCAATAGAGAGCGACAGCGCATCTCATATCGGACAACAGAAAGCAGACATAGAAATCGGCTGGAAAAGGATATGTAACCACGTTTTCGTATGTATTTCAGCATTTTTTTGATGTTTTTTGATGTTTTTTTGATTTTCCTCAAAAAAAAAGGCAAAAAAATTTGGATTATTGAAATTAAAGCCTTACCTTTGCAATCGTTATCCTGAATACAATCTTTTTACCTTAAAAAAGCTAATACCTATTGAGATTGGAACGTCCGCACCGTGAGGTGAGGGCGTTTTTTTATATACATAGGTATTATCTTGTGGGGTGACATAAACGCATTTACATTCATCCATTAGCATATCTATACCTTTTTATATAAGAAGATAATCAGAATCATTATGATAATAGTTGGTAACTATAAACACTTTCCTTTATATAAACAATTCTTACCACCAAACTTTCTCTATGTTTGCAAATTCTTTTGCAAAGAGACAACTTTTATTATTATTATCATAAAATGATAATCATAAAATGATAATAGAATAAGGATTTTTAATAATTATGCCTAAAAAAGGGGAAAAGAGAGTGCAATCCGCAGAAATATGAATTGCAATTACACACAGAAAACAGCATCGTTTCCTAAAAAAGTCAACACAAATTGCAAGTTTCTACATAATTATTATTACCTTTGCACTTAATATGCGTGCGCATAAAAAAACATTGTTGCTTAGTGATTTTATTGTTTAGTTGTTTTGTTGAATGTAATAACATGACAAACATCTGAACAACAAAACAACCAAACAGCATAACAACAAAACAAAGTAACACCTGATTATGAATCTTTGGTTTATATTCTGCAAAAGTGATCTTCTGATAGAAAAGACTGCAGACGGATCATTTACCATCCCTTACGGCGATGAACCTCCTGTGACTCTTAAGGAATGGAACACCATACACAACATCACGCCAATGGATGATGGCACCATAGTCAAGACCGTCAGGGTGGATAATCCTATCACTGACCTTGCTAATCATGAGATGTGCCCACTTAGGCAGTCGTATTACAAGCTCAGCAAGCCTCTCTATGAGAAAGCCGGCAAATGCCATGAGATACTCTATTGGGACATGAATACTAAATTCTGTGGTGTGTGTGGCGCTCCAATGAAACTTGAGACAGACATCTCAAAGCGTTGCACCGGATGCGGAAAGGAAGTATGGCCTCAACTTGCCACTGCCGTAATCGTGCTCATCCATAAGGGTGTCGATGAGGTATTGCTGGTCAGAGGACGCAATTTCAGAAGCAATTTCCATGGTCTTGTAGCGGGATTTGTGGAGACCGGCGAGACTCTGGAGGAAGCTGTAAGGCGCGAAGTGCATGAGGAAGTGGGACTGGAGATTACCAATCTGCGATATTTTGCCTCCCAGCCTTGGCCTTATCCATGCGGACTGATGGTGGGCTTCAATGCCGATTACGTCTCGGGCGAGATAAAGCTGCAGAAGGAAGAACTGGCAGAAGGCGGATGGTTTGACCGTCATCGCTTGCCTACTATCCCAGAAAAACTGTCTATCGCACGAAAGCTTATAGATAATTGGCTGAAACAAGCCAACAAAACACCAAACAACCCATAACAAACAACCCACAACCAACACTAATAAAAATGAATCAAAAGAAGAAAGGATACCTCATCTCCGCCATTGGATGCATTGTAGTAATCATTGGCATCGTGGCTTATTATCTCTTTGCCGGTATCTCAAAGCATGACTACACCGTCTATCTCTATATCGATAATGACGATAATCTCGACTCTGTGACCGTGAAACTTGACACTATCGCCACCGAACAGGGACGCACTGCCATACGCACCATGGCGCGCCATCTACACTATGCAGACCATATCCGCTCAGGTAAATACGCTGTCACTCCTTCTATGAGCGCTTTTACCCTGTTCCGCAACTTGCGAAACGGACATCAGGAACCTGTCAAACTGACCATTCCAAGCGTGAGGACAAAGGAACGTCTGGCTGAGGAAATGGCTGAACGACTGATGTTTTCCAAGGAAGATTTCCTCGATGCACTAAACGATCCGAAGATATGTGGAAAGTATGCACTCGATACTGCCACCATTATCTCTATGTTTATCCCTAACACTTACGAAGTGTACTGGAACATACCTCTCGAAAAGTTTCTTGACAAGATGAAGAATGAGAGTGATGATTTCTGGAAGGGCACTCGCTCTGCAAAGGCAAAGGAGCTCAATCTCTCGCCGGTGGAGGTAATCACCATTGCAAGTATAGTGGATGAAGAAACTGCCAACAATGCTGAGAAGCCTATGATTGCAGGAATGTATTACAATCGTCTGAAGCAGAATATGCCTCTCCAGGCAGACCCTACTATCAAGTTTGCTTTGCAGGATTTCTCACTGAGAAGAATCTATACCAAACTGCTCAATGTGGTTAGTCCTTATAACACTTATAGAAATGAGGGATTGCCTCCTGGACCTATTCGCATTCCAAGCGTGGCAGGTATCGATGCTGTGCTCAATATGGTGCACCATGACTTCATCTATATGTGTGCTAAAGAGGACTTCTCTGGCACACACAACTTTGCCAAGTCATACAATGAACATCTCGCCAACGCCGCTAAATACAGTAAGGCTTTGGATGAGAGGGGAGTTAAATAATAATTCATAATGCATAATTCATAATGCATAATTTATAATGCTTAATGCATAATGCTTAATGCATAATTCATAATGCTTAATGCATAATGCAGGAAGCCTATTACAAATGAAGCGAGAGTAACCCTGGACAATATATCGGGTTACTCTCGCTTTACTTAATATAGGTTTTCAGACTGTCTCTTTCGTTAATAAGACATTATGGGTTAAAAGAATCAGTCTGATAAACTATCTACAGAGAAAGAGAAAGGAAGGAGGGTCTTGATAGAATCAGCTATCAGGACTCCTTTTTTTCCATATAGGAGAATGCGGATAGGCTGATTATAGCGCACTTCATGCTCAAGGATTACCTGACGGCATGAACCGCATGGGGAAATAGGGTCATTGACAAACTCACCGTTTATATTGCGTGCAGCAATAGCGAGAGTAAGAATAGGAGTGTCTGGATACTGTGCCTGCGAAGAGAAGATAGTGACACGCTCAGCACAAAGCGTGAGCGGAGTAACGGAATTCTCCTGATTACAACCAGTCACCACTACCCCATTCTGTAGGCGTAGTGCAGCTCCGACACGAAACTTGCTGAATGGTGCATACGAAGCCTCTGTAGCCTTCTTTGCCTTCTCCACGAGTTCATTGTCTTCTGGGGTCAGTTCAGATTGCTCTACGAGCATCATCTTCAGGTTCAATTCTATTGTTTTCATATCTTTATTATTATTGTTGTTTAGTGGTTTTGTTGTCTGGTTGTTTTGTTGATTGTTGGTTATCGGTGGTCGGTTGTCGGTTTGTTGATAGTCCAGTTGCGAGCAAATTCTACAAACAACCAGACAACTAAACAACCAGACAACTAATAACATCCAATATTAACCACTTCCTTCGGCTTTATTCCATCGCGATTATATGGCAATGCCCATGCTTTGTTAGCAGTGCCGACAGCCTTTGAGATGGAGTCGAGATGGAAATCGTAACGCAGAAGCTCAGTGTCTATTCGCTTGAAATTCTTCCATCCGGCAGAGATTGTGTCCTTGACATTCTCCCAGATGATACTATCACATACCGTGGAATCATTTATCTTTGGCGTGCGAAGGAGAGAATAAGCAAAAGAATAATGGAAGGCGGCAGTAGAGTCAGCCTTAGTTCCCATAATGACATCATCAGCATATCCCGTCACTATCGAGTTTCTTACGCTGAGATTGACCAGTGGCCAGACATTCGTTCCGTCGCCATTACTGAAACGGAGCGCTGCTCCACGCTGAGCATCAAATGGATAAAACTGTGCCAACGTGCAGTGGAGTAATGACACATCGCCTCCCATCACCGCCACACAGTCAGCCAATGTATTGGAAATCTGGCAGTTTTCGATGACTACTTTCGCATTTGAAGTGCTTATGCCATAGCCTTTACAATTATGAATGGTGGAAGCTGTAAGCGTGAGTTTCAGTCTGTTGACGTCGCTTGAGTCGCACACTATGCCGTCATATCCACTATGTATGTCAGTGAAACCTATGATATTATCGTAGGAAGAGGCAGAGAAATGAATGCCTTTCCATCTTCCTGGCACGAGATCGTAAGGCAGATAGTCAAACATATTGTCGAGACGGTCGCCCCTTAGCACCACATTATTTGTGGAATCGCCCTTGCATACCAATCTGCCTTTCACCTCAATGCCTGCATCATCATGGAAATAGATGATAGAACCAGGAGCTATGGTGAGCGTAGCAAGAGAATCGACTGTTATGCCTTGATAGATTACGAGAGGTCTTTTGCCTGCATTATCTATGAGAGAATCACGTGATATCCGCATTTCCTGCACGAGATCAGCATCCCATGACCACGCATTGAGATTGACCACCTGCTGCTTTCCGCTCTCCAAGGTGAAGATAAGATTGTCTCCTATCTCCTTTGGAGCAGTCTGATAAGTGGATCGTGAAGTCAGTTCCACGAAGACGCGGATGCTGTCTCCTTTTCTTATTTCAATGTCAGAAGTCTGAAATCCAGTCTGCTCGCCAAGGTTTATTCCGTCCACATTGACACGGAAACCAGTCTGGTTGCCATTCTGCAACCTCACGTTAGAGCAGCGTATTCCGTCTCCAGACTTATTGTAAATCCAGAAAGAACGCGTGGAAGCCGGCACTTTGGAGAATACCGTGTCCATAAATACCGTATCCACACCCAGTGTAAGACTATTGAATGGGGATGCGGAAAAACTGTCATCATCATTGCAAGCCGTAAGGATTATGGCAAGCAACGGAAGAAATACCAATATGTTTCTAATGCTCTTTTTCATTATTTGAAATAACGGATTACAAGGGCATTTATTGTATTTTTGCCAATGCAGTATTTTCCATCGGGACGTTCACCCACGAGCCACAGAATATTATCGTCAGCATCAGAGATTACGAGTTGGGCTTCCTTTTGGAAGATATTTCGCTTTCTGTCGGTAAGATAGTCGCTAACGAGTTTTGTTCCCTTCATTCCGAAAGGCATAAATCGCTCTCCTGGCTTCACATTCCTCAGGCAAAGAGGAAACCTTACCTTATCGGCATCGAGCGTGGCACAGAGCAACGAGCGGTCGATGGTGAAACTTTCATCCACTTGCTGCATTTTGACGGAGACCTTTTCTGTGGCAGACTGCGTCTCACTGATGACGTAAGTGCCTGCCTCTGGAATGCGGAAAGGCTTGCGTTCTGCTACCGATTTCTCCTTGATGAGCAGACAACCGCGATCTACTATCAGCGTATGCCCTGCACTCTCCCATCGCTTTCCCGGCTGAGAAAGGTCTGAACGAGATATTTCCTCCACCTGCGATGGGGAGAAAAGTAATGGTGAAAGAATGGTCTGAAGGGTGTATTCACGCGATGCCACTCCCGACAAAGCCTTGACATCTATCGACATAAGGCGATCAGCAGGGGCTATATCGGCAGATGAAAGCGTGGATTTCACCACACGGTCCACATCCTTACGCATGGCATTATCAAAGACTTTACCAGCCTCTACCATTCTTAGAGCGGTCTGAGCGATATTCTCTGACACAGAAGGATTTATCCCTTCGAGTAGAGGTAACAGATTAAGCCTTATCTTATTGCGCACCACATCATCCTCCAGATTGGTGCTGTCAGTGACAAAGTCCTGCCCTTTCTCTTTCAGCCATGCCTCTATATCCCTTCTTCCCACGCAGAGAAGTGGGCGCACTATATGTCCATTCCTTGGTTTTATGCCCTGCAATCCATGAATGCCAGTGCCACGAATGAGATTCATTATCACCGTTTCGACAGAGTCATCACGATGATGCGCCACGAGAATATCGTCGGCTTCGATGCTCACTCTCAACTGTTCAAAATAATTATAACGCAAATCTCTCGCTGCCATTTCTATGCTCACCTTATGCAGAGAAGCGTAAGTGAGAGTGTCAAAATGCACACGATGGAATGGTATTGCCTCCCTTTCACACAGTTTCTCGCAAAAAGCCTCATCCCTGTCAGCCTCTTCTCCACGTAGATGGAAATTGCAATGCACCGCCTCTACATCATAGCCCAGCGACTTGCAGACGAGCAACAGGCAGACGGAGTCCGCTCCGCCCGACAATGCTACGAGCCCTTTCCATTTCCCTTGTTGGGGAATAAGGGATTCTGAGGATATGAATTTCTTTATTTTCTGCTCTATGGGATGCATGAGGTGTTTGTTTTTTTCATTGCCCGGTAACGCGGGCAACACTGTGGCGAACATTGGAGAATATTGCTACATCGTTTCTGCATTGCACGGTAACGCGGGCAACACTGTAGCGAACATTGGAGAATCCTATTCTACATAGAGCACCAATCCCTTGAGGTATTCGCCTTCAGGATGGTAGATGTTGATAGGATGGTCGGCAGGCTGATGGAGCTGGTGAAGGATACGCACCTTACGTCCAGACTGCGCTGCAGCAGTAAAGACTGCATTGCGAAAATTATCCTTTGTCACCACTTGCGAACAACTGAATGTGAAGAGTATTCCGCCCGGCTTGATGCGCTCGAAAGCCTTGACATTAAGGCGTGTATAGCCCTTCAGAGCATTGTGTAATGCACCACGATGCTTTGCAAAGGCAGGCGGATCAAGGATAATGAGGTCGTATTTATCATCCGCTCCGTCCAGGAACTTGAAAGCATCCTCACAGAAAGCCTCATGACGCTTGTCGCCAGGGAAATTGAGTTCCACGTTCTTAGTGGTGAGTTCTATGGCTTTTCCTGAAGAATCCACGGAGTGAACGAGTTTTGCCCCGCCACGCATAGCATAGAAAGAGAAGCCACCTGTATAGCAGAACATATTGAGCACACAGCGTCCTTTAGAGTAATGTTCGAGCAACGAACGGTTCTCACGCTGGTCAACAAAGAAACCTGTCTTCTGTCCTTTGAGCCAATCGACGTGGAATTTGAGTCCATTCTCCAAAGCCACATTCTCGTCAGTATCGCCATAGATGAAACCATTCTCCTGTCCGAGTTCCGCCTTGTAAGGCAGTGTGGTCTCGCTCTTGTAATATACATTCTCGATGCGATGCTCCATTACGCGCACCAACTGGCGTGATATTTCCATCCTGTACTCGTGCATTCCCACGCTATGTGCCTGCACTACAGCGGTCTTACCATAGCAATCGATGACCAGTCCTGGGAGATTATCGCCTTCTCCGTGAACGAGACGGTAGGTATTGTTCTGCGGATTGTCTGCAATACCGATTGCAATGCGCACGTCGAGGGCAATCTTGAGACGATTGTACCAGAAATCATCGTCAATCATCTCATCGTCGAAAGTAAGTATTCGCACGGCAATGCTTCCTATCTGGAAGTGTCCGCGACCGATATACTCGCCTTCGGCAGAGATTACATTGACTATCTCGCCTTCACGCAAGCCTTCGTCCATATGGTGCAGTGCACCCGAGAACACCCAAGGATGAAAGCGCTTCATGCTCTCTTCCTTACCTCTTTTCAAATATACGTTTTTATACATTCTGTATTGTATTTTCTATCTCTACAGCCATTTGCGGATTATCACCCGTCAATTGGAGTTCTAAATTTTTCTTTTTTGCAGTGCGTCGCTTAGCAGGAGCTTTGGCTTTTGCCGTCGTGCCCTTGGCGTTTGCTTTAGCTGCAGTGGCTTTTGCCGTCGTATCTTTTGCAGAAGCCTTGGCAGAAGCCTTGGTAGTGGAACCCTTTCTCGTGGTCTTTGGTTCACCGTCAGCCGACGTAGCCTTACGCCTTGCGGTGGTCTTGCGTGCAGTACGCTTTGCGGCAGGCTTTTTCTCCTCCACATTGTCAGCGCCATCAGCCAGCTCTTCCTGCTCCTTATGAGCGGCAGGTTGCTGCGGTTCCGGTTCTGGAACGTATTCGAGGAAGAAGTCTTGCGTCTCTTTCAGGCGCATATATTCCTCATAAAGCATGATGCACGCCCACGCATCCGTGGCAGCATATTCTTTCTGTTTCTGGCTAAGCACATCGGCTTCCCAATTGGAGAGTTGTTCACGCTTGCTGATGCGCTTGCGGAAAAGGTTGGCATAGAGTTTTGCCAGACTCATATCCTTGATTCCCAATTCAGTCATGTGGTCCTGGAGGTCGATAAATCCCTTAGGCTCGAAGTTGCCTCTCTTATGGAGTCCCATTATGTCATCATGCCATGAGAGTCCTATTTTCAATGGTCCCTCAGCTTCAAGGAGTTGCTTTACCGCTGGACAAAGTCCTATCCTGTTGAGTCTGAACAGGAAACATGTGTTGTGTGTAGAGACCTGAAGCAGCGCCACCTTATTTCTCGCGCCTTTCTTGAATACAGGTCTTGTCTCGGTATCGAAGCCGAGGATGTCACTCTGAAGCAAGTAATCTACAGCCCTCTGCGCCTCGCCAGGCGAAAGAATAGTGATTATTCTGCCTGGGAAAACCGCCCTTGGCAAGTCACCTATCTTGGTTTTGTCAAACTTACTGTATAATATTTTATTCATAGCGAAATTGACCTTTGCCTCAGTAGATTTAAGGGGGCAAAGGGTATGGAATACATTCTAAATTACATATAACAAGTGCAAAATTAGAAAAAAATGCTGAAAAAACCATATCTTTTGACATATTCTCTCGCTTTTTCATCAATTATATGAGATTTTTCATGTAAATTTGCAGTTGGTTTGGGAGAAACGTATTGCTTTTCCCCTCCAACTTCACATACACCAAGCATAAGAAAAGAAATATATATATGGCAAAAAAGAAAAAA
The DNA here is from genome assembly GCA_900548195.1 of uncultured Prevotella sp. Taxonomy (GTDB): domain Bacteria; phylum Bacteroidota; class Bacteroidia; order Bacteroidales; family Bacteroidaceae; genus Prevotella. Next base: position 34,975 of record URJQ01000005.1, read on the forward strand.
GAAACAGCCAATTCCAAGAACGTATCATTCAGTGAAGCCATCGGAGTTTCGTCTTTCATACACAATGAAAAGACTAATGTCACCGTGGGACTTATCCTCTTCGGCATCTCCATCTTCATGCTTTGGTCATTCTGTTCCTTCTTCTCTACAGGACAGAATGACCAAAGCATCATCACCAATCCGCTTCCTGGAGATATGAGGAATGAAGATATGGCGATACAAAACAGCTGCGGAAGCATCGGAGCATACATTTCATATTTCTTTATCAAGTGTTGCTTTGGCTTTCCCGCATTCCTTATCCCTGCATTTATATTCCTTGTAGGCTTGCGATTGGTGGGCGCATTCAAGTTGAACCTGTGGAAATGGTTCTTTGGCTCAATGATATTGCTCATCTGGAGCAGCATCACCTGTGCGAAATTCATCAACCCTCTGCTCAACGGACAAATATTCAATGCCGGCGGAGGACACGGTGAGTTTATCTGCAAATACCTCGAATGCATAATCGGAACGCCAGGTCTGACAGCCATCCTTGCGCTGACAGCCATCATTTTCCTCACTTTCGTCTCCACAGAGACCATCAATTTCATCCGCAAAGTGCTTAATCCTGTGGACTATATCTCAAATAGAGTGAAGTTTAAAATCAATAACAACAAGGAGGAAGAGGAAGCTACTGACACCGTTCTCGCTAATCCTTACACCATTCCGGAGACTGAAGAGGAAGAGAAAACCGAGGAATACTTACCTGATGAGAACGCAAGCCAGCCTATCGACCTCACTGACGAGGAAGATATTGCGCCGACAGAGCAAAGCGAAAGCGTGGCTCCTGAGCAGAAACAGCCTGCCAATAACGAGCCTACATTCAGCGTAAACCAAAGCATCAGCGAAGACAAAGCCAAGGGAAAGACGCTCACTGCCGAGGAGGTGCTATCTACTCCTATCAACCCACGTGAGCCTTATACAAAATATAAGTTCCCTACCCTCGACCTCCTGAAGAAATATGAGGAGCAAAAAGACCTGACCACTAAGGAGGAACTCATAGCCAATAAGAAGCAGATTATCACTGTGCTCAACTCATTCGGAGTGCAGATACGTGAGATTACAGCCACTATCGGTCCTACTATCACGCTCTATGAGATTACTCCTGCCGAGGGAGTGCGCATCTCCAAGATTCGTAATCTGGAGGATGACATAGCTCTCTCACTCAAGGCTGAGGGTATTCGTATCATCGCTCCTATCCCAGGAAAGGGCACTATCGGCATCGAGGTGCCTAATGCCCATGCTTCCATCGTCTCAATGGAGTCCATACTCAACTCCAGGAAGTTCCAGGACACCAAGATGGAACTGCCTCTTGCCCTCGGTAAGACCATCACCAATGAGGTCTTTATGGTCGATCTTGCCAAGATTCCTCACCTCCTTGTGGCTGGTGCTACTGGTCAGGGTAAGTCTGTCGGACTGAATGCCATGATAGGCTCTTTGCTCTTCAAGAAGCATCCTAACGAGCTGAAGATTGTGCTTGTCGATCCTAAGAAGGTGGAATTCTCCGTCTATAATCCTATCGCCAATGCGTTTATGGCTCAGGTTCCAGACACTGACGAGGAACCTATCATCACTGATGTCACCAAGGTGGTGCGCACACTGAAGGGCCTCTGCACGCTTATGGACCATCGTTACGACCTCCTGAAGCTTGCTGGAGCGCGCAACATAAGGGAATATAATGAGAAATTCATCAACCACCGCCTGCGCATGACCGACGAAAACGGTAACCCACTCCATGACTATATGCCGTATATCGTCGTGATAATAGATGAGTTTGGCGACCTTATCATGACCGCAGGAAAGGAAGTGGAACTGCCTATTGCCCGTATCGCACAGTTGGCTCGCGCCGTGGGAATACACATGATTATAGCCACACAGCGCCCTACCACTAACATCATCACCGGCACTATCAAGGCAAACTTCCCAGGACGTGTGGCTTTCCGCGTAGGACAGATGATTGACTCACGCACCATTCTCGACCGCCCGGGTGCCAACCAACTCATAGGTAAGGGCGATATGCTCTATCTCAACGGCAACGAACCGACCCGCGTACAGTGTGCTTTCCTCGACACTCCTGAAGTGGAAGCTATCGCTAAGCATATACAAGAGCAAGAGAAGGCTGGCCTTACTCCTCAGCATCCTATGGAACTCCCTGAACCTATGGATGATGGAAGCGATGGCGGAAGCACTGGAAGTACGGACGTTTCTTCATGGGATCCTCTCTTCGAACAGGCTGCACGCACCATCGTCAACACGCAGCAAGGCTCTACGAGCATGATTCAGCGACAGTACTCCATCGGCTACAACCGTGCCGGAAGACTGATGGACCAACTCGAAAAGGCGGGTATCGTAGGTCCTGCTCATGGCAGTAAGCCTCGCGAAGTGCTGATAATGGATGAGATGGCTTTGGAAAACCGTATTGCATCGCTCAGAGGCGGTACTCGATAACTTGATATTTCAGATAACAAACTAATAAAAAGAAAACCGTTAAAAGGGACGGATTAACAACAGAAAGTCTATGAAAAAAATCTTTTCTCTGATAGTTATGATGGCGATTTGCGCCTTCACTACAACCATTTCTGCCAACAACAATTCTAATGAGGCAAAGAAAGTGCTCGACAAAGCTGTAGCAAAGCTCAACATCAAAGGCGGTACTACCGCTTCTTTCTCCATCAAAGGCAACAAGTTTGGCACTCAGAAGGGCAACATCTCCATCAAAGGCAACAAATTCCACGCTTCTACTGCCAGCGCAATAGTATGGTACAATGGCAAGACACAGTGGACCTATGTGAAGAAGAATGAAGAGGTCAATGTCTCTACTCCTTCTGCCGCTCAGCAGTCATCCATGAATCCTTACACCTTCGTCAATCTCTACAAGAAGGGTTACAGCATGCAGCTCAACAAGACCGCGAGCGGCAATCAAGTGCATCTCAAGGCTCTAAATCAGAAAGCAAGCATCAAGGAGGCATATATTCTCGTGGACGGCAACAATAATATCAAGGAGGTAAAGATGCGTCAAGCTTCTGGTTGGGTTACGATTTCTATCTCCAATATCAGACAGCAAACTCTCTCTGATGCCACTTTCACCTTCAATGCTAAAGACTATCCTAAGGCTGAGGTAATCGATCTTAGATAGTGTGGTTTTGTTGTTTTGTGGTTTTGTTGTTTTGTGATTTAGTGGTTTTGTTGTTTTGTTGAATGCTAATACTGACAACGAACCAACAAACCTTGTCATGAAAAACAGCAACGAGCCAGAGTATTGTAGTAAATGCAATAACATAGCTTTTACACTGCAATAACATAGCTTTTACACTGCAATAACAT
>URJQ01000006.1 GCA_900548195.1 uncultured Prevotella sp.
TTCTTCTACAGAACGTAGCTGCATCACAATAGAGCATAGCTATTATAAAAATAATCTTGATCACCTACTTAAATAAAAAAGGTCTATCTTCAAGATAGGCCTTTTTTTGTATATATCTTCTTCTCCATTCCCATTCCATCCTGTCCATGTGTCGGGCGCATCACCGCCCGATATAATCAAGAATAAGAAGCAAGAATTCCAACGGCATCAGCTATTCTTCATTCTTCATTCTTCATTCTTCATTTAAGAATATCCCTTGTGCCAACGGCTTTTACCGTTGGATACCGCCATCCAAAAATCTTAATAAAAATAAAAAAGGATAAAATAAAGCGTAAACAGCCACTGCATTTTCATTAAAAATAGTATTTTTGCATAATGAATGTTTTTTAAAAACAATCAATAAGCTAACCAACCACCAACTCACTACCAATCAGAGTAATATATTATATGACAAAGATATACAAAAAGAAGATACTCATATCAGCCATTGTGGTGTTTGTCATCATTGTGGCTGGACTTATAGGCACGGGCTGCTATATGCTCAATTATTCGTTGGACTACCCGAAAGCCGAGCGGATGACCGCCAAGCATTGGAAGCAGCGGATGACGAAAGAGTGCCCATGGATAGGGGAATGGATGGATTCCGTATATCAGAACCGGCAGGTGAGGGACACATTCCTCGTCATGCCTTCGGGTTATCGTGCCCATGCCATTTATCTCTTTGCGCCTAAGAAGACCGACAAGACTGCCATCATAGTGCATGGCTACAAGGTGAGGGCAGAGGGAATGCTGCATATCGCTTTCCTCTATAATCATGATTTAGAATATAATGTCCTCCTGCCAGACCTCTATGGCCACGGCTTGAGCGAGGGAGATCATATCCAGATGGGATGGAATGACCGCTTTGACGTGCTCAGATGGGCGCAGGCGGCTGACGATATCTTCGCTGACGGTGCGCATACCCGGCAGGTGGTCCACGGCATTTCCATGGGTGCCGCCACGGTGATGGCGCTCTCTGGCGAGAAAACGCCCCTCTATATCAAGTGCTTTGTGGAGGATTGCGGATTCTCCAGTGTGAGAGATGAATTCAAAGCGCAGCTGAAAGCACAGTTTGGACTGCCGGAATTTCCTCTGATGGACGTTGCTTCGGCTATGTGTAAGTTGAGATACGGCTGGTCATTCGATGAGGCAAGCCAAATATCTCAAGTGAGAAAGAGCACCAGACCGATGCTTTTCATCCACGGCGAGAAAGATGACTTCGTGCCTTACGTCATGCTTAGCAAGGTCTATGAGGCGAAAAGTCAGGGCAGAAAGAGCGTCTTCGTGGCGGAAAATTCGGTTCATGCCACTGCTTACAGCGACCATCGTGCCGACTATACCAATGCTGTCAGGGACTTCCTTATGGAAAATATCGGTAAGCCGATACGTCAAGAGAGATCATTCCCATGTCGCCTTCAGGACGTTATTTGACCTTTGTGATGGAGAAAAACGGCAATCTCTCGTTTTTCTCATTTATTTTCATTATCTTTGCACCTGATTTCTTGCCATAGAATGCTATGGCAAAGACAACTACTGACTATATTATTCAATCTACAACTGACTATCATCATGATCAAAAAACTCCTGATTCCATTCGCCGCAGTGGCACTTACAGTTGCTGGTTTCCCTCTCGAAGCCAATGCGCAGAAGCCTTCAAAGACGTGGAATCCTAACCTCAAAGGCGGTATGTACCGCAATCCTGTCATCGATGCTGATTATTCCGACCCGGACGTTTGCAGGGTAGGAAATGATTATTACATGACTTCCTCTTCCTTCCAGTGCTTTCCAGGACTTCAGATACTCCACAGTACAGACCTTGTCAACTGGGAAATCATCGGCGCGGCATTGCTCGATGACTATCCCGTATTGCCTGAATATCAGGGCACTGACATCGATTGGCGCAAGAAAACCCAGCATGGCAACTATGTATGGGCACCGTCTATACGCTATCATGACGGCTGGTTTTACATCTATTGTGGCGACCCTGACCAGGGACTTTTCATGACTAAGACCCAGGATCCGCGCGGACCATGGGAACCTATCACATGGGTGATGAAAGGAAAAGGACTTATCGACTGCTGTCCGCTATGGGATGAGGATGGAAAGGCTTACCTTTCACATGGTTGCGCCGGTTCTCGCGCTGGCATTAAGTCGGTGCTTTTCGTCGCTCCGATGTCGCCTGACGGCACTAAAGTCATTGGTCCGTCACGCATAGTCTATGATGGTCATGAAGACCAGCCTACCATTGAGGGCACCAAATTCTATAAGCGCAACGGATATTATTACATCATGAGCCCTGCTGGTGGCGTGAAATACGGCTGGCAAGTGGAACTACGCTCCCGCAATCCTTACGGCCCTTACGAGGAATATGTGGGAATGGCGCAGGGAAAAAACAAGAAAGTGAACGGTCCTCACCAAGGTGCTTGGGTGGATACTCAGAATGGTGAAGACTGGTTTCTGCACTTCCATGACAAGCATGCCTACGGCAGAGTGGTGCATCTGCAGCCTGCCAAGTGGGTCAATGACTGGCTCGTAATCGGTGATGATAAGGATGGCGACGGATGCGGAGACCCTGTTCTGCAGTGGAAGAAGCCGAATCTTCCTTCAAGCGGTAACTTCCAGCCTACTGAATCGGATGATTTCGACAGCGTTGACCTCGGTCTGCAGTGGCAATGGAACGGTCCATATAGCCATTATTGGTATTTCTGTGATGCCAACAAGTCACGCCTTCGTCTCTACGGAGTGCAGCAGGGAGAGAACGTGAAGAACCTTTTCGACTTGCCAAACCTGCTCCTTCAGAAGGTGCCAACGGAGAATTTCACTGCTACAGCCAAGGTGAAATTCGTGCCAAACCGCACTGCTGACTATCGTCCTGCGGACAAGATACTGGGTGAAAGCGCCGGTATGATAATGCAGGGACTGGACTATTCTGCCCTCAAATTTGTCGATACTAAGGATGAAGGCATTGTCCTTCAGTATGTAGTATGTGAGAAAGCGGATAAGGGAAAGGCGGAAAAGGTAGTCAAACAGGTGGCTCTCAAGAGCGCAAAGATGCCTGAACCTTACACCGTGAAGTATGCCGTGGATGATATTCCTTCTGCTCGCATCGCTTCACAGGAGGTGTGGCTGCGCGTGAATGTGCATAGTGAAGGCATTGCAAACCAGATAAAAGGCATTGCAGAGTGGAGCTATAGCCTTGACGGGAAGAAGTTTGTCAAGATTGGAGAGCCATTCCAGATGCGTGAAGGCAAGTGGATTGGTGCCAAAGTGGGCTTCTTCAACACTCGCACTGAAAAGAAAAACGATGCCGCTTTCCTCGACATCGATTGGATACATTTTGAGAAATAGACTTGCAACACGGTGCTTTCACCGTTTGGTTGCTTAAATAAAAGTAGGTGATCTGGATATTTCGGATTACCTACTTATATTTTTTTTGTGATTTATTACGAAAAGATGAAAGTCAGATACTTGCATTGTTGCAGTGTCTAAATGCCCCTATTGCAGAAACGTAGCGTCACTTTTCCGTTGCGATAGTTATCCTTTAGAGTGATGATAATGCGGTAAACATTGTCATTCCATTGCTCTTTCATTATGCCATCAGGCATTTCTACTTTCTCCCAACTTACGCTGATACGATCTAAAGGCAACTCAAGGCGCACTGACTTATTGCCCAAAAGTACCATGCCCTCTGCGTCAAGACAAGGCTCACCATAGGTCATCATGATGATTTCGACAGGCTTTTGCTGATTAGCAAGAGCGAAACTATCTGTTAGTTGCACCGTTTCCGCTGCGCCATTCAGGGTCATTGTCCTCGTCCATTTGCTGACATTAGCCTCCTTGGGGTAGGCTTTCTCTATATCCATGCAGCATGAAGCCACAATTCCATCGCCTAAATTGCCACTGATATGCTCCACATTCAAAGCTCTGAAAGCCTTGCCATCCCTCTGCTCTAATCCATTGATTAGAGGTACATTATGATAGGATGAACGGCAATTCATCAATTCAAAGCGGCGCTTGCTGAAGGAGAGAGCAGTGTAAGTGTCGCGTCCAAGGTCAATGATAACGGGCTTATTACGATGATAAAGGATAAAGTTTCCCACGTCATTGTGATTATGACTCTCAGCATTATGCCCGCCTTTTATCGCCACAAACCAGTCATTGCTCCGCGAAACCATAATCTGTGAGTTCTGAAGGAAGGCATCTTCCGTCTTAGGTTGTCCGGGTTCAGTCGCTCTGAACTTCGTAAGCATGGAGAGAAGCATCAGTTCCCTGCCAAGTTTAGGATAGTTTCCTGACTGTGAAAACAGCGTGGTAGGGCGCTTGAAGTAGTCATATTTCTTCCCGATATATGCCGCAAGGCGCATCATAGCCTCGTCATTGAGGAATGATCCGTAAGGAAACAGAATGTTGATGTTAGGAGTATTCCTGGCTTGGGCATCGGAAAAATTCACGAAAGTGAGGTCATCGATGTACATTGTCGTGATGAATTGCCCCATTGCCCTTACCTTCTGCATCTGCATATCATTGAGATGGAGCGCTGATTCCTTAGGCATGAACTGCATGAAATATAGCGATTCGAAGAGCGAAGCGCCGGCACAGTCCCAGTAGCTCACGCCTTCCTCGCATCCGCCATCATCAGGATAGCCCTTGATGAATGTGAGAAGGCATTGCTTGATGTCGGCAAAAGCGGCGTCGCGCCTTGCTTTGTCCTGCTCGCAGATGAGAACAGACTGCATCCAGTTGGCGGTAATCCATGTGTTCCAGTTATTGGCATTGCGCTTCCAGCCTTGCTTATTATATAAGGTGGGATAGAGAAAGCGACGCTCTATTTCCCTTTTTATGCTGTCGCAAAGTCCCTTTTCCCTTTTCTCAATATCACAATCGAGCATATAGAGCGTCCATGCCAGCATCCCGGCGGTCTCTGCATTGAATAGATCCACGGGCTGAATGTCACGCTCAGGCAATGCTTTAGGATAGTGGGCAGGAATACCCCACCACGCTTCTTTCTCGATAAAGTAATGCAATCCCTGGCATATAGCAGGCAGAAAGTGCCCTTTATGCTCCATTATCTCAGCCATTACGAGGCACACAAACTGCTTACGAATGCCGAAACTCATGGCTTCGTAGCCGGTGCGGTTGCCGTTGTGCTTGAACTGGGCAAAGATAGAGTCGGGAATAGCCGTCCAAGGCTTGCCTAAATAGCTGCGTCCCAATCGGATGTAATCCATGCGCATAGAGCGTGGAATCTGCTTTCGCCAGTAGTTGTCATTGGCTTTTGGAAAAGGCAAAAAAGTCTGCTTTGCGCTCAAAGGCAATGCTATGAGCGCAAGGCAGACCAATAGAAACATGAATTTCTTCATACTATTATGTTACTTATCCATGAAAGTAAGGTTCTGATAGAACCACACATTCATCTGATTAGCACCGCGATGATTCCATGCGTAGTAAGGAATCAAGGTCAGAGTGCAGTTCTTCAGTGAGATGCCGTCAGCGCTGTCATTGAGTATTTGACACTCAGTCTTGATGGCTTTCACGGTGAATGCTGGCGCATTCTTGGTCTCTGTGTTCTGTATGGAGTAGTTGTCCACCACGTTGAAGGTAGGCTTTTTGCCCATGACAGCACGGAGAACAGGCTCGCCATTATTATCAGCAGCCTCTGCGCAATAGACCAAAGGACCGCGCTCTACAGCCACTTTGCTCTTGTCGTCAGTCACCTTCTGATTGGCAATGACAGTGCGAACAGGCATATCAAAGTGGATTCTCACCACGTCGCCCTTTCTGATGTTCTTCACAGGCAGATAGCCTTTATTGGCAGAAAGGTCAGCTTCCACGGCTTTACCATTGACAGTCACGCTGTAAGAAGGAGTCTCTTTGTCAGCAAACTGATAGAGATCGCTTGGCACTACCTGGTTTCTTGCCCATCCAGGGATGCGGATGAGGAGGTTGGCGTTCTTGGCATTGCTCTTCTTCACCGTGATTTTGATGTCGCCATTCCAAGGGTATTCCGTCGTTTCTTCCAGTATTACGTCCTTGCCATTTACCTTGATTGTGGAGACATTGGCGGCAAAGAGATTGACGAAGATATTGTTGTCCTTCACTCCGAAGAGGTAACCAGGGACTGAAGGGATAAATCTGCAGAGGTTACTTGGGCAGCAGGCACAGCCAAACCAAGGCTGGCGAGTGGTGTTGTTGTCAGCATTGAAGGCATATTTTCCATCGCTTGAGAGAGGGTTAGGGTAGAAGAATCTGCCGCCATCCATGCTCATTCCTGATATTACGCCATTATATAATGTGCGCTCAAGGCAGTCGATGTACTTGCTATCGCCGTGCAACAGGAACATACGTTCAAAGAGATAAACCATAGAAATGGCAGCGCAGGTCTCATTGTAGGCGGTCATATTAGGCAGTTCGTAATTGCTTCCGAAAGCCTCTCCAGCATGTCTTGCGCCCACGCCACCGGTGATATAGTATTTCTTTGACACGATATTGTCCCATATACGGTCGATGGTCTTGATGTAATCAGAGTCTTGTGTGAGTGCAGCCACGTCGGCAATGCCAGCATACATATATCCAGCACGCACGGCATGTCCTACAGCTTCGCTCTGCTTGAGGATAGGCTCATGGCTCTGTGAGTAAGGATTGCGTATCTTGGTCTTGCCACGATAGTCGAGCAGATATTTGGCTTCATCGAGATATTTCTTCTCTCCAGTCAGGGTGTAGAGGCGTGCGAGAGCCATCTCTGCTATCTGATGACCTGGCACCACCTTGGCTTGTCCATCCTTAGGACCGACTTCTCGCACCACGCAGTCAGCATATCGCTTTGCGATGTCGAGGAATTTGGTGCTTCCTGTGGCTTGATAATGAGCGCAGGCAGCGTCCACCATGTGACCGAGATTATAGAGTTCGTGGCTCAATGTCTCATCTTGCTCCCAGCGCTTGTCGCCAGACCAGTTGTGCGGATGCTTAGGATTGATGGTGCGAGCGGTGTAAAGATAGCCGTCAGGTTCCTGCGCGGCTGCCACAACGTCGAGCACACTGTCGATATATGCCTTCAGTTTCTTGTCGGGATAAGTCTGCAGTATATAGCTTGCGCCTTCGATAGTCTTATATACATCGGTGTCATCGAATGAGAAGCCCATAAACTTTGATACGTTCCATTCCTTAGTGTCCAGTCCCTTATGTCCTGGATGCTGGAGGGTGTAGGCAGCCATTTCAAAGTTCTTATAGCGGTGTTCGGTCTCGCATTTGCTGAATGCCAATGGGATAGTCACTTTGCGAGCAGCCTGCAGACGGTTTCCCCAGAAGGAGTCGTGGGCGATTTTTACGCTTGTGAAAGGTACTTGCGAGAACGGATAGCCGTTGCTCAGCGTCTTCGTTTTCTGTGCTGTGGCAGGCATGATTGCCGCCGCAGCCAGGACGATTGAGGTTAGGATAGTTTTCATTTTTTTGTTAGTTTTGGTTCTTTTTGTTGTGTTTTATTATATATCAGCCGATAACGCGGCTGACACAGTGGCTCTTCATTCTTCATTCTTCATTTTATATAAATGCGGTAATCCTTGATGGAATAAGGTGCTCCCTGCTCAGCTCTTGGGAGCAATTCGATGCCTGTGATGGTCTGCACCGCACCGAGATCGATGGTGATGCGATGAGGCATTGAGGCGCCTTTGCAGGTCTGCCAGTAGGTGCTTTCCTGTAAATCAAAGACTTTGTCAGCGGTGTTGTTGCCTTCCTGCACGTCTTCGCTGTCAGCATATTTAGCCGACCATACCTCACGACTGAGTCTTACGCCCTTAGCATCAAGAGCATACAGTTCAGCTATTGCCACTCTTCCGTCGTCCTGATGCGAAGAGAGCACTTCGATGGTGAGGTATCTACCAGTGACAGGCTTGCCGAAAGCCACTCTCTGCCAACCATTACCCGGCTTCAGTTGGCCTTCTGTAGCGAGCTGGCAAGTAGAGAGGTCGAATTTGTATTTAGGATTGTCGTGAAGTCGATTCTTCTTGATATTGAGCTTGTTGAGTTCAGGATGAGCCTGCCCGAAGACAGTAGGGGCGACATTCGAGCCTGCGATGTCGAGAACGATAATCTCATTGCGTCCTTTCTTCAGCCAACAGCCAGGCAGATAGAGCGTCTGCTGAGGTCCGATGTTCCAGAATCTGCCCAAGGCGTGACCGTTGACATAGACCAGACCTTTGCCGAAAGACTCCATATTGATGAATGTGTCGCCCACCTTCCTGATGTTTACGTAGCCACGGAAGTAGCCTCGCAAGAAGCCGATGGTGGGATTGAATGCAGAAGCTTTGCGGAATGCTTTGAGAGCCTGCTCGTATGTGTCGGGCACGGTGCAGCTTTTCCACTGTCGTGGCTGATAATTGATGGTGCAGACTTCATTCTCTGTCGTCAGGGTGATATTGCCGATGATGCCTTTATAGTCCTTTATAGCCCTGCCGAAGTTTATTCTTCCCATGCCTTCCACTATGATGATAGCCTTCGTAGGCGCGTAGAGAGCAGGCAGTTGGAGGCTTTTCTCATTCTTGGTGCGGTCGAGTTTTCCCACAAGTTGTCCTCCTACAAACACCTGAGCATAGTCGTGAGCGTCCATAGTGAGAACGGCAGGCTTGTCAGTGGCAGGCAGTGTGACCTCATAAATCATGGTGCCGTAGCCCATATTCATCTCTTCGAATGTGTGGAGACCCTCTGCTACGCTGTCAATACCGCATTGCAGCGGAGCATATTCAGACAGTGTAACCCTCGGAAAACTGATGAGTGGCATTGGTGCCTTTGGCAGTTTAGGCAATTTCTCGTCAGAATATCGCTGTAGCACGCTTCTCAAGAGGTGGTATTTCTCTGTGGCTTGACCATACTCATTGATAGGAGCGTCATAGTCATAGGAAGTGACGTCAGGAGCGAAACCAGGACTGTTGGCGCCAGCCCAATGACCGAAAGAAGTGCCGCCATGCGTCATATAGAGCGAGAAAGAGATGCCTTTGCGGAGCATTTCCTCGATGCCGTCGGTCATAGCCTTGGCAGGGCGCGTCTCATGGCGTGCTCCCCATTTGTCAAACCATCCGCTCCAGAACTCAGAGCACATGAGAGGGCTGTCCGGACGCATCTGCTTCAGTTTGCTGAATTGTGCGTCAATATTAGCGCCAGTGCCGAAGTTCATGGTCCAAAGTAGGTCGTCAAGACCATTCTTGGTGAAGTTGCTTGCCCAGTCGCACTGGAAGAGAGTGAGGTCTTTGTTCCAGTTCTTGCGCACAATATCCCTGATAGCAGAGATGTAAGGCTTGTCCTCGCCGTAGCTGCCGTATTCATTCTCCACCTGCACCATTATAATCGGTCCGCCATTCTGTATGGCGAGCGGAGCCAGTTGCTCAGCCACTTTCTTCTCGAATATCTCCACTCGCTCCATGAAGTAAGGGTCTTTCTCGCGCAGTCGGATATCCTTCTTTTTCAGGAGCCACCAAGGCAGTCCGCCCATCTCCCATTCTGCACACACGTAAGGACCGGGGCGCACGATGACATACAGGTCATTTTTCTGTGCCAAGCGACAGAAAGCGGCGATGTCATTGTTGCCTGTGAAGTCAAACTGACCTTCCTTTTGCTCGTGGATATTCCAGAAGATATAGATGCAGACGGTGTTCATACCGAGAGCTTTACACATTTTCATGCGGTGCTCCCAATACTCTCGCGGTATGCGCGGGTAGTGTATTTCTGCTGCTTTGATGACTATCGGTTTGCCACCGATAAGGAAAGTGTTTTTACCAACTGTGAAATCTTTTGCCTTTGCCATGCCATCTGGTGTGGAAACGAAAGCCATCAGCAGGGCAAAGAGAAAACTTGTAAATCTATTCATTTTAATATCTGAAAAATAGGAGCGTAGTTTTTAATATTACGTTTGTGGTTGCAAATTTACGGAAAAAAAGTGTAATACATACAATTCGCAATGCTATTTTTATGGTGTAGGTCGTTAAAACTTTGCTTTTCGCTTGAAAATCATTTGCTTTTCGCTTGAAAATCATTTGCCTTTCGCTTGAAAATCGTTTGCCTCCATACTTGAAAAACATTTGCTTTCATGCTTCAAACCTTGCATTCTTGGGTCGCTTTAATTCTCTCGAATATACTCCCCAGCCGACTAACGCCCTATCCGTCATACAGCCATTTTTCATCAAGAAGGGAGTGGGGGAGATGAGTAAAATGTCCTATTTTCCCGTTTTTGGGAGTGATGTAAAAACGGCTTTGCAAAGAATTGATAATCAAAGCGTTGCAATAGCATAGTTTTTACGGTGTAATAACATAGCTTTTACAATGTAATAACATAGCTTTTACCTTGTAATATCTATGCTTTTACAATGTAATATCTAAGGTATTGCAAAATGATAGCTTTGTAATCTGCTTTTTGTCCTATTTTTCCTTTGCTCTTCCTTGCTGGGTATGAAATATCAATAAATAAAAATAAATAAAAAAGGGTTGTTGGTTTTTGGTTGTTGGTGTTCGGTAAGTTACTTATATACTATCTTAGACCAAATACCAATAACCAACAACCCACAACCATTTCTTTCTTGTTTTTTTTATATTTTTCTTTATTGATATTTTATATCAGTAAGGAAAGTCCAGTAAATTTTTCCTTATTGATATTTAGAAATTCAAGCAACAAAAGTATAGAAACAAAAAAAAGAGATACTCGAAAGTATCTCTTTTTGCGCTCCAGGATGGGCTTGAACCAACGACCCCCTGATTAACAGTCAGGTGCTCTAACCAACTGAGCTACTGAAGCAATCTTTTGTTAAGATTACAACTCATTTCCGAATTGCGATGCAAAGGTACAACGTTTTTTTTATTCCACCAAATTTTTTCGCAACTTTTTTTGATTTTTTCTCAAAAAAGTGCGTTTTTCAGTGTTTTTATGCGTTTTTAAGCCAAAAAATAGTGATTCTTCTGACTTTTTTCTTACTTTTGTACTCAGAACAATTAAACCCATAGAAAATGAGAAAAAGTGTGATAATGCTGCTTTTGCTCGCCGTTGGCATTGCTGGCAGCGCACAAAAGAAGAACCACAACTATGACGTGGCGCGTAATCTTGATATATTTACCGCCATCTACAAGAATCTTGACATGATGTATGTCGATACGCTCAATGCATCGGAAGTGGTGGGAACGGGAATCAGAGCCATGCTGAAATCGCTCGATCCCTATACGGAATACTACGCGCCCGAACAAGTAAAGGACTTGAAGACGATGCTTACAGGCAAGTATGCGGGCATTGGTGCGATCATCCGCTTTAATCTGAAGACTGGAAATTCTTGCATCGACGAGCCGTATGAAGGAATGCCTGCCGCTGAAGTGGGACTGAAGAAAGGCGACGAGATACTTGCCATAGATGATTCCACAATGCAGGGAAAGGGCAATGAATACGTGTCAAACCATCTAAGGGGCGATGCCGGTTCCACCTTTCTTATAAAGATAAAGAGACCTTCCACCGGAAAAATAATGAAAATGAAGGTCACAAGACGCGCTATTCAGTTGCCTGCCGTACCTTATTATGGTATGATGGGCGATGGAGTAGGCTACATTGCACTGAGTCAATTTACCGAAAACTGCGCCAGAGACGTGCGCCGAGCATTCGTGGACTTGCGCTCGCAGGGCATCAAAGGACTCGTCTTCGACCTTAGAAATAATGGAGGCGGCTCACTGCAGGAGGCTGTCAAGATAGTCAATATGTTTGTGCCGAAAGGCATTACCCTCGTTACGACGAGAGGAAAGATAAAGCGTGCCAACCATGATTACGTCACCACTCAGGAGCCTATCGACACGGTAATGCCGCTCGTGGTGCTGGTCAATGGTAATTCAGCTTCGGCAAGCGAGATAACAGCCGGCTCATTGCAGGACCTCGACCGTGCTATAATATTCGGTACGCGCACGTTTGGAAAAGGATTGGTGCAGTTGCCGATGGATCTTCCGCATAATGCGAGCATGAAACTCACCACTGCAAAGTACTATATACCGAGTGGACGTTGCATCCAAGCCATCAACTACAAGCACTCAGGAGGCGGATATACAGAGCATATACCCGACTCGCTGACTCATGTATTCCATACAAGGGCAGGACGGGAAGTACGTGATGGAGGCGGCATAAAGCCAGACGTGACCCTTGCTGCAGACACATTGCCTAATATTGTGGCTTATCTCTTCGGTGCCGGACTCGACTCTACCAACGTGGCAACGGAGTGGGTGGTGGGTTATATCGCCCGTCATCCTAAGATTGCAAGTGAGGATAAGTTTGTCATCACAGATGCAGAGTATGAGGATTTCAAGGAAAAAGTGGTGAAAGCAGGCTTCAAATACGACCGCGAAACAGGAAAATACCTTGAGGACTTAGTGAAAATGGCTAAGTTTGAGGGTTACTATGAGGATGCCGCGCCGGAGTTTGAAGCACTGAGAAAAAAGCTCAAGCACGACCTTTCGCGCGAGCTTGACCGCCACTCCAAGGACATACGCAGCGCTCTCGAAATGGATATCCTGCCAGCATACTATTTCCAGCGTGGCGCTTTAGCACATCAGTTGCGCAGCGATAAGCAGGCTTTGGCAGCCAAAAAACTCATACTTGAGGGCAAAGCAGACCCGCTTTCTGACGCAAAATGATAGGACTGAAAGGAGCGCTGTTTATCCTCCTTTTCTGGCTGATTGACTGATAAATACGATTATTCGATTGCCTTTTATTGCTTTTCTCTTTTATTTTATCACTTTTTTGTGAAAAGATTTGGATATTTGAGAAAAATTTACTAATTTTGCAATCGTTCAGTGGAATGAGGAACTCCGGCGAGAGTTCCTCATTCTTTTATTAGGTGGCTATAAAGAAAATTCACCACCTTCAATTAAGAGAGAAAATAATGATAGACAAAAACGTTGTTAAGACTTTAGTTTCGGAATGGCTCCAAGGTAAGGAGTACTTCCTGGTAGATGTAGAGGTTAGCCCTGATGACCGCATCGTAGTAGAGATAGACCATGCAGAAGGTGTGTGGATTGAGGATTGTGTAGCTCTCAGCCGCTTCATCGAAGAGCATCTCAGCCGTGATGAAGAGGACTATGAACTCGAAGTCGGAAGCGCTGGTCTCGGTATGCCTTTCAAGGTAGAACAGCAGTATATCAACTGCATCGGTAAGGAAGTGGAAGTACTTTCTGCCGAAGGAAAGAAGATTACAGGCACTCTGAAGAGCGTGGAAGGAAGAAATTTCGTGGTTTCTACCAAGGAAAAACAGAAAGTGGAAGGGAAAAAACGCCCAGTGCTCGTGGACGTGGATATGCAATTCTCCATGGACGAAGTGAAATACTGTAAGTATCTCATTAGCTTCAAATAAGAGAATAATGCTGGTTTCCGCTCGCCGGAGACCGTAGAAGAGACGATTCAAGCATGACTTGACTGCTCGGACGCCGCTTCTTTTTATATGAAAAATAAAAATATAATATAATGGCAACAAAAGCAACAGATTTACAACCAAACATGATCGAGACCTTCAAGGAGTTTAAGGACACCAAGAATATCGATCGCACCACACTCGTAAGTGTGCTGGAAGAAAGTTTCCGTAACGTTATTGCCAAAATTTTCGGTAGTGACGAGAATTTCGACGTTATCGTAAACCCTGACAAGGGCGACTTCGAAATCTATCGTAACCGTATCGTTGTGGCTGACGGAGAAGTGGAAGATGAAAACAAACAAATCGCTCTCAAAGAGGCTCAGAAGATTGAAGCTGACTATGAAGTGGGTGAAGAAGTGTCTGAACGCGTAGATTTCGCTAAGTTCGGACGCCGCGCTATCCTCAACCTTCGTCAGACTCTTGCTTCTAAGATTCTCGAACTTGAGCATGACAATCTTTATAATAAATATAAGGATCGTGTGGGAGAAATCATCTCAGGCGAGGTGTATCAGACATGGAAGCGTGAGGTTCTCATCGTGGATGATGACAATAACGAGCTCATTCTCCCTAAGTCAGAGCAGATTCCACAAGACCAGTACCGCAAAGGCGAGACCATCAAGGCTGTCATCGCTCGTGTGGATAATGAAAACAACAATCCTAAGATTATACTTTCCCGTACCAGTCCGCTCTTCCTTCAGCGTCTCCTCGAAGCTGAAGTGCCTGAAATCGCAGAGGGACTTATCGCTATCCGCAAGATAGCACGTCTCCCGGGAGAGCGCGCTAAGGTGGCTGTGGAAAGCTTCGACGAGCGTATCGACCCAGTAGGCGCTTGCGTAGGCGTAAAGGGAAGCCGCGTTCATGGCATCGTTCGTGAGCTTTGCAACGAGAATATGGACGTAATCAACTACACATCAAATACAAAACTCTTCATTCAGCGTGCGCTCGCTCCTGCCCGTATCAATAGCATCAACCTCAATGATGAGGAAAAGAAGGCAGAAGTATATCTCCTTCCGGAGGAAGTAAGCCTCGCTATCGGACGTGGAGGACAGAACATTAAGCTCGCTTCCATGCTGACAGAATATACCATTGACGTATTCCGCGACCTCGGTGATGATGAGGATAGCGACGATATCTACCTCGAAGAATTCTCTGACGAAATCGACCAGTGGGTTATTGATGCCATCAAGTCTATCGGCCTTGACACTGCTAAGAGCGTGCTGAATGCTCCACGTGAGATGCTTATCGCTAAGGCTGACCTTGAAGAAGAGACTGTGGACCACGTGCTGGAGGTGCTTCGCGCTGAGTTCGAAAAGTAATAATCGTCGTAATTCCTAATCTAAGAGTAAATGAGTATAAGACTAAATAAAGCAATTAAAGAACTCAACATCGGACTGCAAACCGCTGTTGAATTTCTCGCAAAGCGACCCGAACTTGGCGAGGTGAAGCCTGAACCGACATGCAAAATTTCTGAAGAGCAGTATGAGGCGCTGTCCAATGCCTTTGCAAAGGATAAGGAAGTGCGCACACAAGCTGAAAAACTGTTCCAGAAAAAGCCTAAGGATCAGAAAGAGAAAAAGGAACAAAAGGAAGAAAAATCCCCTGAAAAGAAAGAAAAATCTGCTCCAAGAGAGACTGTACGACAAGAGTATAAACCGCTCGGAAAGATTGATCTCGATGCCATCAATGGCAAAAAAGCAGAGCCTAAAAAGGCTGAAAAGCCTGTAGAGGAAAAGAAACCTGAACCAAAACCTGAACCTAAGCCAGAGAAAAAGGTGGAACAACCTAAGCCAACTCCTGCTCCTGTAGCAGAGAAAAAGGTGGAACAGCCTAAGCCTGCTCCTGCTCCTGTAGTGGAGAAAAAAGAGGAACCTAAGCCTGCAGCACCTGCTGTCGAGGCTGCTAAGCCAGCTCCTGTAGCTGAGGCACCTAAGACTTCTGCTCCTAAAGTCGAAGTTTTCACCACTCATAGTGAGCGTAAACTCGTAGGACAGAGAATGAATGTTGTAGGTAAAATCGACCTCGATGCACTCAATCAGAGCACTCGTCCGAAGAAGAAAACTAAGGAAGAGAGACGCAAAGAGCGCGAAGAAAAGGCACAGCAGAACCGCGGAGGACAGCAAGGTGGTAATGGCGAAAAGAAGAAACGCAACCGAATCAATAAGGAACGCGTGGATATCAATGCCGCTGCTAACCAGCCTCAGGGCAACGGAAAGGGCAAAAATGCCAAGAATGCTGCCAATAACCAGAACCAACAGGGCGGTAAAGGCAAGAACAAAAATAAGAACCGTAACCAGAATAAGCCACAGGAGGTCAACGAAGAAGACGTTGCACGCCAGGTAAAGGAGACTCTTGCACGACTCACTTCTAAGTCTTCACAGAACAAGAAGGGCGCTAAATACCGTAAGGAAAAGCGTGATGCCGCTGCAGAACGCCGTGATGAGGAACTCCTCGAACAGGAAATGGGCGAAAAGGTACTGAAGCTTACAGAGTTTGTTACTGTTTCAGAACTTGCCACTATGATGGATGTTCCGGTCACAAAGCTTATCGGTACGCTCATGTCTATCGGTGTTATGGTAAGTATCAATCAGAGATTGGACGCTGAAACCATCAATATCGTAGCTGAAGAGTTCGGTTTCACAACTGAATATGTCAGCGCTGAGGTGCAGGAAGCTGTGCAAGAAGCTGAGGATGACGAGAATGATCTCGTGTCACGTGCTCCTATCGTTACCGTAATGGGACACGTTGACCATGGTAAGACCTCGCTCCTCGACTATATCCGACAGACCAATGTCATTGCCGGAGAGGCAGGCGGTATCACTCAGCACATCGGTGCTTACAACGTAAAGCTCGATGATGGACGCCGCATTACTTTCCTTGATACCCCTGGTCACGAAGCATTCACAGCCATGCGTGCACGTGGTACTCAGGTGACCGATATCGCTATCATCATCATTGCCGCTGATGACTCCATCATGCCTACCACTAAGGAGGCTATCGCTCATGCGCAAGCAGCGAACGTTCCGATGGTTTTCGCAATCAATAAGATTGATAAGCCGGGTGCGAACCCTGACAAAATACGTCAGGACCTCGCTTCTATGAACCTCCTTGTAGAGGAATGGGGCGGTAAATATCAGTGCCAGGAAATCAGTGCCAAGAAGGGTACTGGCGTCGATGAGCTCCTCGAAAAGGTGCTCCTTGAGGCTGAAATGCTCGATCTGAAGGCTAATCCTAACCGTAAGGCAACTGGTTCTGTCATTGAGGCATCGCTCGATAAGGGACGTGGTTACGTAGCTACTTTGCTCGTAAGCAATGGTACTCTCAAGATGGGAGACATCGTAATTGCCGGTACTTACTATGGTCGTGTGAAGGCATTGTTCAATGAACGTAACCAGCGCATCGACAATGTGAAGCCTGCTGAGCCAGCTATTATCCTCGGACTCAATGGTGCACCAAGCGCAGGTGACTCTTTCCACGTCATGAATACTGAGCAGGAAGCAAAGGAAATCGCAAACAAGCGACTCCAGTTGCAGCGTGAACAGAGCCTCAGAACTACCAAAGTGGTCGGTCTTGAGGAAATTGCTCACCGCATCGCACTTGGTGAATTCCACGTGCTCAACCTCATTGTCAAGGCTGATACCCAGGGTTCTGTCGAGGCACTCACCGACTCTTTCATCAAGCTTTCTACCGAAAAGATTCAGGTCAACGTCATTCAGGGCGCGGTAGGTCAGATTTCAGAGAACGATGTAATGCTCGCTTCTGCTGCAGAAAACTCCATTATCATCGGCTTTAATGTACGTCCTTCTGCCGCTGCCAAGAAGGTGGCTGAGCAGCATGGCGTAGAAATCAACACCTATTCTGTCATCTATGATGCTATCGATGATATCACTTCCGTAATGGAAGGTATGCTTGATAAGGTCAAGAAGGAAGTTGTCACAGGTCAGGTTGAGGTTCGTGAGGTCTATAAGATTAGTAAGGTGGGTACTGTTGCTGGTGCAATGGTCACCGAAGGCAAGGTACACCGCTCTGACAAGGCTCGCGTTATCCGTGATGGTATCGTGATTCATACTGCTGAAATCAATGCTCTCAAGCGCTTTAAGGATGATGTTAAGGAGGTTGCCACTAACTTCGAGTGTGGTATTTCCCTCGTCAACTTCAATGATATCCAGCAGGGTGATATCCTCGAGACATTCATGGAAATCGAGGTTAAGCAGTCTCTCTAATGCTTATAGGCAGTCTCTGCCAAGCCAAAAACAAGGAAATCTAATAACAAAATAATATGAATCACCCAGTTATATCTTATATATATGCAGGTTATCTCCTTTATATATATAAGGAGTAACTGGGTGATTTTTTTTCTATAACTATGAAAAAACCAATTCAGATTATTCTTTTAGCCCTCGTCATGCTGATGAATGGCATGATGGCAATGGCGCAGTCGTTCGATGAATACTTCGAAGACAACACTCTCCGCCTTGATTATATCTTTGCAGGAAATGCCCAAAAGCAGAGCATCTACCTTGAAGACCTGAAGAAACAGGACCGCTGGGCGGGCAGAAAAAATCGTCTTGCGGAGAAGTTTCTCAATGGTAACGGACAAGTGACCGTGCGTGATCACGCCACTCAGAAGGTGATTTATGTGACCACTTTCTCTTCTCTTTTCCAGGAATGGATACAGGATAAGGAGGCGAAAAGCGTGGATAGAGCCTTCGAGACCAGCTATAACGTGCCGTTCCCAAAGGCTTCTGTCGATGTGACAGTGACCCTCACAGACTGCCATCACAAGGTAATTGCCTCCATGACGCATACCGTTGACCCTAAGGATATTCTGATAAGACACGTGGGAAAGAATGGCATTCCTTTCCGATATATATGGAAAGGCAATCCGGATGTGAAGGGTGGAGAAAACAAAGGCGAAGCTGACATCACCGGATGTGTGGACCTTGCCATCCTTGCAGAAGGCTATACCGAGGCTCAGATGGACAAATTCTACACTGATTGCGAGAGAAGTGTAGAGGCATTGTTTGAGCGCGAGCCTTTCAAGTCATTGAAAAATAAATTCAATGTAGTAGCTGTCGCAGCCCCATCTCTCGAATCTGGTCCAAGTGTACCGCACAGTAATGTGTGGAATGTCACTGCTGCATCCACCAATTATGATACCTTCTACAGCCAGAGATACCTGACTACAAAGAATATGCACAGAGTGTATGACCTCCTTTCAGGCGTTCCTTTCGAGCATATCATGGTGCTTGTCAATAGTGATATCTATGGTGGTGGCGGCATTTATAATCAGGTTACCGTCGCTACAAGCGACCATCCTACCTTCAAGCAGGTCTTTGTACATGAGTTTGGACACTCTTACGGCGGTCTGGGCGACGAGTATGCTTACGATGATATGGATGAAATATGGTACCCATCTGACGTCGAACCTTGGGAGCCAAACCTCACTACGCTGAAGGATTTCAGCAAGAAATGGGCTGACTTGATGCCAAAGAATCAGCCTATCCCGACACCTCTCGACCCTACTGTGCCTGATAATAAGGACGTGGACCTCAACAATGCCAAGCAGATGGCTAAGCTCAATGCTTGCACTCAGGTGGTAGGAGTATTTGAAGGCGCTGGCTATCAGTCCAAAGGATGTTACCGTCCGGCTCAGGAATGCCGTATGAAAATCAATGAAGTTCAGGATTTCTGCCCGGTATGTGCCCGTGCAATAAGAAGAATTACTGACTTCTATACATCAAAATAATATGTAGTCAGAATGTGAAATCCAAGCTTTTACATCGTGAATCGAAACCTTTTACATCGTGAATCGAAACCTTTTACATTGTAAATCGAAAGCTTTCAAATCGTGAACCCAATAAGGGAAATACAGGTTTGCAATCTACCAAAGGAGCCAATCCTAAGGATGCAAACCTGCATTTTCCTTTTTTCGTTTTCCATTTTTTGATATAAAGCCCTAAGGCTTTTGGCAATTCCAAATAATTTGAGTAATTTTGTACCCTAAAATATAAGTAATACAAATGTCAGAAAAGAATGAATATGTCAAGCAAGTGGCTGAACAGAAATATGAATACGGCTTCACTACTGACGTACATACGGAAATAATACCTGTAGGACTTACCGAAGAGGTGGTAAGACTCATCTCTGCCAAGAAGGGAGAGCCCGACTGGATGCTGGAGTTTCGTCTCAAAGCCTTCCGTCATTGGCAGACTCTTGAGCAGCCTACATGGGCACATGTCAATGTGCCGCCTATTGATTATCAGGGGATTTCTTATTATGCAGACCCTTTGGCAAAGAAGCCAGTCAATAAAGAGATTGACCCTGAGCTCGAAAAGACGTTCGACAAACTCGGTATTCCTCTCGAAGAGCGACTCGCTCTCAGCGGTACTGCCGTGGATGCTATCATGGATTCCGTCTCAGTAAAGACCACTTACAAGGATGAACTCAAGAAGAAGGGCATCATCTTCATGTCTGTCGGAGAGGCGATAAAGGAGCATCCTGACCTCGTGAAGAAATATCTCGGCACGGTAGTGTCCTACCGCGACAATTTCTTTGCTGCGCTCAACTCTGCCGTTTTCTCTGATGGCTCATTCGTGTATATCCCTAAAGGCGTACGTTGCCCGATGGAATTGAGCTCTTATTTCCGCATCAATGCGAGAAATACAGGTCAGTTTGAGCGTACTCTCATTATCGCTGACGATGATTCTTACGTCTCTTATCTGGAGGGATGTACTGCTCCGATGCGTGATGAAAACCAGCTTCACGCCGCTATCGTCGAGATTATCGTCAATGATAGGGCTGAGGTAAAGTATTCTACAGTGCAAAACTGGTACCCTGGAGACGAGAATGGAAAGGGTGGTGTGCTCAATCTCGTCACCAAGCGTGGCGAACTTAGAGGTGAGAGCTCTAAGCTTTCATGGACTCAAGTCGAGACAGGTTCTGCCATTACCTGGAAATATCCTTCCTGCGTACTGCGTGGAGACAACTCAGTGGCTGAGTTCTATTCCGTTGCTGTCACAAATAATTATCAGGAAGCCGATACCGGCACCAAGATGATTCACATCGGAAAGAACACCAAATCGACGATTATCTCAAAGGGAATATCAGCTGGCCATTCGCAGAATTCATATCGCGGACTGGTTCGTGCTACGTCAAATGCCGACAATGCGCGAAATTATTCTTCCTGCGACTCGCTCCTTCTCGGTTCGGAATGTGGAGCCCATACCTTCCCATATATGGATGTCCACAATGACACAGCCGTCTTCGAGCATGAAGCCACTACGTCAAAAATCAGTGAGGACCAGCTCTTCTACTGCCAGCAACGTGGCATTCCGATGGAGCAGGCTGTGGGACTCATCGTCAATGGCTATGCCAAAGAGGTGCTTCAGAAGCTCCCTATGGAGTTTGCAGTTGAGGCTCAGAAACTCCTCGCTGTCTCTCTTGAGGGCACAGTGGGATAAAAAGGGCAGTAGAAAGCCCCGATATTCGCCATTTCACAGGCGGATAAAACAGATAAATAATATACATACAATATGTTAGAAGTAAAGAATCTTCACGCCAGAATAGGCGACAAAGAAATATTAAAGGGCATCAATCTCACTATCGGTGACGGTGAGGTGCATGCTATCATGGGTCCTAACGGATCAGGAAAATCTACACTCAGCGCTGTCCTCGTGGGCAATCCTCTGTATGAGGTCACTGAGGGTGAAGCTTGGTATAATGGCAAGAACCTCCTTGAAATGAAGCCTGAGGATCGTGCCCACGAAGGTCTCTTCCTCTCTTTCCAGTATCCTGTGGAGATACCGGGCGTGTCAATGACCAATTTTATGAAGGCTGCCATCAATGAAAAGCGTAAATATCAGGGTCTCGAACCTCTCACCGCTGGCGAGTTTATCAAGCTCATGAAGGCGAAGAGAGAGATTGTTCAGCTCGATTCCAAATTGGCTAACCGCAGCGTAAACGAAGGTTTCTCCGGCGGCGAGAAGAAGCGCAACGAGATATTCCAGATGGCTATGCTCGAGCCTACCTTGTCTATTCTCGACGAGACAGACTCTGGTCTCGACGTGGATGCTATGCGCATCGTCGCTGAAGGTGTCAATATGCTCCATACGGAGAAGACAAGCACCATCGTGATTACTCACTATGAGCGACTCCTCGACATGATAAAGCCAAGCGTAATCCATGTGCTTTGGAATGGTAAGATAGTGAAGACTGCTGGTCCGGAACTCGCTAAGGAGATTGAGACACGCGGTTATGACTGGATTAAACAGGAAGTGACAAATGGGTAGTGCTCAGCAATATATAGATATTTTCAATCAATGCAGGGACATGATATGCAAGCATAGTTCGGCATTGATGAACTCCAAGCGCGACGAAGCGTTTGAAGCTTTCCAGCGTGCGGGCTTTCCCACGAAGAAGGTAGAGAGGTATAAATACACCGACATCGAGGCTCTCTTTGCCCCGAACTACGGACTCAACCTCAATCGCTTTGACATTCCGGTAAATCCTTACGATGCTTTCAAGTGTGATGTGCCTAATATGAGCACTTCGCTCTATTTCGTCGTGAATGATGCCTTCTACAAGAAAGCCCTTCCAAAGGCAGAACTTCCAGAAGGCGTATTCGTGGGTAGTCTCTCTGATTTCTCGGATCATGCGGCTTTTGGCAAAGTGAGTGCCATGTATTGCCAGTTGGCTGACGACAAGGATGCCATCACATCGCTCAATACCATGCTTGCTCAGGATGCCCTGCTGATATATTTCCCGAAGGGAGTAAAGGTGGATCGCACCCTTCAAGTGATAAATATCCTTCGCTCTGACGTTGACCTTATGGTCAATCGCCGCGTGCTTATTTACCTCGAAGACCGTGCTGACGCACGAATACTCTTCTGCGACCACGCCGCTGACGACCGCAATTTCCTCACCACTCAGGTAGTGGAAGTGATGGTAGGCGATGGTGCTCACCTCGATATGACTTGCCTTGAGGAGACTCATTATAAGAATGTACGCGTGAGCAATGTGTATATCCTTCAGCAGGCAAACTCCCGCGTGGATCATAATGTCATCACATTGCATAATGGTGTGACTCGTAATCGCACCGACCTCGTATTCTCTGGTGAGGGTGCTGAATGCTATATGAATGGTTGCACCATTGAGGATAGACAGCAGCATGTGGATAATAACACGCTTATCGACCATCGTGTGCCACATTGTTCTTCGCAAGAACTTTACAAATACGTGGTTGACGAGCAGGCTGTTGGCGCTTTTGCTGGTCGTGTGCTCGTCAGAAAAGATGCTCAGAAGACGGCTTCGCAGATGACAAACCAGAACCTTTGCGCCACTAAGCAGGCGCGTATGTTCACCCAACCGATGCTTGAAATCTATGCGGATGACGTGAAGTGTGCCCACGGCTCTACGGTGGGACAGCTCAATGACAAGGCTCTCTTCTATATGCAGCAGCGTGGCATCTCCCTCGAAGAGGCGAGAATGCTTCTCCAGACCGCATTCGTTGGCGAGGTAATCGACCGCATTCAGATGGCGCCATTGCGTGATCGCCTCCATCATCTCGTGGAAAAGCGTTTCCGTGGCGAGCTTTCCAAGTGTGAAGGTTGTAAGCTTTGCAAGTAACACGTATATAGGGAATAGGAAATAGATAATAGGGAATAGGAGATTAGACTATACTCTTGAGGCTTAACGCTCAGGTTTTTAGTCTAATCTCCTATTCCCTATTATTTATTCCCTATTCCCTATTTACTATTCCTTATCCCCTAAACACTCCTTAGCCTTCAAGCAAGCCACACCACACCAAATCAAAGAAAGAATCAAAAGTGGAAGGTAATTGAGAGTCAATAATACCGTGCCGAAAGCCATCTGCGCCTTTATCAGTGCCCAAGTCTGTGCTGGATTCACCTCTATCTCCAGTTCTTTACTATAGATTGCTGCCACTTTCGCCAGCATCTTTTCTCCGAAAGCCTTTGCCTCGGAGATGTATCTGCTGGCTTTGCTTACGAGTGAAGCCATTACGTTGGTGTCCATTGTTGCACCTTTCTTCATGATTACCGAACCGTTATTCATCATCATCTGACCATTGTTCGCACCCATTGTAGCATTCTTTTTCATAATAGTATCCTTTTTATTTGTTATTATTCTCGTTTATTTCCCGCTTATTGCGGTGATATTTGTATCTGGGTGCAAAGTTAGTGTCTGAGTGTGCACAAACAGTTCAATGCAATATTTTCGTAGTTAAACATAGTTAAGGTTTAATGATAATTAACTTAAAATAAGTAAAAACATGAGCATTCTCAGTGTATCACCATATTTTTCAGTCTAAAAAAGCTCCATCGTCCGTCGATTTATAGTATCATCATGTAGTAAAACAGCATTTCTTTCATTCTACTTAAATTATGCATTTAATATCATGGAAAAATCGAACAAAAGCAAGACAGCAAAGCCATTATTCCGCAATATCAAAGTTTTCACATCGCAATAACATAGCTTTTACCTCCTAATATCATAGTTATTGCATCGTAAAAGCATAGATATTAGGACGTAAAAACTATGCTTTTGTAACATGTTGAATATCAATATATTATAAGACCGCTTTGTGGTGCCTGTTCTAATACGGAAAAATAGACCAATTTTCTCTGCTACATCATATTGCAAAGCCAAAAGCCATTGCCATCAGAATTACTTGCGATAACATTTGATAATCATCTTTATATCAGTGTGTTAAGTGCTAATATAACCACCTTTTCCCCTTTTGGGAAAAATCAATCCCCGATTTTTGCATACCTTAATATTTTTCAGTAACTTTGCATCCTGATAACAACCGTTGCAGAAAAGAAAATGGCAAACTACGATATAAATAAAGTTAGAGCGGATTTCCCTATCCTCTCACGCGAGGTTTATGGCAAACCTCTCGTATATCTCGACAATGGAGCTACCACTCAGAAGCCCCTTTGCGTCCTCGACGCTATGCGTGAGGAGTATCTCAACGTCAATGCTAATGTCCATAGAGGCGTGCATTACCTCTCTCAGCAAGCCACTGACCTGCATGAGGCGGCGCGTGAGAAGGTGAGACAGTTTATCAATGCTGATAAAATTCAGGAGATTATCTTCACTCGCGGCACCACTGAGAGCATGAATCTCGTGGCGAGTTCATTCTGCGATTCATTCATGAAGGAAGGCGACGAGGTCATTATCTCCACTATGGAGCACCATTCCAATATCGTGCCTTGGCAGCTGCAGGGACTCAAGAAAGGCATTCGTCTCCGCGTTATTCCTATGTCTGACGAAGGCGTACTCGACCTCGATGCTTTCGATTCCATGCTCAATGAGCGCACTAAGCTCGTCAGCGTGGCGCATGTCAGCAATGTCCTCGGCACTGTAAACCCTGTCAAAGAGATTATCCGCCGCGCACACCAGCATGACATACCTGTCCTTGTCGATGGCGCACAGAGCGCTCCGCATATCCATGTCGATGTGAAAGACCTCGATTGTGATTTCTTCGCATTCTCCGGACATAAGATGTACGGTCCTACTGGCATCGGTGTGCTCTACGGAAAAGAGAAATGGCTGGAGAAAATGGTGCCATATCAGGGTGGGGGAGAGATGATTGGTACAGTGACTTTCGAGAAAACAACCTATGCCGAACTGCCGTTCAAATTCGAGGCTGGCACACCTGACTATGTGGCTACTCATGGACTTGCACGCGCTATAGACTATATGCTCGACCTCGGTATTGATAATATCACTGCCCATGAGCGTGAACTGACACGCTATGCAATGGAGAAGATGCAGCAGATTCCGGGCATGAAAATCTTCGGAACGGCACCTGATAAGGATGCTGTCATCAGTTTTCTCGTCGGTGATATCCATCATCTTGATATGGGAACACTGCTCGATCGCCTCGGCATAGCTGTTCGTACTGGTCACCATTGCGCTGAGCCACTTATGCACCGTCTTGGTATTCAGGGCACGGTACGCGCATCCTTTGCTCTCTATAACACTAAAGAGGAAATCGATACTCTTGTCGCTGGAATAGAGAGAGTTAATAAGATGTTCTAAATTTGTTGTTTAGTTGTTTTGTTGTTTAGTTGTTTGGTTGATTGAATTAAAATGAAGGCTGGACTGTCGAACAACAAAACAACTAAACAACAAAACAACCAAACAACAAAATTATGTCTTCCAACCCCAAACTAAGTATATTAGAAATGCACCGCCTCACAGTGGAGGAGTTTCAAAAGTCAAAGAAACTGCCCCTCATTGTGGTGCTTGATGACGTCCGTTCGTTGTATAATGTAGGCAGCGTATTCCGCACAAGCGATGCTTTCCGCGTGGAGAGCATATATCTTTGTGGCATCACCGCCACGCCATATTCTGTCGATGAGGCTCATGTCACTGACCCTTCTGCCCTTCAGACGGCAAGGGAATGCACACTGAAAGCACAGCAGGAGATTCACAAGACAGCCCTCGGAGCGGAGGATAGCGTCGATTGGAAGTATTTCCCTACCGCTCTCGAAGCCCTCCAGTCGCTCCATCAGCAGGGCTACGAAGTGCTTGCAGTAGAGCAATGCCACGGCTCCACCATGCTCAATGATTTCCGACCAGAGGAAGGAAAGAAGTATGCCGTAATCCTCGGAAATGAAGTAAAAGGCGTACATCAAGAGGTTATTGACCATTGTGACGGCTGTCTCGAAATCCCGCAGTACGGCACCAAGCACTCCCTCAATGTCTCCACCACGGCAGGCATCATCATCTGGTCCTTCGCGAAATAAGGAATCCCGCCACCGTGTCCGTCGCGTTATCGGCGGATATTTTCCCCACCCCCAAAGAAATGCTCCTGAATAAATACTACGAATCCAAAATAGAAGCCGGCTGCGACGAAGCAGGAAGAGGCTGTTTGGCAGGTCCCGTCTTTGCCGCGGCAGTCATATTGCCCGACGATTACGTCAATGAGACCCTCAATGATTCCAAGCAGCTATCCGAGAAGAAGCGCTATCTCCTTCGAGAGCAGATAGAGCGTGATGCCCTTGCATGGGCTGTTGGTGTCGTCACAGCAGAGGAAATAGACCATATCAACATCCTCAACGCCTCCATCCTCGCTATGCACCGCGCCCTCGATCGTCTCTCCCTACGTCCCGAAGCCGTAATAGTGGATGGCAACAAGTTCAAGCCATACATCCCTTTCGCCACCCTCTCCCCGGAAGAAAGAGCCGCCGCCATCTCTCAGAGCGTCACCGCCACAGTGTCAGCCGCGTCACCGGCTGATATGATATCATCCCCTCTCCCCAGCACCACGATAGTAAAAGGCGACGGAAAGTACCTATCCATAGCGGCAGCCTCCATCCTGGCAAAGACCTACCGTGATGATTTCATGAAGCGGATAGACGAGGAATACCCAGCCTACCAGTGGAAAAAGAACAAAGGCTACCCTACAAAAGCCCACTACGCCGCCATCAGAGAGCATGGACCATCACCATACCACCGCCTCACTTTCGCAGGAGTAGTGGATAGACAACTCACCATCGATTTCGGAAAAGAATGAGACACGACCACCTCAAAAGAGAACTCGACCTCCTGCTCCTGCTAATACAGAACAGACATTACACCACTGACGAGATATGCAAAGAAGTAGGCATATCCCGAAGGTCTCTGTATTACTACATTGACTTCTTCCGTCAGTCTGGGTTTGTCATCGAAAAGCATAAGCAATACTATTTTATCTCACGTGAATCTCCATTCTTCAAGGAGATTTTCGACCTCGTTCAGTTCACCGATGAGGAAGCTGTACTGATGCGTCAACTGCTGGAAAACAGTGAGATAAAGACGATACGCATGAAGGAACTGTCCAAAAAACTGGAGCGTTTCTATGACTTCCGCATCCTCCAAAATGAGAAAATGAGAAGGAATGTCAGCCGTATCATGCGCACTCTACATGAGGCAATCAAGTTCAAATTGCAGGTGAAAATCGTGGATTATTCTTCGCCACATAGCAAAACCGTCAGCGACAGAATCGTAGAGCCATTTCTCTTCATGAATAACAATAATGACATCAGATGTCATGAACTGAAGAGCGGAACCAACAAGACATTCAAATTGTCCAGAATGGGAAGCGTGGAACTGCTCGAACAGCAATGGGAAAATGAAGAGAAGCATAAGCCTGTCCACACTGACATCTTCAATTTCTCAGGAGAAGAGCGCACCATCGTAGAGATGAAACTCGGTCAGTTGTCGCACAATATCCTCCTCGAAGAATACCCGGAAGCCCTACCTTCCACCGCTCCGACTGAGGATGGAAAATGGCTTTTCCGCACCGAGGTCTGCAGCTATCTTGGCATTGGCAGATTCGTACTCGGACTATACGACGACATTGACGTAATAGGCGATGAAGGCTTTATCGCTTATCTTAAAACAAAAATATCGGAGTGGGTGAAAAAATACAACTGATTTTCTTGTTGTTTTCATAAGAAAACAGTACCTTTGTAAGTCGAAAGGAAATAAAAAATATTTGTTTCGCATTCGCTCAAAGTATTCGGTTATTAGCTATTTACGGTTATCTCATGACCCAAACATTTAGGGACTACCCGACATAACAAAAACAAATAACTCTCACCGACTCACATTGCACGATGCGGAAGGTAAATCAAAATCAACAATATATAAAATGGCAAAGAAAGCACTTCTGATGATTCTCGACGGATGGGGAATCGGTAAGCATGGTAAAGGTGATGTTATCTACAACACTCCTACACCTTATCTGGATTATCTTACAGCTATTTCTTCTCACTCTCAGCTTCAGGCGTCTGGTGAAGATGTAGGTCTTCCTGACGGACAGATGGGTAACTCTGAGGTGGGTCACCTCAATATCGGAGCTGGACGTATCGTTTATCAGGACCTCGTAAAGATCAATCGTGCATGCAAGGACGGTTCGATTTCTAAGAATCCACAGGTCGTTGCCGCTTATGCATACGCTAAAGAGACTGGTAAGAAGCTCCATCTCATGGGACTTACTTCTAATGGCGGCGTTCACTCTTCTCTCGATCATCTCTTCAAGCTCATCGAGATAGGTAAGGAATTTGGACTCAAAGACCAGACTTTCGTTCACTGTTTCATGGACGGACGCGACACCGACCCACACTCTGGTAAGGGCTTTATCGAGCAGATTTCTGACGTTTGTAAGGCTAATGTCGCTGCTATCGCAAGCATCATCGGACGTTTCTACGCTATGGACCGCGATAAGCGTTGGGAGCGTATTAAGGAAGCATACGACCTTATCACTGCTGGCGTAGGCAAACAGGCTACTGATATGGTGCAGGCTATGCAGGAAAGCTACGACGAAGGCGTCACTGACGAGTTCGTTAAGGCTATCTCCAACTCTGCCGTTAACGGTAAAATTGAGGAAGGCGACGTTGTTATCTTCATCAATTTCCGTAATGACCGTGCAAAGGAACTTACTCAGGTGCTCACTCAGCAGGACCTCACAGAGCAGGGAATGAAGACTATCCCTGGTCTCAAATACTTCTGCATGACTCCATACGACGCTTCTTTCAAGGGTGTGGAAATTCTCTTCCCTAAGGAGAACGTAATGAATACTCTCGGAGAATACCTTTCTCAGCAGGGCAAAAAGCAGCTCCATACTGCTGAAACTGAGAAGTATGCTCACGTTACTTTCTTCTTCAATGGCGGTAGAGAGGCTCCTTATGAGAACGAAGACCGTGTGCTCGTGGCTTCTCCTAAGGTCGCTACTTACGACCTCAAGCCTGAGATGTCTGCATACGAGGTAAAGGATAAGCTCGTGGCTAACATCAAGAAGGATGAGTATGACTTCATCGTTGTCAACTTTGCTAATGGTGATATGGTTGGTCACACTGGCGTTTACAACGCTATAGCTAAGGCTGTTTGGGCTGTGGACAACTGCGTTCGCGAGGTTATCGAGGCTGCTAAGGCTACTGGTTACGAGGCTATCATCATCGCTGACCACGGTAATGCTGACAATGCTATCAATCCTGACGGCACTCCTAACACTGCTCACTCACTCAATCCTGTTCCTTTCATCTATGTGACAGACAATAATTCTGCCACTGTCAAGGACGGACGTCTTGCCGATGTAGCTCCTTCTATCCTCCATATCATGGGTCTGGAGAAGCCTGCCGACATGACTGGTGAGAACCTTATCGTCGATTAAGCAACACAATAGCGATCCTTTTAAGGCTAAATAAATCTGATGTGCATCTCGTCTCACCCAGCTCCCAAACGCTGGAACCAATGATGGGGTGCACATCTGCCTTTATTCCCAGCCCGATAGACAGCCGTCCTTGGCAGGCAAAAGTCCAGTCTTTGGCTGTCGCAATCCCCCATCTCTGGCAGGCAAAGCCAGCCCCTCATAATCCAATAACAGCGTAATAACATGGTGAAAATAGAAGAATCATGGAGTAAAGCCCTGCAAGAAGAGTTTCAAAAGGATTACTTCCAGCGCCTTTCTGCCTTCGTTCACGAAGAATATAAGCATCATATATGCTACCCGCCAGCAAGCGAAGTCTTCAATGCTTTCAACCTTTGCCCTCTCGATAAGGTAAAGGTCGTCATCCTCGGACAGGACCCTTACCACGGACCTGGACAGGCTGAAGGTCTCTGTTTCTCTGTAAAAGACGGCATACAGCTCCCTCCTTCTCTCGTTAATATCTTCAAGGAAGTGAAGAATGACATAGGTACCGTACCAGAATTGTCGGCTGTTGCGGCTCAGAAAGGGGTGAGATCATACAATGGAAGCTTGCGTCGCTGGGCTGAACAAGGCGTTCTTCTCCTCAACGCTACGCTGACTGTACGTGAGCATGAGGCTGGTTCGCATCAGAGAAAAGGATGGGAAGAGTTTACGGATGCTGTCATACGAAAGGTTTCTGAGACGCAAGAGCACGTCGTTTTCATCCTTTGGGGAGGATATGCACGTAGCAAAAGCAAACTGATAGACAAGAGTCGTCACCTCATTCTTGAGTCTGTTCATCCTTCACCCCTTTCTGCTAATCGTGGAGGATGGTTCGGTAATCATCATTTTTCGCAGTGTAATACCTACCTCATTGCCAATAATCGTGACCCGATAACATGGTGATAATCCCCAATAACATCGTGATAATCCCCGATAACCTTTACTCCACAATCCCAAACCAATAACCCCCAACCGACAACCACTCAACCAACTAATGGCACCAATGATACAAGTAGGCGACGTTATCCTGTCGTCAGACATATTTACCGAGTACTTCTGCTGTGATCTTGAGAAGTGCAAGGGCGAATGTTGCATCGAAGGAGATGCCGGAGCACCGGTCACTCTCGATGAAATAACTGCTCTGGAAAACTCTCTCGACATAGTGTGGAACGACCTGAGTGCATCTGCTCAAGCCGTAATAGACAAACAAGGAGTCGCTTACACCGATCAGGAAGGCGACCTTGTCACAAGTATCGTAGGCGGAAAGGATTGCGTTTTCACATATTATGATGACATTGAGATAGACGGAAAGTGCATTCACAACTGCTGTCTCTGCGCTACTGAAAAGGCATTCCGTGCAGGTAAGTCCTCTTTCTGCAAGCCTATCAGTTGTGCTCTCTATCCTATTCGCGAGGTAAAGCTTGGTGATGGTCTCGTAGGACTCAACTATAATCAGTGGAGTGTCTGCAAATGTGCGAGGGAAAAGGGTAGTGAATTGCGCCTCCCAGTGTGGAAATTCCTCCGTGAACCCTTAATCCGACGCTTCGGAAAAGAATGGTATCAGTGGCTCGAAGAATGCGCTAAGCAACTTGAAATCGATGGTTATATCAAGCATAACGATTGATTTCGCACTACGAAACCATTGCTTTTACAATCAAAAAAAGCGAAAAGAGAAGAATACCTTTATGCTTTCATCCTATAATAGGATAGACAATGGTATTTTTCTCTTTTCGCTTTATTGTACTAATACTATACAATGATAGCTTACTTCTTTTCGCTTTATTGTCATAAAACTACTCTCCCTCGATGCCTTTACGATATTTATTAGGGCTGACACCTACGTTTTCACGGAAGTATTTGCCGAGGAAAGACTGGTTTGGGAAGTTTAATTCCTTTGCAATATCACAGATTTTCATGTCTGTCTGACGGAGAAGGATGCGTATTTCCTTGGTTACGTACTTGTCAATCCACGCATTTGGAGTGCATTTACTTACGTTACTTATTATCTCCGACAGGTATTTAGGAGTGAGACCAAGCTGCTCTGCATACCAACTGACGCGTCTTTCGTGGCGGCAATGCTTCTCTACGAGCTGTATAAACTCCACAAACACCTTCTCGCCTTTCGTGTCATAACTGAACAATTCCGAAGAGTTCATCACGCGATAGTAGGCGCTTCCAAGGTCATAAATCATGGTAAGGAGCAGCAGACGCAGCACATCCTTACGGAAAGGATAGTCCATTCCTACCACTCTCTCTTCGATCATCTTGAAGTATTCATTTGCAGTCCTTATCTCTTTGCTTACCATTGGGAAGACAGGATGATTGCGAGTAAGGAGGAAAAGGAGGCTAAGATTGCGCACATCCTTTAGGATTTCGAAGATGAAAGGATTGGAAATGAGCAGTGCAATACCCTTTATGTCGTCGCTCATCCATATTTTGTCCACCACTTGTCCATCAGTTAGAATCATGGCATCACCGCTTTTGATGGCATGTTCCTTCTGGTTTAGAATGTAACCACCCTTACCTCCGGTGCAGACAGCCACGATAAGGCAGTTCATTCTCCTTGGTTCGTCAAGCTGAGGAAGCATCTTCAGTTCGCTGAAAAGCAGGAGATCATCGCCTAAAGAGGGAACGTCACAGTTCTCTCTGATGCGCTCTATGCTCAGTTCCTTTATTTTTTCCATATATTATATCCTTGTATTTAGTGGCTGATACCATAGGTTTTACTGTCACATTACTATCATTTCAGGCGCAGAAACCTATCTTATTAGTCAGTGATTAGAACCCTATTCGAGCGGATTCATCGGGTTTTAGTTCTATTATCTCGGCGTCAGCCAGTTCTGGAAGCTTCGTTCCGTCGCGGCTTGTGATAATGATAGAGTCGGTCTTGACGGTGGTAAAGCGTGTAAAAAACTGCTCATCCATCTTGCCGATGCAGCGGTATCTCATACCGTTGACGTCGATTTCCTGTCCTTTTCTTGCCCCTCTGATCGTCAGTCTTATCTGTCCTTCCGCGCCAAGGGGGAAATAACAGCGGGTGGTATCATTGCTTTCATAGACTGATATTGGCTCAAAGATTTTCCTTGCACGCAGTGGAATGTCAGGGATGTCATTGAGGATGGGGTGTGACAGCATTGATTTCTCTGCGCCAATCCATAGTGGGGTGACGGCATAGATGAATGATTTCCAGTCTTGCTGGTAAGCCGTTGCGTCGTAATCTTCACCTTTTCGGGTCATTTTTCCAGCGGCAATGCTGCATAGCCAGTCCCTTTCCGTATTGCAAAAGCGTTGCTCTTTGCCTTCAGTGACGGTGGTGATGCAGACTGAAATCTGGCAATCTCCAGTTTGAGAGCCTTGGTATTGCGTTGCGAAAGCATTGTTTTCTCTGTCAGAAATGCTGTCTGAATGTGTTGCGAAAGCATTGTATTCTCTGTCAGAAATGCTGTCTGAATGCGTCGTGAAAGCATTGCCTATAGAGCCTAATGTCGGGCTGAGAGGCTGGAGACATGGTGCATACCAGATGGAGATGACATTGCGTCCGTAGGACAATAGGGTAGTGATGTCGATGTCCTGTGATGCAATACCCGGAGAATTGTTTGGTCTATAGGGCCATAAAGTCGCTGTAGTGGCGTTTCTTCCATTGACATATACGAGGACAAAGCCTGTGGTGGAAATGGAGATAGAGGCGCTATCAGGGAGCTCGTTGATAGGTAAGATGCTGTGAAACCATACTTCTTCACCTTTCTCTGCCGTAGGATGACAGATGAAATACCTGTCTTTGGCATTCATCACTCCCGCAGAAATGGAGAGTAACAGGAAGATAAGGAATTTATGAAATATGCTCTTCAAAATATCTTGTCAGCGTTTTAGGAGACACAAAGGTCTTGTTTTGTCGCTTATTTGCCAGTGAAATAGTATGTGTATTCTTTTCTTTTAGAGGGTAGAAGGTTTGCTTCAACGTTCTTGTAGCCTGCTTTTGTCTTTATATTAAGCGCATTTACCATTGTAGAAGTGATGCTTCTGCCTTTCTATTGCTCGTTTTTCTTATTATGAAAGCCACTTACATATAATAGAAAACGAGCGCATATATGTAGGAAAATGAGCGCACATATAAAAGAAAACGAGTGCACATATAAAAGAAAACGAGCGCAACCTCACGGCTGTATGTGAACCTTACGGTGCTTTAGTAGCATTGTTTAAGGTGGGAATACCGTGAGGTTGCGGTCTTTTATATTTGCTTTAGGATTATCATCCCATTGCTTTAGGATTATCATCCCATTGCTTTAGGATTGTTATCCCATTGCTTTGCGTTTACGCATCGATGTTAGCGTATGTGGCATTCATCTCGATGAACTGTCTGCGAGGCTCTACATCGTCGCCCATAAGCATAGAGAATATTTCGTCAGCTTCTGCTGCATTCTGGATGGTAACTTGCTTGAGGAGGCGTGATTCAGGGTTCATGGTGGTGTCCCAAAGCTGCTCTGGGTTCATTTCACCAAGACCTTTGTATCGCTGAGTGTGCAGGCGAGAGTCGTCAGGGTTGCCATTACAGTATCTGTCGATGAAGTTGAGACGATCCTGTTCGGTGTAGCAATACTCCTTATTGTTCTTGTATGAGCACTGATAGAGTGGTGGAGTAGCAATGTAAAGGTGACCTTCCTGTATGACCTGTGGCATGAATCTGAAGAAGAGAGTCATGATAAGTGTGTCGATGTGAGAACCATCGACGTCGGCATCGGTCATGATTATAATCTTGTCGTAGCGCAGTTTGTCGATGTTAGCCTCCTTTGTATCGTTGCCATCAACGCCGAATCGCACTCCGATAGCTTGGAGAATGATGCTTACAGACTCAGATTCGAACACCTTATGCCACTGCACTTTCTCCACGTTAAGAATCTTACCACGGAGTGGGAGTATGGCTTGTGTATGGCGATCACGTCCTTGCTTAGCAGAGCCACCAGCGGAATCACCCTCGACGAGGAATATCTCAGTCTGCTTAGGGTCACGACAAGAGCAGTCAGCGAGCTTACCTGGGAGTCCTCCACCAGTCATAGGATTCTTACGCTGCACGTTTTCACGTGCCTTGCGAGCTGCGATTCTGGCAGTAGCGGCGAGGATAACCTTCTCACATATCTTCTTTGCTTCGTTAGGATGCTCTTCGAGGTAGTAGGTGAGAGCTTCGCCTACAGCCTGCTGAACGGCTCCTGCTACTTCGGAGTTTCCGAGCTTTGTCTTGGTCTGTCCTTCGAATTGAGGTTCAGCAACCTTGACACTGATGACAGCAGTGATGCCTTCACGGAAGTCTTCGCCAGATATTTCTATCTTTGCCTTTTCGATTTGCTTTGCGAGAGTAGGCTCATTGTCGGCGTAAGACTTGAGTGTGCGTGTGAGAGCGGTGCGGAATCCCTGGAGGTGAGTACCGCCTTCGATGGTGTTGATATTATTGACGTAGGAGTGGATGTTCTCGCTGTAGTCAGTATTATACATGATAGCGACCTCGATAGGCACACCGTTTTTCTCTGTCTTGAGGTAGATGACGTCATCGAAGAGGTGAGTGCGGTGACGATCGACGTAGCGCACGAACTCTTTCAGTCCGTCTTCAGCGTGGAAAATCTCAACCTTTGGTTTCCAGCCTTCTGGGACATTGCCGTTTTCATCGAGCTCAGGACGGAGGTCTGTGAGCGTGATTTTGATTCCAGCATTGAGGAAAGCGAGCTCACGCATACGACGTGCTATGATGTCGTATTTGTATGTTGTGGTGGTGAATATTGTGCTATCAGGCCAGAATTGCTGGCGTGTGCCTCTCTTATCAGTATCACCTACGATTTTTACAGGGTAGAGAGGCTTTCCCTGTTCGTATTCTTGCTGGTAGATTTTACCATCGCGGAACACTTGCGAGAGCATGTGTGACGAGAGGGCGTTTACGCAACTGACGCCTACTCCGTGAAGACCACCGCTGACTTTGTAAGAACCTTTGTCGAACTTACCTCCGGCATGTAGCACGGTCATTACTACTTCGAGTGCAGATTTGTGGAGCTTAGGGTGATCATCTACTGGGATACCACGTCCGTTGTCCTGTACAGTGATGGAGTTGTCTTCATTGATTGTGACTTCGATGTGGTCGCAGTAGCCTGCCATTGCTTCGTCGATAGAGTTGTCGACTGTTTCGTTTACGAGGTGGTGGAGTCCTTTTTCGGAGATGTCTCCTATGTACATGGCTGGACGCTTACGTACTGCCTCTAAACCTTCGAGCACTTGAATGCTACTGCCGGTGTAGTTTGTTTCTTTGTTTTGCGTTTCTTCCATTTTATGTTGGTGATATTTTTTGTCTTGATTTAGTTTGGTTTTATTCTTTTGCAAAGGTACTAAAAAGAATTGGAAAAAACAAGTGTTTGGGTGGTTTTCTTACGTGCGTGCGCGCGAAAGGGGCGAAATAGCGGGGTGATTATATCGGGCGGTGACGCGCCCGACACGGTGGCGGACTCTTTAGGGAACCTTTTTGTGGTGGTGCTGGCACTGTGACTGGGTGATGTGTTGAGGAAGATGGCGGGATTGATGGGGTGGGGTGGGAATAAAAAAGAGGCTGCTACCCACCCCGGGCTGCAGCCTCCAACAAAAAATTATTATGGAAACAATCTTGTGTTATGTCTTTTTAAAGTCTGCTTTTTAGGGCAGAAGACCATCTGATAGACGAGCTATTTTGGCAAAAGAGCGATGGTCTGGGGTGAAAATTAGCCGAGCTTATTGATCTGAAGAGCGAGACTTGACTTGATGTTAGCAGCCTTGTTCTTGTGGATAATGTTGCGCTTAGCAAGCTTGTCGAGCATCTTCTGGAGAGCAGGAAGCATCTTGATGCACTCCTCCTTGTCAGTAGTTGCACGGAATTTACGAACTGCGTTACGCATAGTCTTAGCGTAGTACTTGTTGTGAAGAGTCTTTGTCTTAGTCTGACGGATTCTCTTTTCACATGATTTGTGATTTGCCATTTTAGTGGTTTGATTTGAATGAGTTAATAATTTTTAGCCTTGGGTCTTGCGCTTATCAGGCTGCCCTGGCGGACTTCTTATTGAAATCCTTCGCCACCTTGTCCCAGTTTACCGAATAGCTTTGCATGACAAAAGCAATCCGACAACGTTGCTGGTATCGAATCACACCGAGATGACGAATAAGATATTTGCTTTGTAGTCCCTAGGAGAGTCGAACTCCTCTTTAGAGAATGAAAATCTCTCGTCCTAACCGATAGACGAAGGGACCATTGAAGTGTAGCTACTATGAAAATGAGAGATATTATTCACTTTGTGATGAAGCGTTTCTCTATTCGTTTCATTTAGCGGATGCAAAGGTACTGCTTTTTTTCGAAATCTCCAAATTTTTCTTGAAATTTCTTTATGTTTTGGATAAAAAATACTAATTTTGCCCTAAAATCACGCAAAACAAGGCTTAAAAATGCAGGAAAAGACCCGTTGTATAGTTTTGAGGACAGTGAAGTATGGCGACCGCAGTCTTATCATAGATTTGCTTACCCGCGAGTATGGCAGGGTGAGCGTGATATGGCGTGTGCCCAAGTTGGGCAAGGGCGGTGTGCGTCGTCAGTACTTTCAGCCGTTGAGCATTCTCGAAGTGAATTACGACCGTCGTTCAGCCACATTGCTTCCTCAGTTGAAGGAGGCGAGGATAGCGGAGCCATACGTCACGTTGCATTATGATAATGTGAAACTATGCGTATCATTTTTCATCGCGGAGTTTCTGTGTCTTGCCACTCGTTCGGAGCAATATAATCCTTATTTATATGATTTTGTGGAGAACAGTCTCGTGTGGTATGATGCTTCCAGTGTAGCTTCCGCCAATTTTCACCTTATGTTTATGATAAGGGTTTCAAAGTTTTTGGGTTTTTATCCGAATGTGGATGATTACGCTGACGGAGATTTTTTTGACCTTAGAGCAGGATTGTTCACGCATTATCCGCCTACGCACAAGGATTTCCTTGGAAGTGAAGAGGCGCGTAATATTCGTAATCTGATGAGGATGTCGGCTTCAAATATGCATTTGTTTCGCTTCTCGCGCGTGCAAAGAAATAATGTAATAGAGGTGCTGCTGCGCTTTTACACTTTGCATATTCCTGATTTTCATGCTTTGAAATCTTGGGATGTGCTTCGTGAGGTGTTTGATTAGTTGTTTTGTTGTCTTTCCATAAAATATCAATAAACAAAAATATAAGAAAAACAATAAAAATATCATTATCCTTATTTCCGCAGCATTATACTTTAACGTTTTTTATAAGTACCTGAGCAACAAAAAGTTGCTCAGGATTTTGCCATGTCAGAAATTTCACTTACCTTAGTGTCGCAAAACAGATAGATAAAAACTCTGAATGACATGGCAAAAGTACAAATAAAATCCGAGAAACTCACTCCTTTTGGAGGAAT